>JAGQQE010000255.1 GCA_020426345.1 Planctomycetaceae bacterium
GAACAGGTTTGTGGCCTGGCTGGCGGACATCGCCCAAATCGCTCGAATATTTACTGGGTTCGAATATCGTGAGGAGATTAACTTGTTGATAGCATCAGCCTCATCGTCCATGCGACCAATGGGTGTTGGAGCTGGCACAAACGGATCGCGTCCCGGTGTTGGTGAGTATCTGTCTTCGTACGATGGTGTCGCGGGGCCGATAAATCGATCACGACTCAACTGTGGCTGATTCCAGTCGCGTGAATCAAACTGTGAACCGTCCGGATTGCTCCGATCCAGAGGAATTCGGTACCGAGTCTGTCGATGGCCTACGCCCGAACCGAATGGATCGGCGTCGCTGTTCCGACCTCGATTCAGTCCCCGGAAGGGATCCTGCAGACCTCGATCGTATCCATCATTGATTGGTGTGCCGTAGCGATTTCTCCAATCCAGCTCTCGACCATTCCCATATCCGTTTGCTGCACCGGAAGAGTAACTCACCGGCAGTTCAGGAAACTCCCCGCCGCTGGTCCCCCGATATCCGGCAGCCCGGTGGAAGGGATTGCCAGACGAAGCATTTGGTGATCTCCATGTATCGAGATCACTTTGCATGTCTCTGATTTCCGGCATCCAATTATTGGACGCTGCAGGCCGATCCACGCTGTCATACCGAGGAACACACTGCCCATTGGGGCAGTTGTAGCCCGGCGTGCTCAGGTAATTATTTGTATTGTTGTCGTACGCACCCGTCGGACTCGTGTAGCCCCGATACTGGGCGGCTGCTGGAACACAGAAACTCAGCATCGATACCAGGGCAAGTCGTGTGATTTGATTTAAGGCCGTCATGTCCATTTCTCCTGAATTTGTTGAGACTGTCTAGGTTGGGAAAACTTGATAATGAAGGAGGTTAGGCAACGTGCGGAAACTGGTCTGAAAGCACACCGAAACCAAATCCGGGGAGCGAGACTGTTGGTGCGGCGACGGGCTTTTCAACAGCAGCCAGTTCGCCGCGAAGCACGCGGACATTGATCGGAGCCTCAATCCCCAGCTTGACCGTTCCATTTCCGATCCGTGTCACTTTGATAACAATGTCATCGCCGATTCGGATTGTTTCTTCGGTTTTTCGTGTCAGTACTAACATTGTCCCAGACCTCCTGTGATGTGTTCTGATTCATTCTGACACTCAGCTTCCAGTAGTTGAGTGCATTCGTCGTCACTGTGATAAGTACATTGCCAACGGTGTGCCAATTCGGATGCATTTCGGCCAAAAGATATCTGCACCGCTGTAACACGCTGCTGCCATTGGGTTTATGTTGTGTGTTAGTTGGTAGCGATTGAGTTATCTTTGATGGTTCAGCAAAACCTGCGTGGAAAACATTTCAATGATCCCGCAGCGGACACGCCGACGCATTGTCAAATCGACAATCCGCATCGCGACAGTGAAATTTCCTCAAGCCGCGTGTGCCATGTGCCGAAGCGCTGGCCGAATGCTGAAGTGCAGTAGTTGTGTTGCGCTGGGAACATTTGCGCGGAACGTGGTTGAATTAATGCCCAGAGCGCTAAGTATGGTCGTGCGCGGATGTTGACATTTTGCACGCAGGAGTTTGCCTCAGACTCCCCAGCCTGCCACCGCATCCTGCGCTCTGTGGTTTAGGATTCTTACGCAGGTGGATTCTTTCAAAAGACCACCCGGGATTTTTCAACAACTCAGCAGTGATTGGGTTTGGTGAAGCCAAACAACAACGGTCTAATAGCAAACGAGGCCCAGCTACTGAGTGCCATAGTTCCGCGAACGGATTTGCGGACTTCCGAATCGAGGGCGGAGGTTCAACAGATGCGATTGCAAATCATTTTCTCTGGCGTGGCAGCACTCCTGTTTGTGTCCGGAACGGCAATGGGGGGACTTTGTGGTGTGCCCTCTTATTCATGCTGCCCAACGACGGCCTGCGCTCCGGCGTCGTGCTACACCACGTGTAAAGTGATGAGCGAAACCTGCTACCGTTCCGTTTGCGAGACGGTTTACGAGCCTGAGCAGTACAAAGTCATGCGGACGGTGTACGAGAATGTCTACGAAGACGTCGAGCAAACGTGCTACCGCAACGTGACTGAAACTGCCTACCGAGACGAAACCTACACTGTTTGCCGTCCTGTTACCGAGACAGCTGTCCGTGAGGAAACGTATTGTGTTCAGCGGCCGGTCTATGAGACCCAGTACCGTGACCATGAATATGTTGTTCAGCGACCGGTTTTCGAAGAACATGTGAGAGAGCAGAAATATACGGTGATGCAGCCTGTTTGCGAGACTGTTCAACAGACCTACCAGCAAACCGTAATGAAGTGTGTGACAGAGACCGTGCAGCAGGAACGCTGCTACACAGTCATGCGTCCTGAAACTAAAACTCGCTGCGTACGACGAATGACCGGTAGCTGGGTCACTCAAACTCAATGCATTCCCGGTCCGGTGCTGCCTCGAATCGTGTGTGGACCATGTGGCCCCAGTGTCTGCATGACCCAATGTCCGCCTCGGCAGATCGCCCGCCGTGTTTGGTGTCCTCGCGTCGTCGAACAACAGGTCCCCTACACAGTCATGGTACCACAGGTGGTTCGTCAGAATTGTCCAGTGCAGGTGACGCGATACGTTCCGGAGACCGTTACAAAAACTGTGCCCGTTCAGGTGACCCGAATGGTGCCAAAGGAGCTGGTTCAGCGAATTCCTTATCGTGTGTGCCGTATGGAGACAGAAACGAAAGTTCAGCGAATACCCTATCGGACGTGTCGCATCATGACAGAGCAAAAGACGCGGCAGATTCCTTACACGGTTTGCAAAATGGTATCGGAGACTCAGACGCGACAGGTTCCTTATTGCGTCACGAAACGAGTGCCATACACCTCCACACAGCGCGTTTGCAAGACGGTTCCACGACAAGTGGAAGCCACGTGCACGCGGATGGTCGCGAAGCAGGTTGTCAGGCAGGTTCCCTACACTCGTTGTTACATGGTCCCGGAAACTGTCTGCGGCGGAGCAATGTGTGCGCCATGCGTTGGGGGCGGTTGCTCAACTGGCGGCTGTGCGACTGGCAACTGCGGGGCGACGGTCGAAACCGGGAAACCGGTTGTTCCAAAGCCGGACGAACTGAATTCAATCTGAGGTCGCGGTGCTGCCGGATTCCGGCGCTGCACAGTCAACCAGGTGAATTCGCTTCCAGCGCCCGGTTTGGAAGCGAACGAACATTGCCGTTCCGGCAAACGAAATGTGCAGCGCACAGGTCCACCAAAGCAGCGGGAGGGTCGTGGTGGGCTGGCGTGACAAGTACCATGCGGGTACGACCATGATCAGCCAGCTGGACCCCATGGTCAACAGCATCGGATAGACGGTATCGCCAGCTCCACGCAGTGCCGAGGAAAAGATCACGGCAAGTGCATCGAACACGGAGTAGAACGCGACAAACCGAAGCAGAAGGATGACCGACGGTGTCAGTTCATCAAGTGCTGCCGCTGCGGCCGGACGTTCCTGAGCGAAGGCCGAAAACGGCATCAAAGCAACTTCGGGAATCGTCAGCAGCAGTAGGCTCGTGACGCCGGTCCAGCCTATTCCCAGCTTGACCGCATTCCATGTGGTCTTTGACGCCGCATCCGGAAGTCCAGCGCCCAGATGGTGGCCAACAATGGTTTGAATCGCCGTCCCGAATCCGAGGAGCGGGACAAAAATCAGACCATTCACACTGAATGCCAGGTTGGTCGATGCCAGAGCGTCGCGCCCAAGGTTGCCAATCATCAGTAGAAAGATCGTAAACCCCGAGTTATCCACGAAGTAATGAAGTCCGCTGGGGAAACCGTAGCGAAAGTACTTTGCGAGTAATTCAAAGTTGGGACGCCAATGCGCGAGCAGTGGGAAGTTTGTCCTTCGGACCGATCGGTGAATCAGGAAGCAATAGATGATGATATCACCGCACCTTGCGATGAGCGTGGCGATAGCCGCGCCTCGAATGCCGAGTTCCGGGAAGGGCCCGACTCCATAGATCAGCAGGTAGTCCAGGACGAAGTTAACAACGACGCCCAGCATATTTACGTACATCACGACCGATGTTCTGCGGCGGCCGCTGAAGTAACAACTGAGTGCAATGGAGAGAAGCAGGATACTGCTTCCGGCACACAGAGTATTGAAATACACCGACCCTTCCGAAATGACTGCCGATGGTTGACCGCTGACTTCAAAGACCATCCGGCTGTACGGCAGCAGTGCCACCATCAGCAGACCGCAAACGATGGCGAGCCAGATGGCCTGCCAGAGCGAGGATGCCATCCGATTCGGTAGTCCGGCGCCGTCAAACTGAGAGATAAACGTATTCGCGTAGAGAATCGTTCCCATGGGGATGCAAACGACTGTCCAGTGCAGCATCGAACCGGGAGTGACTGCGGCAAGTGCATCGGCAGAATATCCGGTGAGCAGGATTCGATCGACAGCGCTCATCAGCGACAACGAGCCAGCGCTGAGTACCAGTGGAACGGCGACTCGCAGCAACTCCAGCATGCTTCCCGGCGCAGCGTCTCTGGCTTCTGGCAGTTCGGTGGGCTGATCACTCTTTGGCGACATTCGGGGCCGGGATCGCTGGGATGTGCGAAGCTGCAGGGCAATTGTTGCAGTCGCGGAGAATGGCGTGAGATAATTGGACGCGGAGTCTGATGGATTCTCCTGCCGATCTCAAGCAGCCTCGATTCGGCCGACGCTCATAATTCATGGACCGGGTGTAAATCCGTGCAAAAGCTGCTAAAGTCGATGGCCGAGTTTTCAACAATGAACAAACCGGACCATTAACATCGCTGATACTCTTCAAGGCAAACTCGTTAGGAACCGTATATGAACCGTCACCATCACGGAATGCGAATTCTGCTTTGTTCTGCAGTTATTGCAGTGTGTGCTCCCCTGGCATCAGATTTCGCCGCAGGACAGAGCAAGCTCGAAGGGAGTCGTCCGAACATTATCCTGGTGATCACAGATGATCAGGGCTACGGTCCCGTTGGACGCCATGGCCATCCCTGGCTGAAAACTCCCAACATGGATCGCATGTTTGATTCCAGTGTTCGATTCGATCGATTTCTGGTGAGTCCCACATGTTCCCCAACTCGTTCAGCGGTGATGACTGGTCGTCACCCAATGCGAAACGGGATTACGCACACAATCCTTGAAAGAGAACGCCTGACCCTGGATGCAGTCACCCTGCCTCAGATGCTTAAGAAAGCCGGATACACGTCAGGCATTTTCGGTAAGTGGCATCTGGGGGACGAAGAACCCTATCAGCCCCACAATCGTGGTTTTGATGAGGCCTTTATCCACGGCGCTGGGGGAATCGGTCAGGCCTATGACTGCAGCTGTGCGGACGCGCCTGACAATTCTTACTTCGATCCCGTGATCCGTCACAACGGATCATTCGTGAAGACGAAGGGGTTTTGCACAGACGTATTCTTCCGGGCTGCATTAGGCTGGATTGAGAAAACGAAGGATCGGGATCAGCCGTTCTTCGCGTATCTTGCCACCAATGCTCCGCACGGGCCATTTCTGGCGCCGGAGTCGAGTAAAAAGCGATTTCTCGATGCGGGATTTACGGAGCAACAAGCAGGATTCTATGGAATGATCGAAAACATCGACGACAACGTCGGCCGCCTGCTTGATCAACTGGACAAATGGAAGCTGTTCGAGAATACCGTGGTCATCTTCATGTCCGACAATGGAATGACGGGGGGCGGTTCAGGAAAACTCGGACAAGCCATGGGCACTACCGGAGATGGAACAAAGATGCTGCCGTACAACGCGGATATGCGAGGTCTGAAAGGGTCGCCGGATGAAGGTGGAGTGCGTGTGCCGTTCTTTGTCCGCTGGGATGGTCATCTGAAAGGCGGACAAAAGGTCGAACGCATTGCGGCGCATATCGATATCGCCCCGACGCTGGCCGCGCTGGCGGGTGTGGATGTGCCCGGAGAACAAGTGGAAGGCAGAAATCTGTTGCCCCTGATGCTGGACCCGGAAGCGGAATGGAGCGATCGCACTCTTGTCACCCACGTTTGTCGCTGGAAAACAGGAGATAACCCGGACAATCATCAGTGGGAACGGTTTTCATTGAGGAACGAACAATACCGATTCGTAAACAACAAGGAATTGTTTGACATGAAAGCCGATCCGTCACAAACCAGGAACGTGATTGACCAACACCCCGAAGTGGCGGCCGAATTCCGAAAGTTCTATGAACAGTGGTGGAAGGACACCAAACCGCTGCTCGTGAACGAATCCGCACCGATGTCGCCAACTCGACCGTTCCACGAACTGTATCGCGCACAGCTAAAATCCGGTGGAATTCCAAACTGGGAGTAACCGGGTGGTCTGCCATTCGGCGGCCCGAATTTGGATTGCTAGTCTACAATCCTACCGTTGCATTCACGCTGAATACTTTAAAGTTCCGCTCTATGGCTGAGTTTTCTTCTTCAATTGTCCTTCCCTGTTCGCTTGCCGCCGTGCGGGCATTCCTGGGGACGCCTGCGAATCTTCCGCGGGTCAGTGATCCGGAGCTCAAGCTTGAAATTATCTCTGCGCCGGAAGTCGTGACCGTGAATGAGCGGATTGAATTTCGTGTCACCTCATTTGGCTTCAAACATCGTTCCATCCATGTCTATACCCATATCTCGGATACAGAGATCTTCGAAGAACAAATTGAAGGACCAATGCGATCGTGGCAACATCGCCAGAATTATGAGCTGGTCGAAACCGGGAAGATGAAGTTGATTGACACATTCACATTCGAGCCACCCGGGGGCATGTTGGGCTTTCTTCTGACTGAAGAACGGCTTCGCGAGTCACTCGAACAAGGTATGGAAGCCAGACACTCGGCATTATCAGACATGGTCGAGGCTGGAGAACTCGTGTGAATCGACGCCCTGTCTCAAATCGACCGCCGACAGTCAGCCTGGCAATCATGCTTTTGCTGGTCATGGGGGCGGCCTTTGTCGGTCTCATTTCCATCATCATCCCCGGCGCGATTCAGATGGTTGGCGTCATGGTGGTGCTGTTCCTGTTTTTCGTGGCACAGTACTTCATTTGGGGCAAATGGCTTTATCCGTATGTCGTTAAACTGGATGCTGCGCGGACGACTGAAACTTCTATCGACCACGAATCTGTCGCTGCGGAATCACCGGACGATTCGGGTATCAAATAATTCGCCGAAAATTGCATCGAAACATCGCGCGTCACCCGGGGGATTGTCGCAGATTCATCGGCTTCCAGGATGAAGCCTGATGCTGACCGTACCTGAAACTGAAGCTCACGAAGTCGGACACGTTCAGAAATGCCGGGGTTTCCCGCCGACTTTCGATAGGGGATGCAAGGAGTTCTCAAAGCCTCAAGCTTCAGAAGTTGAATGTCTCACTCTGGTTGTCGACCAGACTCCGACAATTCCAATGACGATACACAGCGCAGAGGTTGCCAGCCACTTCGTTGGAAGATGTTCCGCCTGAATATCTCCCAGTGACAGATTGGCAAGTTCATCTCGAAAATGTGCTAGTGCCAACAGGGTGGAATTGTGCAGGACGTGCATCACCAATCCAGGCAGAACGCTGCCGCTTCGGATCGCGATCCAGGAGAGGAGGCAGCCAAGTGCCGTACTTGGCAACAGGCGTTCCAGCGTTGCTCCTTCAGCCGCGATGACGTGAAACACCCCAAAAATCGTGCCGCAGGCGATGATGGCCATCCAGGGACGAATGGCTTTCTTCAATCCGGAGAGAAGGAAACCCCTGAAGAACAATTCTTCGCAAACGCCTGGCAGCACACCGAGACAGATAATCATTAAAGCGAGCGGGACAGCACGCCATCGTTCCAGGATCTCGGCAACCTGCTTCAATCGGGCGGGGTCGAGCTGTGCCAGGCCGAATTGTTGTGTGGTCATTACGAGTTCATAAATCCACGGCCAGGTCCCGACTCCGAGTATCGCCACGAACGGCCAGAGAAGGAGTGAGATTCGGTGATCCAGCGTTGGATTTCCGCGGGTGACTCGAAGCATGGGCCACGTTGCAGAGAACGAAAATCGTTGCCACATAACAACGATCGCCGGATAAACGGCGAAGAGCAGTACGGTTAGTGTTCCGGAAAATAACAGCCTCGCGTTCGGAGAGACGGCATCGGCGCTGCGTCCCAGGAGTCCATTGGCGAAGAAGTAAAGAGGGAACATTGTTGCCAGCGTCAGCATCGCAGCCACAAATGTTGGCCCGCTTGATTCTGATTCGGGTCGTCGGAAGAGATCGGCCCAGCTGCCGCGACTGCCAACGGCCATGGCGTCACGCCCAAAATATTTTGCGGCCAGAGCAAGGGCGCTTGCCGCATAAATAAGCGTCGAAGCTACTGCAGCTACGCCTGGCAACAGGATTGCGTTTCCTTCGAATACGTCTCGAGCCAGAAGAAGCATATTGACCAGTGGAACAACTGCGATGGCGCCACTCAGATGCCATCCCGGAAGCAGGATCGACAGTCCCGGGGCGATCGAAATCAACATCAAAGGAATCAGGAATGCCTGAGCTTCTTTGAAACTGCGCGAGGTGCTGGTAATTGCCAGCAACACGGCGGAATAAAACAACGCGAAGACGATCTGGATTGAAAGCAGCGAAATCACCAGCTTCAGGCTGATGCCCTCGCTCCCGAAGAGTTGTGTTTCCATGCGCAGGGCATATACGGTTGCCGTCATTGCGACCAGGTTAATCGCTCCGGTGAGCATCGTTACGACGAACACGGCGATGTATTTGGCCATCAGTAAATGCACGGTTGGAATCGGAAGGGCAATGAGCGTTTCCAGAGTGTCGCGTTCGCGTTCTCCTGCAGTCAGGTCAATCGCCGGGTACACGCCACCTGTCACAGTCATGAGCAACAATGCCAGTGGCAGCAGCCCCAGAAACCCCTGTGTTTGTTGAGTTGATTCCACTGTTCTGTTTGAAAAGCGCACGGGCAGACGCAGGCGGTCGTTATACCGGCGTGCCACGTTGACGGCGTGGAAAAGATTAGCTGCAGCCAGCCTTTCTTCCAGCAGTCGTTCAGCTTCACGACTGATGGCTGATCTCTTGTTGGAGTAAACAGTGACGTTCGCATCTTGCAGGGGTTCGACAATGCCGGACCACTGGTCGAATTCCACCTGCACAGACAGATCGGTCTCCCCGGATGCAACCGTCTCCTCCAAATCGAAATGGATGTGTTCATCAGCGACAACAATATGAAGCTCTGGCTCCGGATCGGCTGAAGCAAGGTCAATGACAGGTTCAGTGTCCATGGGAGAATCCTCATGGAATTCTGCATCCGATCGAACTGCAGGCTCAGCGTTTGCGTCTGCCATATTTGGTGGATCGAACTGTTCATTCGCAGAACCGCGTCGCCGGAGATCGATCATTTCCTTCCCGATTTCCAGCGTGGATTGCAGCCAGACAC
>JAGQQE010000256.1 GCA_020426345.1 Planctomycetaceae bacterium
GTAACAGCCTGTTGAAGACCGGGACCAGCTCGAGCAGAAGACCTTAATACACGACGCTTTACAGCCGTCCAGCGGGCCTGTCCTGATTTTTCGACGGACAACTAACGGCGAATGTGTCGAACCAGACGAAACACAGGCGGTGTTGCAAGCAGGTTTCGGTTCTGCACGGATTGCCCGAGGAACAACCCCTGAACATCTCTCATCACTTCAGGCATGTCACCGTAGTAAATGTGACCGGTATCAAACCACCTGTCTGAAAGTGCGGACACATCGACCAGTTCAAACGCATCTTTTCTTGCGATCTGCAGCGAGTATTCACTGAGTAGTCCGAGAGGATCCCAGCCATTCAGCTGTTTCGAAAACTGCAATGCCTTGTCGTGCTTTGAGGCATACACGGTAAAACGACTGCTGAATGGGCGGATGCGGTCTGCTGTCCGTTCGGCAAAATCTCTTGAACTGATATCCGGCGCGGCCATCGCAACAGCATCAAACATCCGAACGGGCGTCCCGGAAGGCCCCAGGCGATCCGCCATTGTCTTCAGCGACTCTGTGACCAGATGATTTCCCATACTGTGAACGATTAAATGAATGCGTTCAGCTCCGGCTCGAGCGGCGATCGCTTCGATGACTGTCAGAAAATCTTCACATGATTCGTCAGCTCGCCGCAAATCATTTGTGTAGTTCCAGCGATTCAGACCTTCTGTTTCACTGCCAGCAGGCCAACTGAAAAACATGGCCGCCCCCTGATAATTCATGTCATAGGCAATCTGCGCAGTTCTTCGCGCGGCGTCCCGAAATGATGCGCTGTATCCATGAACGAACAACATCAATTGTCGTTGTGGTCGCGTGTCCAGGTCCGCTCGAAGTGAACGCCAGAATTCCTCATCCTGCTTTAACTGAATCTGCATCAGCACAACATGTCGAGCCGGATCCTGAGTGAACTCCAGAGCCAGCACAGACGGCTCGGGCAATGTCCCCGGTGCTCGTCGGTATGGCATACTCACTTCGCAAACACCATAGGTAACGGTTCCTCGCTGAGCTCCAAAATACAAATCCGGATCTGTGGAGGCTCTTGGACTGTCTTCTGGTTGTCTGTTTGTCGCGAAGTAGACGAGTTCATTGGAATATCCCTGCCTTTGTAATTGAGCCCCGGGCCGCCGGATAACAGTTGATGGCGCCGTGGCTTCAGCCTGCCTGCGCCGTTCTGTGGCAGCGGAAACATGTCCTTCAATCACTTGCGGAACCGCAGCAAGATCATCCCGTGGTTCCATTTGCTCCTGCTGGGACGGTAGGGGACTGAAACTTTCGCGAGGTGCAGCCATCGGCGAGGTGGGTTCTTCCGAATCCCATGGAGGTTCTTCGAAAACCAGTCCACTCTCTTCTTCCTGTGGCATTTCCAGGGCAGCGACCGGGGGAAACTGGGGAGGAGACTCAGACTTCTTCTTCGAAGGTGGCGGTTTCGGAACTCCGAATTTCTCTGAAGAACCCGGGAGCTCTTCAACCGTGACTGGATCCAATCCAGCGGCAGAAACTGCTGTTTCTGCCGACGATTCCGGAAGGTTCGGTTCGGCGAAGGGAAACTCACCTGCCTGCCGCGGCAGTTCGGCCGACTGAAAGACTGCTTCTTCCACCCTGGAACTGGCGTTGTCGGGCGCTGACGATCGAGACTTTTCAGCACCACATCCGGCACAAATCAGCAGGAGCAGTACCGCGATCCGCAATTCAGGCATCTGTGAAGGCATTGTCGGTTCCGTCCGAATCAGGAAATGCCAGTAGTTTGGAGGAAACACCTGGTTCAGGATGTTTCGGGTGACTTTTGTGGTCGGCCATCCGGCGGATACAGAAATCACAGGATGCAAAACCAGTCTAAGGTATCGGCTCGTCCGGGAAAGCAGATGCCTGAATCGCTTGACAGTTCGGCTTTGGTGGGCAATCATCGACTCAGGGCAATTCTGCTCACACCTGCTGCGGATCCGGGCAATATACCTACCTTCAGCAGATCTCCTCAAGGGGGTTGCCAACGGGCGGACCAAAACGGACTGACGGCACCATTCATCGTTTGCTTGACTTCGGTATAAGCGGCGTCTGTAGAACAGAGGCGAATCATGGCGAATACATCTGAACGACGGATTGATATCGAAACGGTAGAGGGTGTTACGGTAGCACGGCTACTCGAACGCAAAATTCTGGACGAAGCCAACATCGAAGCTCTCGGCCAGGAAATGTTTGCAATGGTTGAACAGGATGGGCACAACAAGATCATTCTGGATTTCAGTTTGGTTGAGTACCTGTCAAGTGCGGCACTGGGCAAGCTCGTCACAATGCACAAGAAGGTGCAGGCCGTGGGTGGGAAGGTGGTCCTTTGCAACATTCAGCGAGACATTGTGGACGTATTTAAGATCACCAAGCTGGATAAGGTGTTGACGCTGTGCTCGGACCTGGATGATGCTCTGTCCCGATTCTAGTCCAAATCGCATGCAGCGACCGTTCCTGCCCGATATCTTTGCTGGTGACAGTCGGAGCGGTCCCGAAACACCTGTGAGGATCGCTGCCATGGCTGAGCCTGTCGCATTCGAAACAACAATTCCCAGCAATACTGCCGATGGCCTGGCAGCGCAGGAGAAGATCGTTTCGCTGATGGAGCGATGGGAATACAGTTCCCGGGATGTTTTCGCGATGCGATTGTCTCTGGAAGAAGCTGTCACCAATGCGATTCGACACGGTAATCGATTCTCAGAAGAGAAGGTTGTCTACATCTTCTGCGAAATCAACGATCAGCAGATGAAGGTAATCGTGCGCGATCAGGGCGAAGGATTCGTGCCGGAAGAGATCCCGGATCCCACAGCTGCGGAATACATTGAACGCCCCAACGGTCGTGGCCTGCTTTTGATGCGAGCTTATCTTTCTCACTGCGAATACACAGAGGGTGGTCGCTGCATTACCATGGTTCGGGAACGCAACAGTGAACTCCCGATACTCGACGACTGAATGGTTTCTGAACAGCGAATCGCCTGATAAGCAGATTCCCGGCTCCGGTTCAGTTCCGGCCCGCAGGTTTTTCGGTTGCCTCCGGATTTCGCAGAATGTTCGCTGCTCTGCTGCAGGCAAAGTTGTGATCTGTCAGTCGCAACGAAAGGTGTTTGCTTTTCAGTCTTCGTAGCTCATGGCTCCTTTTTCTTTTTTTTTAGCTCAGTTACAATTTTGTGCTGACGAAACAAACAGCACACGGGAACAGAAATGTCTGATTTTGAAGAGAAACTGCAGCGAGCCATTCAACGCGGCAAGCAATTCCGGGATGCCGACGGCGAATCTGCTGGAGAACAGGCTCGAACCGAAGAAGAGCTGCGTGCGATTCATTCCGGGCTTCGAAATGAACTGGCCGAACACATTGAGCAGTGTCTGCGCAAGCTCGCCGATCATTTTCCAGGGTTCGAATTCACAACGGTGCTGAATGAAAAAGGCTGGGGCGCGAGGATCAGTCGCGACGATCTCAACCTGAAGGCTGGCAATTCCCGATCAGATTACAGTCGACTGGAAATCCTTGTCCGTCCGTTTTCCGATGCACACATCCTGGAAATTGCCACCAAGGGGACAATCCGCAATCGAGAGTCCCTGAACCGTACCAACTTCAAATTTCTGAATGAAGCGGACCTCGAGACACTTCGACAAATGGTTGACTGTGTTGTACTGGAATTCGCAGAGCAGTTTTCCGCCCAGCGGTAGCTCAGGTCCTGCCTGGTGTGCCAGGAATGTCTTTAGGACAGTGTCGTGTCCTGAACCAGAGACTTCCTGCGTCCGTCTCGTCCGTCGGGACAAGCGAATGCAGGAAATCTGGCTGATCGAATCGTCTCAGATCAAACGGATTCCCGACACGATTCACGCAGTCCCGCACAGAACCTATCTCTCACCGTGTGCAGCCGCCCCTTCGCCTTTCAGAGTCGCGAGATACGCAATCAGGTCACGTATCTCGGACCGGGTCAGGTTCTTTCCCATGTCCGATGGCATACCAGACTGACCGGTCGTACGTTCGTCGATCTCATCCGGAGAAATGGAGATTAACGCGCCTTGTGGGGTCATCAGCTGGAGGACCTGAGCGTCATCCCGCTTGACGACCCCCGAATGCACTTTGCCCTCTACAGTAACCACAACGACCGTTTCGAATCCCTTTGCGATCTTAGCATTCGGATCAACGATGGATTCGAGCAGGTAGGTGCGGTCTTTCTCAGAGGCGATTTTTGAAAGGTCTGGCCCAACCTCTCCTCCACTCGCATTCACCTTGTGACAGCGACGACAAGACGCAGCACTCCGTCCAAAGAAAATCTCTTCTCCGCGTGCGGCCTCTCCGCCTTCAAGGCATTCGCTCCAGAGCGCCAGTGTCGTGCCCGCTTCTTTTTGCGACTTTCGATAGCTGTTGACGGCTGCCTTCAGCTGGGAAGATCCGTTCTGCTCCGCCGCAGTCAGCAGATCCAGAATGCTGGATGCGGGTAATTGACCAGAGTCAAGCCTGTCGAAAGCAGCCAGCAGAATCAGTTCGGCTTCGTCCTCTTTGATTCCTCCCAGCAGGCGAATGCTTCGCTGGATAGCCAGGGGCGAGCCGTTCTCAATTGCAATTCTCAGCGCCGGGATTGCAGCTTTGGGCTTCCGTGTTGCCAGTAATTCGAGAGTCGCAAGCTGCACCGATTCGGACCTGTCTTTCTGACCAAGTTCAATCAGTTCATCAATGTTGTCTGAAAGCCGGGCAAGAGCCCTCAGACAGGATACTCGCAGCGTTTCGGGGTTATCTTCATCCAGCAGCAGCTGTCGCAGGGTCGGTATCAGATCTTTGATTCCGTGAGTCGATGCAATTTCCACCGCAAATTCCCGAAGCTTGTCTGACCCTGCTAACATCGCCGGGAGATATGGCTGGATCGCGGATGCCATTGAACCGGCATTTCGAATTCCGGCGACATCTGTTCGAAGTGGACGCCAACGACCAGTGACCGGATCTTTCTTCAACGGCTGATTCCATGTCTTCAATAATCTCGCGGCCAACAACCGGACGGCTTCGGGGTTGGCGCTGTCAGCGGCGATGGCAGCGACAACCGATGCATTGTTAATCTGGCCCAGGCGGTAATTTGCGTTCAACACGCGCCGCAACACAAGGTCCGGAAGCCCTGGTGTCCCTGCCAGACGCGCCAGTGCCGGCATCGCTGCATCGATGTGTTCGTCATGAATGGCCCGGACGGCCTCTGCCACGACATTCGTATCTGCATCAGACAGGAACCCTGCCAATTCGGGACTCAGCTGCATTCGCATGGCAACTACAAGTCCCAGTCTTCCCGCGTCTCCGGGGTGAGCGTTAAGCGATGCGAGCAGCCCCGGGAATCGCTGTCCCAGTTGCCACAAAGCATGGCTGCACTGATGTCGAACAACAGGGTCCTGATTGTTCACACGGTCAAGCAACGCAAGCAAAGCTTCACCATCGACATCTTCGCCAACAGACCCTAACGCTGCTGCTGCGAAGCCAGCGACACGAAGGTTTTCTGATTCCGTCAGACGTCGACAAAGCAGAAGCAGTTGGCCGCGAGTCTGCAATGAAAATGCAGCATCAACCCCGAATCGATCTACGATATCGCCAATCACTTTCAAACACTGAGCCAGGTCATCGTCTGCCGGATCTCGGTCAATCGCTGCGTGTATCGATTGTGTCAGCGCCGCTGTAGCTTTCTGAGAATCCTGTGCCGACCGCAATCCAATTTGCCACGCCCCCCAGATGGCATGACGCCGGACAATTGGCTGGGGTGCATTTGCCGCCAGATCAAACAGGTCCGTGTCTGCATTCCGTCGAACCAGTTCAAACTGCGCCTGCTGGCGCACTCGACGATCTACATGGGCTAACAGCCCAATCAGCTCAGAATGCGCCGCATCCTGGAGACCGTTCGCAAGCATGTTCGGCACACCTGCTCCCGCGACTTCAGAAATGCGATTGGTGTGTTCGAAGCGATAGATTCGTCCTTTTCCCTCACCAACCCATCCATTCACCCAGTCCGAGACATACAAACTGCCATCAGGTGCAAAGTCCACATCCGTGGCCAGAATTGACCAGATGAATTGATGTGAATCAACCAGTTCAAATGTGGCACCATTCGTTTTTACTGCAAAGCTACGGATCCCGCTGTTACCTGCGGTGCCCCGAAAATCGGCCATAAAGAAATGGCCGGCGTATCGATCTGGTAAGCCGATGCCTGGGTAGTACGTCAGGCCCGATGGACCATCAGCCAGATGCGCGACTGGCGGAAGTATGTAGGCGGGCTGCACGGCGACGGTCTCTTCATCGGATCGGAATGGGTACCAGATCCGTTCGCGATTCCAGGGGCCTCGGTCATTTTCGTACTGGTAATACATGCGCCATCCAGTGTCGCTACCCTTCACGACATAGACCCATCGCGCTTTATCGCCGCTGTCGGAATTATTGTCGCCGGTAAACAGATTGCCGAAGTCATCAAAGGCGAGCTCCTGAGGATTCCGAAGGCCATGCGCGAACACTTCAAGATTCGAGCCGTCCAGGTCACAGCGAAATACGGCACCACAATCCGGCCGATGCAACCGCTCTCCTTCTTTGGTAATCACGTTATAGCCACGATCACCAATGCTGTAGTAAAGCCGCCCGTCCGGTCCAATCGTCAGGCCATGCATATCGTGCCCGCGGAATGCAACGCGAACGCCGTAACCGTGATGAAGGGCGTCATGATCGTCTGCGATACCGTCGGAATCCGTATCTTTCAGACGCCAAAGCTTCGGAATGCAGGTGTAGTACACACTGCCATTTGCTTCAATGACACCCGCCCCTGTTCCGTCGAGTGGGTCGTTGAATCCCGCGGCAAACACACTATCTGTGTCGAACTTTCCGTCGCCGTTGGAGTCTCTCAGAAGGCGAATGCGGTCCTGTTCCACCCCGTACTTACTGACATCGTCGCCCAGATACCGGCGAAACATCGCCAGTCTTTCTTCAACGGATTGCAGCTGCAAATCATTGTCGAGCCAGTTCATATGGCTTCGATTGTCCTCAACACCGACTTCCTGTCGGAACGTTTCGCAAACATAAACGCTTCCGTTCCCGGAAACATAAAAGGCAACGGGATTCGCGAGCATCGGCTCGGCCGCCATCAATTGCCCTTTCATCCCCTCAGGAATCTGGAAACCCTGAAGAGCAAGTTCGGCATCTTTGGAGGATGACGCTATGCGTGGCTGATAGTCATCCTGGGCAGAGACCGATGCAGCCAGAAGAATGACGGGGATGATCAGGTGCCGCAGTTGTCGCAGAACGTTCATAAGACCATTTTGGGGGCTGTCCGGCGGCAGGAAAGACGAACCGCTCGGGGACCAGAGAATGACGGATTGAAATTTCAGGGAGCGCAGAAGAATGAAGCTGGCTCCCCTCGTCAATACAGCAGACGTCGGAATTCGACACCGAAAGTGAAATCCTGCAGGCATCGAACTCCGTCCTGGCCAAACGGCAAGATTTCCCCCGTCAGGCATTCCCCGGTCGTCAGTTGTATCGAAACCGCGGGAATTCCCGGCAAATCACCGACAAGGACCTCGATCCTGGTAAACCTTTACTTGTTTCCCCCGTTTCACGGTGCAACCATTCCTTTCGCGGGGTTTACGCAAACACGGATATCGAAGACATGTGTTCGCATGTACATATTCCCTTTCGGATTCTGCGGCATTCCTTCCGAGGATTCTATCCAGACTCGGCAGTTTTAGAGGTCAATTGATGGAACAGTACATACTGGAATGGGACCGTGAATCGATCCTGGCAGCGATCGGCCAGATGAAGGGAAATCGCGTTTCACTGCGGTCCATCCACAGAATTGATCGCACAAAAGAAGACGCCGGTTCTCTGTCGTCACAGCTGCAGACCATTTTTGGTACTGGGGGCGGTAAAGCGGCGTTGCCCGTCACGGTCTTGTTGCCACGTCAGGCGGTCACGATTCACCGAATATCGTTACCAATGGTGCCGGAAGCGGACATGCCGGACATGGTTCGAATGCAGGCTGCGATCAAGCTAACTGTGCCCGTCGAATCGGTCTGTCTGGATTTCGCCCCTCTGCCTGCACTGGCCGACGCCACAGCCCGCGATGTGTTGCTGGTGACTTCCCCCGTAGATCAGATCAACAGAATTCGACGAACTCTGGCGGATGCTGGCCTGGAATTGAAGGCGGTTCGAGCGACTTCTTTCAGCATTGCATCGGCCGCAGTTCACGCGGGAGTTGTTTCGGCAGAGCGTGGAAGTGCAGGTGTGGAAGCGATCGCCCTGCTGAAGAGCGATGTGATTGAAGTGACGTTTACCCGCGGAGAGGCGGTGTTGTTTTCGCACAGCGGGGCCGGTTGGTCGACGCTTGATGGTGTCACCAAGGCCGTGAAATCTGAGCTCGCTCGGGCTCGCATGGCTGCTGCCGAAGTTCTTGGCGATTTGAAAGTCTCCAGGCTTCATCTCGTGGGTGCGAAGGAGATTACTTCGCTGGTTGAAGAAGATGCCGCGACGCGAGTCGACAATGCCTCCATGGATCGGATCGATCCTGCGGAAGGAATCTTCGAACATGATGGGACCACAGAGATACCTGCCGCAGATCTGATTGCACTGGCCGGGTCGGTCTATTCTCAGGTCGAATCTCGTGTTCCTGAAGTGGATCTGGTTAATCCAAGGCGTCCGCCGGTAAAACAGGACTATCGACGAGTTCAGTTGCTCGGCGCGGCATTGGCCCTTCTGGTGCTTTTTGGTCTGGCGTGGAATTGGCGACAGAACAAAATTCGGGTGCTGAGCGCAGATTTAGAGTCCCTTCAGGATAAGGCTAATGACATCAATTCCACATTGCAGCTCGGTAAGAATGATCTGGTGCTGGCTGAACTTGTGAGCGACTGGGTCGATCGTGATATCAACTGGCTGGACCAAATGACCACACTGAAGGACTTGCTTCCGGACACAGATCGCTTTCTCGTGCGAGAAATTAAAGCGGGTGTAAAGTCCGGCAGGGAAATCGGCTCCATCAGGTTAGACGGCGTCGCGAAGTCCGTTGCTGAAATCGAACAGATGGCCCGACGTCTTTCCGATGCGGGCTATATTGTCGAGCCCTACACACCGGAAAATACCAGCCGAACTGCCGGGTACCCGTTCTCCATCTCCATGCAGCTGCAGATCCCGAAGCCACAGGAAGTCGCTCCCGGGAGTGGAAAATCAGGCAATAAGGCCTGAGTCGCACGCTTCAGGAATAACTTACATCTCTGCAGCCTCAAGAGACTGCCTGCAATTTTGAATTCTGGATTTCGCAATGGACGACAAGAAGCGAACGATACTTTTGGCCTCGGTTCTCGGTGCCGTACTGGCAGTCTGGGGCGGGAGGTCCGTG
>JAGQQE010000257.1 GCA_020426345.1 Planctomycetaceae bacterium
TCATCTACCGGGGAATGTATTCTGACGCAGTCAGCTACGATTCGATCATGAACAATCTGTGCCTGGATGCCTGTCAGGATCCCTGCTTCTGCAACGAAGCTCCCGTTCCTGACCCACCCAATCTGACCCGCATCCCATTGCGATATAACCCTGCAAATCCTCCGGCATTCAATCAGAATGATGTGATCCTGAGCGAAGGCGACATCCTGATCATTCGAAGTCGGGACAAGGAAACATTCTTCACGGCAGGAGTTCTGGGAGGCGGAGAGCATCCACTACCTCGAGACAAAGATCTGGACATTATCGGAGCCATTGCTCTTGCAGGTGGTCCACTTGGAAATGCCGGCACCGGAGTCATGGCGATCGGAGGCCGTGGTGGAATGGGCGGAGGAGGACGAGGTGGCTCATCCGGAACAAATTGCCAGCCATCTGAAGCCATTATCATTCGTGAACTGCCATGCGGTGACCAGATCTCAATGAAGGTGAACCTCAATCGCGCCCTGCAATATCGCTCTGAGCGAGTGCTCATCCAGCCGGGAGATGTGATCGTGCTGCGATACACACTGGCGGAAGAAGTTGGTAACGCACTGCTGAACCTTGTCCAGTTCAACTTCCTGATGAACGGTTTCGGCGGCGGCCGGTTCTAAGAGCCCTTTGCAATCCAGACAATCGACGAGCTGAGGCACGAAAGTGTCTCAGCTTTTTTCGTTGTTCCAGTCCTGAAGCCTCATCGCTTCTGTGAGTGCGCTGCGTAACCCTTTTGCAATCTGTAGTCCATGCGCCTTTCGGTCGCCTGAACAAAGCCGTTGGTTGACTTCAACTTCAATTCCACAGTACACCGCAGCGCAGGAAAGATGCTCCGTCGTTTTTCGGAGTTGAGTCGTCAATCCATCCGCGGCACCTCGATATGGCTGATTGCAGTGCAAACGCCACCCGGGAAAGACCGCGCGAAGGTTTCGCTTCCATTCACGACACAGGTCTTTTTCTGTCTTACGACGCGGATCATAAAGCAACCCGATATCTGTGGTTCTGCAGACGCCATCGAATACAGGAGTAAATGAATGCATCGAAATATGCACGACATTGTTGCCCTGATCCAGCTGGCTGCAAATGAAGTCCGTCACCCTTTTGCGGTAGGGCCGGTAGTACTTCTCCAGAATGAGTTGCCTTTCTGAGCCGCTCAGACCAACGGTAAACTCAGAGAACAACTGTTTGTGCCACGTCGATCGATTCAGTTCGACGAGCAACCGAGATATGGTCGAAAAATACAATGGAGCCTTCAGGTCACTGGCGAACGTTCTGGCAATTCCCAACGCACCAGGATCCCATCCCCGATGCGACGAAAGAACTTTCGATGCATTGGCGAACAGAGGTTGGTAGTCGGCAGGAATATGGTTTCCACCATGCTCACAGGTCACGACAACCTGAGTTTGCTGGTGAGGGCTCTCAGCAATGTTCCCTGCCGAGTCCGCAGTGCGGACCGTCGTTTTCTTAGCTGGCATTGATGTGCTGACTCAGCCACTCCAGTGGTAATCCGATATGGCAGACATGGATCCTGCCCGTGAGCGAAGTGGCCGCTGGATGATCGAACCCTCGTTTGCGGGCCACGAAACTCACCGTTTCGTCAGCTTTCACGCACGTCTCCAGTGCCTCCCCCGTGTCGCAGTTCATCCCCGACGGAAGATCTACTGAAAGTACCCGGGCCGAACATCGATTGATCGCATGGATCACGGATCGATACGGCTCACGCGGCGGGCCGGTTAATCCCGTACCCAACAGGGCATCGACGACCCAATCCGATTCGTTGAGCTGTCCCAGAACTAAGCCGAGCTG
Source organism: Planctomycetaceae bacterium (assembly GCA_020426345.1). GTDB lineage: Bacteria > Planctomycetota > Planctomycetia > Planctomycetales > Planctomycetaceae > F1-80-MAGs062. The sequence goes on from JAGQQE010000257.1 coordinate 1,834, forward strand.
CTCCGGCGAAGTCCGATTTGGAAAAAGGCCCGCGTTCATCAGAATCCTTTCGTTAAGCTCCGCGTCACCTTGCAGCAACTTCCCGTCGTCAACGATCACTGTGCTGGCTGACCGGCCATTCGCAGACAGTAAGCGAGCCAGCGCCAAACCATCCCCTCCGTTATTCCCGGTGCCGCAGACAATCAGAACCCTGGGGTGCGGCTCGTCGTCCAGCTTCTCCATCAGGATGTCGCACAGTCCGCGAGCTGCGTTCTCCATCAGCAGCGCTCCCGGAATCCCAAGCTCCCTGATCGCGCACGCATCAATGTTCCGGACCTGATCCCGGCTCAATGAATGATTGAGTGAAGACATCGGAGCCCTGACCTGAATACAAATTGATCGCGATTTATGCAGCGTTTTCGACCTGACACAGCGCAACAGAATGGCTTTTGGGGGATTCTACAAACCAGACTAGTATTCTCCGTAGTGTCCGCTGCAGAATTCGTTTCACAAATTCGAACAAACTTTCGTTTCTGAAAGCCCGGTTATTCAGGCCGCCAAACTCGATCAGACAGAGTCACTAAGATGAATCAGGACCAAGCTCCACTGACAACACTGGTGCCGCTTCTCGAACGACTTCGCTCCAATTGCGAACAATATGATCAGATCAATCGGACGGTATCAGATCAGCTGTTCCAAATGGATGCCGCCGAAAATGAATCGCGAGAACAGATCCTCCAGCACCACCGCACTGCTTCCGAGACCGTTCTGCGTCAAATCGAAGACGAATTCACAAGCCGATGCAGAATCATCGAAGAGACAGCAGACAGCCAGCGATCAACAACACTCACCGAACGCCAAAATCAAATCAATGAACAGTCCACGGCATTTGAACAGGCGAAAACGGCCCACGTCCGTGCGCTCGAAAGTGAACTCTGGGTCCTGCAGTCGGTCTGCGACGAGAACGGCGAAGATACTCCCGTTTCACAATATCAAAAGGCCAGAAGCATCTTTCTCAACCGGCAAACAGACAATGAGCAGGCCCTCGAGAGCATTTCCTCGCGGATGAAGGACGCAAAGGCATTTCTCGCGCGATGCCACACAGGCATGGACGACACACCATTAACTCCCAACCTGAAACCCGCCAGAGCCGACGTTAATCTGGAACATGTCGTTGTCGAATCGAATACTGCCCACGCTGCAGTCGACAAACTCTTCGGTCTGAAGTCCACAGGACTACTTATCGGTCTGCGTCCATTCGTGATGGCAATTCTGATAACGCTGGCCGTTGCGATTCCCGTTACCACCCTGAAAGCCGATTTGAGGTCCTTCGTGAATCCTGAAATCACATCGCCTGACTGGGGCTGGCTGGGAGTCAGTTTCTTAATCGGCGGCGGTGCTGCTGCGCTACTTGTGGGAACACTCGTTCTGACAACGCAATCGAAACTTCGCAGTTTCTTCGAGCAGATCCAGCAATCGGCATCTAACGCTCAGCATGCAGCAGCCACATGGAAGACTCAGACCGAACGCGAACTTATCAAGATGCGAAAGTCCGCCAAACGATGGCAAAAAGAGATGACAAACCTGAGAGACAAACACACACAGGCTCTTCATGGGGGAGCTGACAGTCAACTCGAAGAAATGCGACGGCAGCTGAATCACAACACGAACATCATTGCTCAATACTACGACCAGCAGATTGTCGACATTGAGGCCCGGCGAGACCGAGATCAGCAGATGATGAATCAATGGAAACAGACAGAAACAGCTCGAATGACTGAGCATCTCAGGGGAGAATTGACGGCCGCACTTCAGAAACTCGAAAGCGACATCCAGCACCAATCCGAAACTCTGAAGACTCATCGGGAACAGGTACTTCAGCGATGGGAACACGAATCGAAAATGGCCATTGCAATTGCGAATGGCAGTACCGCAGCTGTCGGTGAATTAAACGAATGGCCGCACCTGCGAGACGGCACCTGGACCGCACCGGAATATCTGCCCGAAGCAATCCCGGCCGGCCGGATCGATTTCACAATATCGCTGCCGCCTCAGGACAACGCCACCCCGGTGAAGTCCTCGATCAGTCTGCCCGCCGTGCTTCGATTCCCTTCTGATACTTCCATTCTTGTCCAGCATGATGCCGCTTCTCGAGAGACCGCCCTGGAATTTGTACGTGCCATTCTTCTCAAACTGCTGACAACAATTACTCCCGGGCGCGTGCAGTTTACTCTGATTGACCCGGTTGGACTCGGACAGAGTTTTTCCGCGATGATGCATATGGCCGACTTTGACGAACTCTTAATTGGAAGTCGCATCTGGACCGACGCAACTCAGATCAGGGATCGCCTGCAAAAAGTGACTGAGCATATGGAGAATGTCTTCCAGACCTATTTGCGAAGCGAGTTCGAAACGATCGAACAATACAACGCCTCAGCAGGTGAAGTTGCAGAACCCTATCACTTTGTTGTCGTCGCAGGTTTCCCAACGGGGATTTCCGAGGAAGCCTCCAGACATCTTTCGAGCATACTGACAAGTGGTCCGCGATGTGGCGTTCATGCAATCATCACGCACGATCCTTCAATTCCGGCTCCTCGCTTATTTGATCTGAACGTTCTCAGGAATCAGTGTCTGACATTTCGCGCGGGAAAGGGTCAGGTCGAATTTCAGACAGAAGAACCGGTCCAGCTGAAGTTCACCGCGCTGAAGCCACCCGAATCAGGCCAGTACGTTGCGATCGTACGAGCTGTTGGCGAGAAATCGAAGAATGCTCGTCGTGTTGAAGTCTCCTTTTCCCGCATTGCCCCGTCCAATGACCAGATCTGGAGTCTCTCAACGGCGGACGGAATCGACCTCCCCATCGGACGGGCCGGGGCAGCAAGATTACAATACCTGCGACTGGGGCGTGGTACGAGCCAGCACATCATGATTGCGGGGAAAACCGGATCGGGCAAATCGACCCTGCTGCATATTCTCATCACCAATCTCGCCCTTCACTACAGTCCCAACGAAATCCAGTTCTTTCTGATCGACTTCAAGAAGGGGGTAGAATTTCGAACCTACGCAGCAAACCAATTGCCACATGCAAAGGTCATTGCAATTGAGAGCGACCGGGAATTCGGTTTAAGTGTCCTCGAGCGACTGGATGAAATTCTCCAGGAAAGGGGAGAACTGTTTCGCAGCCGCGGCGTTCAGGATGTTCCATCCTTCCGGGAGAAATTCCCGAATGAAACGATGCCTCGACTGCTCCTGCTGATCGATGAATTCCAGGAATTCTTCGTCGCGGAAGACCGTGTGTCATCTCGAGCATCATTACTTCTGGACCGACTGGTACGTCAGGGACGAGCCTTCGGGGTCCATGTCATCCTGGGTTCCCAGACACTCGGTGGCGCTTATTCGCTGGCGCGAAGTACGCTGGGCCAGGTCGCCGTTCGCATCGCGCTGCAATGCAGCGAAGGTGACGCGCATCTGATCCTCAGTGAGGAAAATTCAGCCGCTCGGCTGCTCACACGTCCCGGTGAAGCCATCTACAACGATGCCAACGGAATGACGGAAGGCAACCACCCATTCCAGATTGCGTGGATGACAGAACGTCGCAGAGAACAGGCAATTCAGGACATGCTCCAGTATGACCGGAAACATGCTGGCATTCAGCCACTTCAGTCAGAAAGTCGCATGATTGTCTTCGAAGGAAACGTGGCCCCTTCGGCAGAACTTTGCGGGCCTCTGAACGCCTGGCTCGCGAGCGAAACGGATGCCACTCGCCGTGTCTCCGAATATCTGCCCATCTGGATCGGCGAACCCGTAGCGATTGCGTCCCCAGTTTGCGTCGAGCTCAGGAGGGCAAGCGGACAGAATCTATTGATTGTGGGACAGGATACTGACCTTGCAGATTCCATTTTGCTGATGTCGGCGCTGGCGTGCTTTCACCCCAATCACCAGGGACAGTTCATTCTGCTGCATGACCAGCGTGACCGGGAAGCCGTCACGCGGATGACAGAAATGCTTGTCGTACTGAACTCACCCGTCTACTCGATGCGAACGGTCATGGAAACGGACGAAGTCATTTCGGAGCTGCATCAACAACTGATCCTGCGAGAGACCACTATCGCAGACGGAGAAAAGCCGGAGATTGTCTGCGCAATTCGCAACCTGGGCCAGTTCCGCACTCTGCGCAGAGATGATGATGAATACGGTTTTGGCGGTTTCGGTGAACGCAAGCCCGAGACAACGAGCAGCCTTCTCACAGACTTAATTAAGCGTGGCCCTTTGGTTGGAATCCACCTGATCATCTGGTCGGATACATACAGCAATGCCACCCGATGGCTCGCCAACTCGATGATGCGGGAGTTCGAATATCGAATCGCCTTCCGCATGAACCAAACAGACTCTGCCAGCCTGCTGGACACGCCAGTTGCCTCCTCACTGAGTCCGGGCCGCGCCATTCTTTACCGGGATCAAACCGGAACTGCGGACAAATTTCGACCGTTCGCCTGGCCGACGACAAAATGGCTGCGTAATCAAACGGGTGCTGACGAACAGAATCGCCTTGGGACAACAACAGACGAAGTCGTCTTACCCACCAGCGAACAAACCGGCGAAATCACCCTGTCAACGGCGCCGAGCCAGAGTGCACCCGACATTCAGGAAACGGCCCCCGCTCCAGCGACCCACGCAAACACAACACCTTCCGAACACTCAGAATCCGTAATCGATTCAGGCGACATGGACGACGATTTGGAAGCCTTTGATATCAACTCCATCACCATCGAATGACCGACAACAGAAGCGGAAGGTTCAGATTTCTGTGAAGTCGGCCGAACTGTCCACCCGTTGACTGGATTCCAATCGCGCGACGGAAATTGAACACTCAGCACCATGATCGTTTACGCCCGTACAACATTGGCCGCCACCCAATTTCCATCTCGAAATGACTGCGCGTTGGCGACAGTTGTCTCTGCAATTCGAGTCAGGGCTTCACTCGTGAAGAATCCCTGATGCCCGGTAATCAGCACGTTCGGGAATGTTAACAGTCGGGCAAAGACATCATCGGGGATCGCCTGTTCGGAATGATCTGTAAAGAACAGGCTTGCCTCTTCTTCGTAGACATCCAGCGCAACTCCCCGGACGTGTTGCGTCTTGAGGCCATGTATCAGTGATCTCGTGTCGATTAATCCACCACGACTGGTATTAACAATGATCCCCCCGGGCTGCATCAGGCTAATCGTATGACGGTTGATGAGGTGTGTTGTTTCGATCGTAAGCGGGCAGTGCAGAGTGACAATTCGTGACTGCTTCAGCAATTCCGGCATTTCAACATATTCTACTCCCGCATCCACCAGCTCCGGGTTGGGGTATTTGTCGCAGGCCAGAACGCGACAACCGAAGCCTCGGAAAATATTCACTACGCAAGTACCAATTCGCCCGGTGCCGATCACACCAACGGTCTTTTCGTGAATATCAAACCCCAGTAGTCCGCTCAGCCGAAAATCACCTTCCCGCACGCGGCTCCATGCCCGATGAATCTGGCGAATCAGGCAGAGCGTCAGGGCGACGGTATGCTCTGCAACAGCATGGGGCGAATACTCAGGCACTCGCATCACGACGATGTCGAATTCGGCTGCAGCCTGAAGGTCAACATTGTTGAATCCTGCACAACGCAGCAGCACCAGCCGAATGCCCAGACCGGCAAGGGCAGATAACACTTCCCGGTCGACCTGATCATTTACGAAACAGCAAATGGCATCGCAGCCCTGGGAAATAACGACACTGTCTCGCGTTAGTCCAGCCTCAAAGTGAACGAACTCGACGGCGTTGGCGTCAGAGGCAGCGTTGTCCAGAAACCGCCGATCGTATGGCTGGCTGGAAAAGACGGCAATTCTCATCAACAGAAACCCCCAAAGCGAGATCACGAAAGTCCGGTTCCGGGCAACTTCAGTTCAAGTCTGAATACTCATGCGGTGTGTGTCTACTGAAGCGCCACTGCCTTTCAACCGGCTGGCAACAATCCCTTTCGCTTGACGAGATGGCATTGTTTATCGCCGTAAACGGTTGTCCTAAAGAATCAGGTTATGCACGTTCGATGATGTGAAGGGGGGATCGCGCTGCGCAGGGATCGGCAATGAGTGCCGAAGCCTGCTGGCTGGACAACTCTTGTTCAGGCAAACACCAGCGATTGGATGGATCTTCCACGCCACGGACTGGGGCACAGCATGTACGAAAATCATTTTGGATTCCATCGTCAGCCTTTTCAGGTTTGTGATGGCGGAAACAGCTTCTTTTTTTCTGAATCTGTCGCCGAAATTCTGCCTCCACTTCTGCATGCTCTGCGGACAGACCTTGGCGTCGCAGTACTTACCGGACCGACCGGTTGTGGCAGAACCACGCTGTTGCGACATCTCAGAAATCTCCTGGCTGCCGGTGGACGCGCTGTGATGTGTCCTGCAGCAGGACTGGACACACCCGCGGATCTGCTTTCGACGCTTTATCATGCCGCCATGCAAACGGCCGGAGCGTTGAATTCGACAGTCGCACCCGCCTCAGCGCGGCTCACCCGATGGGATGTCAAAGACCGACTCCGGAAATCGAGTGAGCTCTGGGGGCCAGTGATCCTGCTGATCGACGACGCTCACCTGCTTTCATTTGGAGTGTTGAACGAATTAAGAGCGTTCACCGAAGAACTCATTGATGGGCGGCAGTCGGTCCGTTGTCTGATTTCAGGCCCAATGGCACTGGAAGAGGAATTGGCACGGCCGTCGCATTCGGATTTTGCTAGTCATACACGATGCCATGTCTTTCTTCAGCCCCTGACAATGCGAGAATCCGTCGGCTACCTCCACAAGCAGATTCAGTCTGTCGGTGGCGATGCCACGCAGTTGTTGACATACGACGCCGTCAACTACATCACCCAGGCGGCCGATGGTTCCCCCCGGGCAATCAACCTACTGGCCGATGAAAGCCTTGTTGTCGCAGCGCAGGAGGGTAAATCGAAGGTAGATCTGAATTGTGTGCGCAGCGCTTTCAGAAGACTGCAGCATCTGCCATGTTCCTGGGGCGTCTCGCTCGACGACGGCTCGGACGCTGAGGACGACGATTGCGACGACCAGGCAACCGACTCCGGCCAGTTACGCGGCAAACTTCCATCTGCAGGTGACTCTTCCAGCGTCATCGAATTTGGCAACGCTCACACCGAAGAACCAGCCAGCTCAAAAGTGGAGACATCACGACAGAACACCGGATATGAATTTTCGGCTCCGGGCGTCATTGAGATCGGCGCGCCCTCGCCGGTTGCACGGGTTCAAAAGGAAAACCCAGGCGTTGCGCCAAAAACAGAATCAACATTGGAAGAACTCCCGCTCCAGCCGGCAATCGATTTCACCATCGAATTCGCGGAAGCCCCATCACTGCTGACGGAATTTGCCGTTGAGAATGACCAACTTCTGTCAAACGACCAAGAACAAGAAACCGCAGATTCCTGCACCATCGAATTCAGCGAAATCCTTACGCACTCATCGCCAGAGAAGGAGTTCTCCAATTTCTCCTGCGAATGTGGCAGTGACTGCAGCAA
>JAGQQE010000258.1 GCA_020426345.1 Planctomycetaceae bacterium
GGCATGATGGACATGCTGCAACAGACACTGCCGATGCGAACTACATGGACAGTGTTCTACCTGCAGGCGTCTGACGCAACTGAAACAGCTGCCATGCTGGAACAACTATTTCCGAACACGACCGTTGCCAGCACTTCAACAAGTACTGGATTTAGCATGGGAGCCATGTTTCGGCCGGTAACTGACACGGTTTCCAGCCTGACAGGACTGTCCGGTCTGGGGAACTCACCGCAAACGCTGCGAATCATCCCCGACATTCGTTCCAACTCTCTGTTCGTGACTGGTCCGGAAATGGTCATCCAGGAGATGGAGCAAGTCTTGAGAGTCCTTGATTCCAATGAAATCCCGGAGTCGCTTCGCGACATGCAGCCTCGCACGATCGAGGTGCAGTTTGCGGATATTGACGAGGTCGCAAAAATCGTCAACGACGTGTTTAAGACTTACACGGAAGCCCCGGCAGCTCGGCAGCAACAGGGTAATCCATTTGCAGCATTGATGGGTGGTGGCGGTGGTCGAGGAAATGATGCTGCTTCGCAGGTTCGGATGACTGTCGGTGTCGATCGACAGACCAGTACGTTGATCATTTCGTCCAGCGAATCGATTTTTAATCAGGTAAAACAAGTCGTGGATGGACTGGATGAGTCCGCCTACGCCGCGAACCGAAGTATTCGAATCGTGCCTCTGAAAAACGCAGACCCTGCTGTTGTTCAGCAGTCACTGAGTTCCCTCTTTCCTCGCGTCTCGGCCAGCACAACGTCTTCTACCAGCGGCGGATCGTCATCCAGTTCGGGCTCACCGGGCAATGGCGAACGTCCGCCCGGAAGCTCAAACCAGCAGGATGCTTTTCAGCAGATGATGCAGGAGAGAATGCGGCAGCAATTCGGTGGCGGCACCAGCGGTCGCCCATCGGGGGGAAGCACGGGCGGACGGCCCTCGTTTGGTGGCAGCAGCGGGCGAGGCGGATTCCCGAGCTTTGGCGGTCGTGGAGGTCGATGATCCACAGTCCGTTTCATTCACGATATTCGTCTGTCGAATATGACTCTCCGAACGTTTCAACAATCCATCTGAAAAATCACCATGGATCTCGGTCAGCTGTTAATTCGAGAAGGTCTGGTCACCCCGGAGCAGGTTAGTCTGGCTCGCGAAACTCAGGCGGGTGTGCGCATTGATCAGGCGCTGATCAAGATGGGTGTGGTAACGGAAGATGCCGTGCTTCGCGCCGCCGCGGAAGAATTCGGGATGGAATATGTGGACCTGAAAGATGTGGAGATCGACACGGAGTTGCTCGCCACATTTCCGACGTCCTCAATCTACCGACATTCGTTGCTGCCTCTTTACAGAGAGAATGGCCACGTGGTGGTCGCAACGGGGGATCCGCTGAGTCTGGAGGGGCTCGACGAGCTCAGCACCGTGACAGGTTTACGTCTGGAACCTGTGCTGACGCGGAGCGGGGAACTTGGCAACCGGATCAACGAACTGTTGGGGGTCGGCGGAGATACGATCAACCAGCTGGTGCGCCGACGAAGCGAAGAAGGGATCGAACTGCTCGAAGAAATCGAAGAAGATTTCGGCGAGCTGGCCGAAGGCGCTCAGGCGCCGTCTGTCATACGGCTTGTCAATGAACTGCTGATGGAAGCCGTCAAACAGCAGACGAGCGATATCCATATCGAGCCGCAGGAAAACGGTCTCCGGGTACGTTACCGAATGGATGGTCTGCTTCGGGTCCAGCCTGTCCCTCAGGAGATCTTTCATTTCTATTCGGCCATCGTTACGCGACTCAAAATTATGTCGCACCTGAACATCGCTGAGAAACGCCTGCCTCAGGACGGACGAATCAAACTTCGCGTCGCCGGACGTGAAGTGGATGTGCGTGTTTCCATCATTCCTATGCTGCACGGCGAAGGCGTGGTGATGCGTCTGCTTGACAAAGCTCGCATGAAATTCGACCTCAAGAATGTCGGTATGCCGCCGACCTGCATGGGGATTTTTCGGCAGCTGATCGATATGCCTCACGGGATCGTGCTGGTAACAGGACCCACCGGCAGTGGTAAGTCAACAACGCTTTACAGCGCTCTGAATGAGATCAAGGACCCGGCGACTAAAATTATTACCGTCGAAGATCCTGTTGAATATCACATGGATGGGATCAGCCAGATTCAGGTGCACAGCCGAATCGGGCTGACGTTTGCCGCTGCACTCCGGAGCATACTGCGACACGACCCGGATGTGGTGCTTATCGGGGAAATTCGAGACGGCGAAACAGCCCAGAGTGCGATTCAGGCGTCGCTCACCGGGCATCTGGTTTTCAGTACGCTGCATACGAACGATGCCCCCAGCGCTTTCACTCGACTTGTGGACATGGGTGTCGAACCGTACCTGGTGGCAAGCACTGTCGAAGGAGTTCTGGCCCAGCGACTCGTGCGCCGTCTCTGTCCGCATTGCAGAAAACAAACTCCGATTGACAAAGTTGACATCCCTGTCGATTTCCCGGAGCCGCGACCTGACTTCGTCTACGAGCCTGCAGGGTGTCGGGAATGTCGTGACACAGGGTACAGCGGACGAATTGGAGTATTTGAACTGCTTCGAACTGACCCCACCATTCAGCGAATGTGTGCAGAACAACGCAGTAGCACTGACATTCGTGACTACGCCCTGACTGCAGGTATGACGACGCTTCGGTCAAGTGGATGGGAACAAGTCATGGCTGGCGTCACCAGCGTTGATGAAGTCGTTCGAATTACCCGTGGGGACATCGTGGCCTGACTTGCATCCGGTCAGGTTAACCTGCGGCCGGACTCGGACGTGGGATTGATGGACATCAACTGACGAAACGCGTTTCTGCTGAACAATCATGCCCGATTTTGAATATATCGCTCGAGAACTCTCCGGGAAGCAGGTAACAGGGACCCTGTCGGCTTCAACGGAACAGGATGCTTTGACTGCACTGGCAGGCCGAAGTCTGTTTCCGGTGCGAGTCAGTTTGTCCGAAGGTTCAAAGAAGCAGGCGGCGACAGGAAGTAAACGCGTCGGACTTCGTCATCTGACCGTTTTTTACAACCAGCTGGCCGATCTGCTGCGTTCCGGCGTACCCCTGCTGCGGTCTCTGCAGTTGCTGGAAGACCAGACTTCCAATCCATCGCTTCGATATGTCATTCAGGATGTTCGGGAGCAGGTTGCGGACGGAACACGGCTGAATGACGCGATGCGGCGTCATCCCAAAGCGTTCAACTATCTGACAGTCAGTATGGTAAAAGCCGGCGAAGAGGGTGGATTCCTGGAGGAGGTGCTCGCTCGAATTGCCATGTTCAATGATCATCAGGAAGAGCTTCGCGGACGGGTCACAGGTGCGATGATCTACCCGGTATTCCTGATGACAATTGGCTCGGCCATCGTTTCTGTCATGATGATTTGGTTTGTTCCGCAGTTCGCTGAAATATTTAAAACCATGCGAGAAAAAGGGACGCTGCCAGGGGCTACGACGGCGTTGCTTTCCATCAGCGACTTCCTGCAGCAATGGTGGATCCTGATGGCCATCGTGCTGATCGGCAGCGTTGCAGGGCTGATTGTCTACAGCGGGACGGAAGAAGGCAGCCGCAATATGGATCGCTGGAAATTGAAGCTCCCCGGGCTGGGGGGGATTCTTCAGAGTTTGGCCGTTGCCCGTTTCTGCCGCATGCTCGGAACCCTTCTGAAAAATGGCGTCCCAATTTTGCAGTCACTTCGCATTGCGAAAGATGCCAGCGGCAACATTGTTCTGGCGGAGGCGATTGGAAATGCCGCTGACAATGTAAGTAGTGGTCAGTCGCTGGCCGTGCCGCTGCGAGCCAGTGGGCAATTTTCGCGGGAACTGGTAGAGATGATTGCTGTCGGTGAAGAGTCCAACAATCTGGAGAACGTGCTGATTGGCGTCGCGGACAACATGGAAAAACGTACCAGCCGCAGGATTGATATGGTTGTTCGTATGCTGGAACCGATTCTCCTGCTGATCATGGCGGCTGTCGTGACCTTCGTAATTGCCGCTTTGCTTCTTCCGGTTCTGAACATGTCCCAGAATGCCTGATTGAGGTGTCGCGTTCGAGTGAAGCCACCTCCCTTTTGCTGATTCACTGCGTCGAAAAGATGACCCGGTTTTTGGTGCATCTCGTTCTGTAACTCCGACAAATCACAGACAAAATCGAAGAATTTGGCGATCTGAACGATATCCCCGGTAGCGTCCGGGGTTTGAAAAAGAGTGCTATCACTCCGGACAAGTTATTTCACCTCCTACCCACCCCGGCTAACCTACCTCAGTCGTTCAGTGTCGAGTCGGATTTCTGTATTCGCGTCGTGACTGAGCCCAATAACAATTTTCTTCGGAAACAACGGATTAGAGAGTCATGAAGAAGTCATCGATTCGAAGTGCAGCGGCTCCGCAAAGAAGCCGCAGCGCCTTCACGCTTTTAGAACTGCTGATTGTACTGGCGATCATTCTGGTCATTGCCGCCATGGTTGTTCCCAACCTCGTCACCAGTCAGGGCGAAGCCATGATCAAGGTTGCAAAGGCCAACATCAAGTCTCTCGAAGATGTTGCCAAGCGATACGCAGTTGACCATGACGCCAGCTATTATATTGGCAGCGGACAGGACGCGTGGAACGAGTTTATGGCCCCACAGCCTTATCGGGATCGTCAACTGAAGCCATATTTTGAAGACATCCCTCTGGATCCATGGGGTAATCTTTACGGGTATGAATGGGACGGAACAGGGCACAGCAAAGTCTCCAATGCTGCAAAGCCGGCGATCTGGTCGTTCGGTCCGAATAAGCAGGACGATGGTGGCAGTGGCGACGACATTAACAACTGGACGACAAGTGCCGCCCAGTAAGATTCAATCGGCCGGAATCTGGCCAGCCTGATCTGACTGAACCCGTGGTGACATTTGCCAACGCTGGCAAAGTGGCCACGGGTTCCGTATGTCTCGGGACGTGCCATCGAAACTGCGGCCATCAGAGCATCAATCGACACAGCGGAATGAAAAGAAAAGCATCCCAACTCGTCGTTCTGCAGCCGTCCGGCTTCTCCCTGATGGAGCTGATGATTGTGATGGCGTTGATTGTGATTGTTGCCGGCCTCGCTGCACCAAACCTGATCGAACGCATGAAAGGCAACCGAGTCTACAGTGCGGCGGATCAGGTCCGCGAGGTTCTTTCCGAAGCTCGAACTTATGCCATCGATTCCGGCATCGACTATCAGTTTCGCTACGAGCCTCAGGGGCAGTTCTTCGTCATTCTTCCCACCGAGCAGGAACCCTCGACGTCCAATTCAGTGAGCACGGGATCGGAAACGTCGGAGTATATGCGTCTGTCGGGACAGCTGGACGAGGATCTCCTGATCCAGCCGATGCCGGACGAATCGGACACCATAGAACGACTGGAGCCACTTTGGTTTGGCGGACTTCCGGATGCTGGAACTCTTGCAACTAAAAGCTGGTCATCGCCGATCTATTTTCGTTTCGATGGCAGTGCCACAGATCGCAGGTTTCGCGTGACGGATCCGGATGGCAGAACATCCGAATTGTCTGTCCGTGGACTCACCGGTGCAGTGCGAATGACTCCTGTTTATCAGGAGGCACAGCAATGATGCGATTAACCCGTCCAGCATACCAAACGCGACCTCGTGGCGAAGTATCGGTCACGCCTGAAACGCCCACTGAAGAACGTCGTGACGTGGGACGCCGCGGCGGAATCACTTTGCTCGAAGTCTTGATCGCGACCGTGATTTTCATGAGTTCTCTGGCCGTTATTCTCCAGTTGCTGAAGGTTGGACAGGATTCGGAATTGATGTCGCGGCTTCAGGCTGAAGCCATTATGCGATGCGAAGCCAAGATGGCCGAAGTCCTCTGCGGGGCACAGGAGTTGACGTCAGCCACCGACGAGACTTTTCCGGATAATGAAGCATCGGGTACCTGGAAATGGAGTCTTGAGAGTCTGCCAACCAGCACGACCGGCCTGCTGCAGGTGACAGTGCAGGTGAAGTACGTTGTCGGAGATGATGCTGTGGCTTCGTTTCGTCTGCATCGCTACATGCGAGATCCACAGATCTTTATCGACGCCGCTCTCTCAACTTCGGAGTCTGATGGATGAAGACACCGACGAAGCCAGCAACCTTGTCGGGCAGATGCGACCCGGACAGGAATCTGCACCTCGCACCGCGAAAAGCGTTCACTTTGCTGGAAACAATTATCGCGATTGGATTGGTGTCCCTTTTGATGGCGGGCATTTATTCCGCCATGCAGATCTACTATCGCCTTCAGGTCGACAGTCATGACGATATCGAACGTGTTCAGATTGCACGCGTCCTGCTTCGACAAATCACCAGAGATATCCAGTCTGTGGTCTTTGAAGAGCAGGATTCAATAAGTGAGGAGGAGTCACTGGACGAATCTGAGGAAGCCACAGTTGTCGATCTCGAATCCTCCATGACAAGTTATACCAATGGCCTGGTCGGCACTGAGACCGATTTGTTGTTGTATATCAACCGTCCGGATCGTGAATTGAATTACGTCTCCTCACAGGAACTGGTTTCATTTTCTGATCGCAGCAGCGACCTGATGATTGTGCGCTACTTTATCGCACAAAGCGGAATGGGGGGGATTTCATCTCAGATTGCTGATCAGTATTCCACTGGTAACAGTTCAGATCCAGTGGGGCTGGTTCGTATGGCCGGTGACCTTTACGGGCTGAGCACTGCGATTCAGGAAGGCGATGAAAACGGTCAGATTTCCGCTGCAAAGCTTTTGGCACCGGAAGCCAGCGCGATCCGGTTCCAGTACTTTGATGGTTTGACGTGGCAGACAGAGTGGGACAGCAATCAACTGAACAGCATGCCCATCGCCATTGAAATTACATTGACTTTGATCACCGCCAACGATCAGGACGACGTAGCCAGCAAGCCCGACGACCCGTATGCCGCTGGTCCAACAACTCACAGGATGGTGGTGGCCGTTCCCGTTGCAGAGCCATTTGTTGCGGAGGCAGGATTATGATGCGAAGTGATTATTCCTGTGGGAATCGCATGGTCTCGCGGCGGGCGTTTATTCTGCTCGTTGTGACGGTGGTCGTTTCATTGCTGACGCTGGCGGCCTATACCTTCACTGGCACTATGCTTGTCGAAAATCAGGCGTCGATGATGTTCGGACGCGATGTCGAAGCTCGCATGATGGCTGAGTCTGCGATCGAGTTTGCCGCGATGAGAATTGCAGAGCATCAGGCTGATCCCTCCTCCGTCGATTTGTTCCACGATCCGCAGACGTTTCAGGGCGTTATGCTCGAAGAATCTCCTGTGCCCAGGGGGCAGGTAAGGTTCTCTGTTGTTGTACCGAATGACAGTTCGAATCTCAGTACCAACATGAGATTTGGCGTGCTGAGCGAGAACTCACGGTTCAATCTGAACCGATTGCTCGAATTTGTCGACGACGAGGACGAAACGACGGACCCCTATCTGGCGTTATCCTATGTTCCGGGAATGACGGAAGATATTGCGGCAGCGATCGTGGACTGGATTGATAGCGACGACGAACGAAGCCTGGGCGGCGCGGAATCCGCCGACTACGAATTGCTGGCGATCCCGTATTCGGCCCGAAACGGCCCAATGGAATCCATCGATGAGCTACTAAAGATCCAGGGCGTTACCCCGGCCTTATTCTACGGTGAAGATGCCAACAGAAACGGCGTGCTTGACCCAAATGAAAACGACGGCGCGGCATCACTTCCACTCGACGACCAGGATGACGAACTGGATATTGGATGGCGAGAATACTTCACCGTGTCCAGTCGGGAACTGAACACAATGCCGGACGGAGCCGAACGGATTAATCTGAATCAGGGATTAATGACGGAATTGTTCGATGCCATTGAGCCGGATTATGGTGAAGAGGCGGCTCAGTTCGTTGTTGCGTATCGATTGTTCGGGAATGAAAATGCCAGTGCTGCGACACAGGCAAGCCTCACCGTTGCTCAGAAGGATGCGGCGACCGCCGTTGGTAAGGCTGTTACCGGAGGAGTGGAAGGAAGCGTGACTCGCGCGGGGCTCGATCTTACGCAGGTGGCAGGCTTCTCATTTCGCTCCATTTACGACCTGATCGACGCGGAAATTCCGGCAACTGTCAATGGGGGAATGACGACACTGATCAGCCCATGGACGTCTGAGAATGTATTGATCGATATGGCAGAACTGGAGCAGATCTTTACCTGGGTGGACGACGCTTACTTCGATGGCCGCGTGAACATTAACACGGCACCCCATCATGTGCTGATGGCGATTCCGGGTATGACAGAATCAATCGCTGATGCCATCATTGCAGCGCGACCGCAAATTTCAGCTGATGGATTTTCAAGAAATGTGATGGCCGTTCGAACAACGCCCGCCTGGATTCTGGCGGAAGGCATCGTTGATCTTGAGACGCTTCAGTTATTGGGCCCGTGGTTGACGACCGGCGGCGGGATCTATCGATTTCAGGCGGTTGGGCACTATGATCAGGGCGGCCCGAATACGCGACTCGAAGCGATGATTGACGCCACCCAAAGCCCGCCCAGAATCATCTTTCAACGGGATCTGACTTCTCTGGGACGAGGGTTTCATCCTTCGTACCTGACTCCCGGAGCGGAATTGTCACGCTGACTTCCGCGTAAGTTCGTTTCCGGCGACTCTGAACTGGCTGTACCGAATTCATTCGTCGCAGTTGTCCCGGGAGTCCGGGAATGCCACAAGCAGATTTGCCCGACATTTGCGGGCTCCGGTAGAACTCAGAACTCTCCAGGAAATTCGACAAGTTTGTAATACAGACCAGCTTGTTGTTGTTCCCGTGCGATCGTGGTTTGCAGCGTGTTGTCTTTCAGTTGTCCTGAGCAACCCTGGAAGATTTGACATCTTGAGTTCCCCGCCGTGACTTCCATGCCTACAATCCAGGGAACACTCCCATTGGGGAGGTCGTAGAACCGAGGATGCAAGTTTGGCCCCGAAGGATGAGAAACGTGAAGATTGCCCAGCTTTTCAAAGTGGGATTTTTGGTTGCTGCCGTTGGATGTGGTGGGACTTCTGACGAGTTTCAGGAGTACACCGAGGCTCCGTTGAGCGCTGCGACGGACATGCATGATCATGGCGAACACGCTGGCGTGCATGGTGGCCACATCATTGAGATCGGGGACGCTCATGCGGCCCATCTGGAAATGGTTTTCGACAAGGAAACCCGAGACATTAGTCTGTACTTCTACGGTGCAGAGGTGGGACAGGCCGTGGCTGCATCGGGCGTAGAGTTCGAAATTGAAGTTGGTGGCGAGGAGGTCAGTTTAGAGGTGAAAGCATCGCCTCTTGAAGGAGAAACTGAAGAATCC
>JAGQQE010000025.1 GCA_020426345.1 Planctomycetaceae bacterium
CTCCTGAGCCTGGCCTCGCAGTCTCGCTGCGAACTCGTCGGGAGATGCCGAGGGTGTTCTTGTTTGTGATTCCGCGTGTAAATCACTTCGCCGTTTCTGGTTCATCTTGCAGCTCACGACAAGCATGGGCACAAGTCATTTCAAAACCCGCAGCAGCAGAAATTGTCGCGATTTTCCGAGGGTATGGGATTCGAACAAATTCCGCTGCCATTGGTGTCTCGAAGTGACCTCTGTCAGCATCAATATTTCTCCGCCACCTGGGCAGGTTCCTTAGTCTACCAGTGGGGATTATACTCGCAAGCACAAGATGGAAAGATGATTCACCCACCCTCTATTTTTCTTCGGGAGTCCGGGTGTTCTCTTCGTTGCCCGGGGGGCTTTCTTTGGGGCTGTCGGCACTCGAGTTTCCGGCAGCATCGGAATTTTCAGACGGAAGGAGTTCTGTGACCGGTTGCCAGACACCCAGATCGTAGCGTTGCCAGAAGTCTGCGGCCTTGATGGGTGTTTCCACCGTTGGTTGTAGTTCGGCCAATGAAGGCATATTCCGAATCACATCGATTCCTGCGGTGATGCGCTCGGGGCTAAACGTCAGTCGTTCCAGTTTCAGGTCTTTCAGTGGAGTGAGATCGGTGACAGGAGTGTCGGCGATGTTCAGTCTCCTGAGAGTCGTCATGGCGGCAAGAGGTTCCAGCGAACGAACATCTGTGGCCTGAATATCGAGGCTCTGGAGTTTCATGCCCGCGAGTGGTGACAGATCCGCGATCTTTGTCCGCGGAGCCCACAGAGTCTCCAGCGGCATATCATGAAACGGGCTCAGATCATTGACCTCCAGGCCCAGCAGATTGAGTTGCCGGATTGGCATTCCGTGTAATACCGTGAGATCCGTGATCTTCGTGTTCTGAAGTTTGACAACCTCCAGCTGCATTCCCTTTAGCACAGAAATATCAGCGACCGGAGTATTCTCCAGGACGAGTTCTTTGAGTGGCATGCCTTCCAGCGGCGAAATGTCAGACACGTCTGTCATGCCCAGGTCCAGAAACTCCAGAGGGATCCCTCTGAGCGGCTCGATGGAGCGTATACCGGACTGAAACAATTCGGCACGAACAATACTATTGCCTGCCAGTGTGAATTTGGCTCGCTCATTGGCCTTCAGATTGGCCCTCAATTCCGAAGGAGTAATCTGGTAGGTGGTGCTGTCGTCTGCAGGCATGACCGGCGGTGCGGCCGTTCTGGCGGTCTCTTTGGAATTGCTACCACACCCAATGGCCGTCACGATGATCAGCAGTCCGGTCATGCCGATGAATGGAAGAGACGATTCACGCTCGCCGGTCTGTGCGTGTCTTTTTTTCCGAGTGATGTGTGTTTCCGTTGTGTTCTGTAATAACTGCATGTGCTGAATCCGTTGTGAATTGATCAACTGTTGTCATTTGCATGCCATGTATTGGCGAGTGCAATGAATTGGTCACCGCGGTCGCGGTAATCGCGAAACCATCCGTAACTTGCGCAGCCCGGTGAAAGGAGCACGATATCGCCTGGCCCACTCAGTTCAACTGCCTTGGCGAAGGAGTCCTGGAAGTCTGCACCTGTTCGAATCTTCAGCGTGTCCTGTCTTGCGCATCTTGTGATTTGGTCTTCAATTAATGCCTGCAGTATCGGCGCGGTCTGGCCCATCAGGACGACAACGGCTGCCCTTGACGCTATCTCTGCGGCCAGTGTCCGGAGATCCTGTTTCTTGTCGTAGCCACCGGCCAGCAGGATTACGCGTCCGGAAAACACTCTCAGAGCCTGTATGGCAGATTCGGGCGTTGTTGCGATGGAATCGTTGTAGAAACGTCTCTCGTTTCGTACGGCGACAAGTTGCAGGCGATGAGGCAGCGGCTGGAAAGCGTGAATAGCTCTGCTGAAGAATGCGGAATTTGCTCCAGCCAGCCACGCGGCCGCGCATGCGGCCGCAACGTTTTGCTCGTTGTGACGCCCCGGTAGCTGAGGCGGCATCTGAAATCGCACGCTGTCTTCCATCGTCGTGCCCGAAGTTCCGCTGGATTGCCGCAGAATCAACATTCCATCCTGAAGAAAGGCGCCGTCTTCACTGGTGTCTGTCAGGCCAAAAGTAAATCGTTTCGCCCGGACTCGCCATGGCGGAACGCACTGAGCGTCCTCGTTAAAGTCATCCGGGACAATGGCGATGTCGTCGCCGCGCTGGGCGTCCAGAAGGCCCTGCTTCGCAGCATGGTACGCTTCCATCGTTTCGTGCCAGTCCAGATGGTTGGGACTGAAGTTTGTAATCACGGCGATGTCAGGGCGGAAACGATTCTTACGCAGTTGTTCCAGCTGAAAACTGCTCAGTTCAAGAATCACCCAGTCACGCTCACGAATATGAGGCAGTTCGGGTAGCAGACTGACGCCGATGTTACCCCCCAGCCAGACATGAGGCACATCAGTGGAACGGGTTGCGGCAGATTCCTGCTGAAAGTGGCCCTGCAGAATTCGATGAATTAAAGCTGTTGTCGTGGACTTTCCATTCGTTCCTGTAACCGCAATGACTCGGGCAGGATTTTGCTGCAGAAAGAGCTCGATCTCCGTGGTGATCGTGGCTCCTCGGCTAACAGATCGCTGCACCAGAGCATTGTCCGGCTTGACAGCCGGATTCACGACAAGCAGATCGCAGTCGTCGAAGAACGCCTGCGGATGTTCTCCGAAGGCCATTTGTTCGATCGGGACATCGGCAAGTGAATCAATGGATTGTTGTAATTCGCTTTCCTGACGCTGGTCCGTAATCGAAACACGGCATCCGTGAAGGCAGAGATATCTGGCAGCCGCCACGCCCCCGCCGAATGCACCCAGGCCCATGATTGTGACACGTAAGCCCGGGTGCATGAACGGAATGGCATTCGCCTGTACCTGCTTTTTCATATGGTGACTTTTTAAGAAGACTGGTCGGCTCCGGCGTCCTGGTCAACCGCGTGCCTGATATCGGAGTTGAGTTGCAAGTCTGCCCTGGAGGTGTTTTTATGATTATGCTTGCGTGTGGATTATTGCTTACGTAGTATCACTCAGCGTGGATAGCATCTCTGCATTCTGTTCGCATCGCATTCCCGAGTCACTTCTCCGCAAATGCTGAGTTGTTCCCGGAGACCGTGTGGATCTGGAGTCTAATCAGACAACAGGATGCTGCGAACACACGTCATGGAGAATCAAATGGATCGAAGAGCATTCCTGAGGGCCACGGGAATTGCCGCGGCTGGTACTTCAACGGTCTCTGAAGTTGCAAGAGCTGAAGGCTATCGGCGTTGCGACCAGATTCACAATAAATTGACGGAGGCGGACATTGACAAATGGACGACTCCACTTGCTGTTCCCCGAACGGTTCCAACCCGGGTTGTCACGCAGAAAGGTGACGTTCAGAATCCGCAACTTGGTGGTGGATCACAGCAGATCGCTCCGGAATTCTTGTGGCATCACGGACATTTGACGGATATCACCCGTGAAGATTTACGGGCTCCGGGGCATGAAACGCCGCGCCCTCAGGATATCTACCGCAGCGAAGAAGCGGGTTCACCTGTTCCGCTGCAGTTTGCGGAACTGTATACAAAGGCGATCGTGGCAGAGGTCATTCCAGGATGGCTGACAAGAATCCTGTGCTATGGCTTCAAGGAAAGGGACGCCGGAGGGAATCTCGTTGCAGAACACTTCAGCACTCCTGGCCCGACGATCAAAGCAAGGGCCGGGCATCCTCTGGTTGTTCGTCTGCACAACGAGATTGATCCGTCTCTGATGCTGGATGTGTCGATGCATCAGCATGGCGGGCATATTGTCGCCCATGCCGACGGTCATCCGAACTTTATGGTCGAACCGCAAAGCATGGCGGACGATCCGAAACCCCATGCGGTGGGGGTTCGTGATTACTACTATCCAAATCCCGTTCCGAAGAAGGTTCAGCAGGCCAGTGATGGATCCGGATCATGGACATGGACTCCACAGAATGAGTGGGATTTCGGTGAAATCCAGAACACGATGTGGTATCACGACCACGCCGAAGACATTACCGCACACAACGCGCTCCTGGGCCTCGCTGGATATTTCTTTCTGGAAGACG
The DNA here is from genome assembly GCA_020426345.1 of Planctomycetaceae bacterium. Classification (GTDB taxonomy): domain Bacteria; phylum Planctomycetota; class Planctomycetia; order Planctomycetales; family Planctomycetaceae; genus F1-80-MAGs062. The sequence continues at coordinate 4,097 of JAGQQE010000025.1, forward strand.
CTCCGATACCGGGTAAAGGTGAGGATGATGTAACAGGGCCGACCGGCTGGCGAGATTATCTGCCCCAAAAGCAGATTCCACTGGTGTTCAAGGACCTGTGTCTTTGCCCAATTACGCAGAGTGATCAGATTCAGCCCGCAGTGAAGGAAAAGCTGAAGGAGGGCAACTTCTTTGGAGAAGCTCGCATTCACTTTGATCCGTTCGATCACAATGGCACGCTCGGCAATGTCCACGTTGTGAATGGTGTCGCATATCCGTATCAGGAGGTGAAGTTCGATACTTACTGGATGCGGATGCTGAATGCATCACTGGCACGATTCTATAACCTGGAATGGTGGGTCATTCACCCGGTGACACGGCAGGCAAGACGTCTTGCCTTTCTGCGTTTTGGAAAAGACAGCTGGCTTTTTGAAAGGCCTCTTGATCAGAGTTCCGTCTTCATCGGCATGGCGGCTCGAGCCGACGTTTGCATGGATTTTGAACAGCTTCAAATTAACGCCGATTTTGCGGAGTTTGCGAAGTCCGACGGGTCATATGAGGTCATGCTTGTCAGTACGCTGAACCAGAAGGATGGCCGGGGGCCGGGGCATGGGGACAATGAGCAAACCGTCAACAACTTTCCGCGCGGCATGGCCGACGAGATCAGAGACGACCGAGCTGCTCCGCTTTTCCTGATGAAGTTCATCGTGAAAGATGACGCAAACGACCAGGCCACATGGCCGGATTCGATGGTCGATCCCGGACCGCAGCAGAAGAAAATGGAAGCGCCCTCCATTCTGCGGTACCACCACAAGCTGGAAGTTCCCAGACGAGAAGACATTTTTGTTCGAGAGCTCAACTTCGAACGCGGACGCGGTGCATGGCAGATCAATAAACGCTTCTACGACGCGTGTATCGCCAACATCGTACCACAGCTCTGGAGCACGGAGTTGTGGATTCTGCGGAATCGCAGCGGCGGCTGGTGGCACCCCATTCATATTCATCTGGAATCGCACCAGCAGTTGTATGTGCGCGCGAAAAACCATCGCGGAGAACGAATCTCTCTGTGCCGAGAAGGTTACAACCCTAAAGAATTTGATCCCGATCTCCTGGACGGGCCAGAGCCATTGGATCTGGAAAAGGAAATCCTTGCATGGGAACGGAGTTTCAATCCGCAGGTTCTCGCCGAGCGGCGCCACGATGCGAACGCTCACGACTTCGATGCTTCCGTCTGGAATCTGAACATCAAGCACGATACCACCGTGCTTGGACCTAACACAGAAGTCCACATTCTGATGCGATTTCGTACGTTTGAAGGGCCGTTTGTGTTCCACTGTCACAATCTGGATCACGAAGACATGCGCATGATGTATCAAATGGATCCACGGCAGGGCCTTGGTTTTCCCGACGAACAACTACAGGTGCGACATGACTACTGGTTCTTCAGGGATCCGACGGGTGAAGAACACTGTTGCGAAAAAACGAAGGGAGAACTGGCATGAATGATCAACAAGCATCTCCGGCACGTCGTCGCGCATTGTTTGGCGTCGGAGCAACAGCTGCTGCTGCGGTGGCATGGAACCAGTTTCGATCCGTGTCTGCTCCGGGGGGCGATTCTGCTCGAAACGACGCTGTGAATGGCGACAGGGCTCAGGTTCTTACGCCCGGAGCACGTTACTCCGATCATCTGCCGGATGTGACATTGCAGACTCAGAGCGGAAGATCTGTACGGCTGGTATCGGATCTGATTCAGAACAAACGAGTTCTTGTCAGCTTCTTCTACACACACTGCAACGGAATCTGCCCGCTGACCAGCGCTCTGTTTCAGCGGCTTCGCAGACCACTGGCGGATCAGTTTGGGGAGGATATCTGTCTCATTAGTGTGACGCTGGATCCGCTGGTGGATACGCCGGCCGAATTGAAGCGCTATGCCGGCCTGCGTGATGCAGAAGATGAATCCAACGCGCAGCAGACAGGTCTGGCTTCGTGGTACTTTCTGACAGGTTCACCGGAAGACGTTGAGGCAGTCCGGGTTGGTTTTGGATACACCGATCCCGACCCGGTCCTGGATGCCGATCGAACACAGCATGCCGGCCTGTTTACGTTTGGCAATGATCGCACAAATCGCTGGTGTACCTTTCCAGTGGGCCTTGATTTCGATCAGACCCTTGCGGGCATTGTCCGGTTTCTGGGTACGAGTTCTGAACATCGCTACGCCTGGTTACCGCGGCCACGTCAGACACCCGCGTAAATCAGATCACGTTCTGATTCAGTGGAAAAGATCCTCGGTTCTTCGCTTGGTTATTGTTCCTTCCCGCAACTGCGGAGACTCACCAGATGAAACACGTTTCACTCTTCGTCAGCATATGCCTGCTGGCGTTCTCGATTGCATTCACGACTGCCGAGGATCCTGTACCGCCCGTCACTCCCGGTGTGGTTGACTTATCCCTGGAGCCGTCACCACCTCTGACAGATGGCGATCGCAGGCAGCTCTGCCCGCCATCCCCGCAACCCAAGCCATGGCTCATGATTCCTCATGGCGGAATGCATAGCGAAGGTTGTGAACGCGTGGCTTTGCAGGACCTGGAAATGGATTTTTCCGGGACACGGCGGAAAGCCGCTGAAATGCGGAAGGCCATGCTGGAACGGGAGCCCGTATCGACCCCTCAGCGGTTGAAGCGAAAAAGCGAAGTCAACGCCAATGCCATTGTGACGGATTTGTCAGAGCTTATTCAGGATCGAAACGCCGCCATTGCCCTTGGAAAAGCGTTCTTCTGGGACATGCAGGTGGGAAGTGATGGTCAGACCGCGTGCGCGTCTTGCCATTTCAGGGCCGGTGCTGATGGTCGAGGAGCTTCGATGGGCGTTGCGCGTCGAATGATGACTAACGATGCTGCCGCGGACGAATTCGGCACTGAGGACAGCGCAGATCTCGCAGACGAACTCTACGTGATCGTCTACCGCAATCGATGGCAACATATGACGAACTTTGATGACCTGCTGGCGAAACTGGCCGTGCAGGGTATGGAGCGGCTGCTTGCATCCCCGGAGAATCTGTCGACGGCAAGAAAAGCTATTGAAGTTTGTAAGTTGACTACCAGCGACGCAGCGGTTGTCAGTGCCTGGGATCGTATCAGTAAATCTCAGGATGCGGGTACGACGCCGTCCCGGCAGCAGGAAACAATCATTGAGCTTGTTATCAGCGCTCTTGAATTTGCAAAGATGGTCGAGCGGACATCAACCGGTGCTGTGCAAATCGCTGCGGCTGACGAGGGACTGAATTCACAAAGTGAAGAGAAGAAGGAACAACTGCGTACACGTTTGATCCAGGGCCTGAATCCGGATCAGTTACGTGCCGCCAGGAATCTCAGCCGTGCGTTCTCTCCGTTTAAGGAGGAAGTGGAAGCGGGGCTGAAGTCGCAGTCTGTCCGTGCGCCTGCATCGGAACCCACCGTCGGCTCGACAGCGAAACCGGAACAGGGGACCTTCCGCAAGCGTGAAGAACGACTTGCCAATGCTCCGACAGTAGTAAATGCGGCTATGAACGATCGACTGTTTCACGATGGTCGAGCGGCAAATGTTTTTAACGGCTACGATCACCTCGGAGATGAAGCGGGACGAGACGGCTACGGCAAATGGACGTATCAGGGTGGTCGCTGGAGACGAGTCCTGATTCGAATTCCGGATGCCGCGCTGGCATCTCAGGCGACTGGACCATTGTTGTCGGCTGCCGAAATGTCGTGGTTCGGAAGACAGTACCATCATGTCGCGAAAAAGCTGCTCGGTCGTTATCCGCTGAAGAATCAGGAGGTCAGTAAGTCCGACAGCCATCTGCATGCCTATGTGGCCAAAGATGGAACGGGGCTGTCTGTCACTTACGAGGAACTCATCCGGAAAGCATTCCGCCGGAAATGGTGGGCCGCGGATGTTCATGGACAAAAGTTGAGAGTGCAGGAAGGAGATTCACTTACGGGAAAGCGACCGTTCCTTCGACAGACGGAAATGAATTTCAGCCTTTTCTGGGGTGTTGCTCTGATGCTGTACCAGCAGGAACTCGTCTCTTCAGACTCGGAGTTTGATCGATTGATGGACTTGCGACGAAAGGGCGAATCGTTGTATCCCGAGGGAATCACGCACGCTGAGCGCGTCCGTATTCAGGAAATCATGAAGGGGCTGGGAGTCTTCCAGGGGCATGCATGTGCAGATTGTCATCGTGCACCGGAGTTTGCGGGGGCGACACTGGCGACTGTCTACGGCCCGATTCTGGAGTTTGAGGGACCACTGGATGCGGTAAATGCCGAAACTGAGCAAAATGAATTCGCCAACTGGCTGATGGCCGGGCAACCTGGCATCGATGCTCGTATTGAGCGGATGCTGTTCCGGGCGGACATGGCCCCGCGTTTTTATGATAGTGGTTTCTACAACATTGGAGTGACATCCGATGACCCCGCTGCAGAAGATTTTGATCCAGGCGTCGCAGGCGATGTTCGAATTGATCTGTCAACCAATTCGCAGGGGGCCTTGTTGAGTATTTCGCAGCGATTTGGTCAGGGGCTGGTGACGGATTTGATTTTGCGGAGTCCCTACCTGACTCATTCGCTGGCTCGCCGTCACAATGATCGCTGGTCCAGCGTGATTGGATCTTTCAAGACTCCCACAATGCGCAACGTCGCTTTGACGGCTCCGTATTTCCACACGGGAGACGAAACAACGCTTGACGGTGTGCTGGATCATTATGAACAAGCCGGACTCGAAGAACCGACTAACAATAATCTGCATCCGGCATTGAGGGTCGTGGCCGGAGAACCGGCGGAAACAGATGTTCCTCAGTCCCTTCGAGGGGCCCTTGTTGCATTTTTGAACGCTCTGACAGACCAGCGTGTGAAAGATTCAGTGGCTCCGTTCGATCATCCTTCACTGAAAGTACCTGTTGATGCTGCTGTCGAAGAATCGAGTGGTCGCACCCCCGAGAGCTTCATGAAGGCGGCCGACCAGTTTTAATCCAGAAGTGTTGCGTGGATGTTTGAGGGCGACTGAGTCTCCCCGGTCACATGATTCTATGTAATTTCCTTCGAGGGAAGTTAAATGACCAGAATTGTCATGGGTCTTGTATTCTGTTTGTCGCTGATCCGTTCCGGTGTATTGACTGCACAGGATGCTGAACTGGAGGGTCCCCTGAAGTCTGTTGACCCAACAACCGCCGAATTGTCGGTTATGGGCATGCGAGTCATTGTTGACGGCAACACCAGGATTGAATCGCCGTCGGCGACGCTGACCATCGATCAGCTGAAGGACACGGCATCGCTTCCTGGCCGTACCCAACAAGGCTTTGAAGGAGGCACGGCTACGGTCACAGGTACGGTTGATCCCATGACCGGCAACGTGACTGCGGCAACGGTGTTTGTCGAGCCGTCTGAGAATGTCATTCTGGGTGTCGTCACAGAAAACAATGCCGGGGAGCTTAAGGTCAACGGTGTTCAGATCAAATACCTGAACGACCCTCGAATTCCTCTGAAAGCCGTTCAAAATGAATTCGGGTTCGAGGTCAAACGTGAGTCCATTCCGGTTGCTACTCCCGTAGCAGTCGAAGGGTACTACGATGGTACGGACTTCCAGACTTTCCTGGTAGAAATTGATGGCCCGGCAACACTTGCGAATCCGGATCCTCAGGTGTCTGTGTTGCGGGCTCAAACCCGAGAACGTCGCGCAGACAGGGGAGACGACGTGACTGTGCGAGGAGCGGTCACGACTGCCCACGTTACGCCGGGCACGACGAGACAAACGATCGGAATCTATCGCGTCGACAATGGCGTTGAAGCCCTGATTGCAACGGTTCAGGCAAGAATTGTTGCTGATACGCCCGGCTTCGCGAAGTGGTCATTCAATGGAGCGACGGATCCCTCAACGCATCCTGTGTATGGTCGAGCGCCACGAATCATCAAAGCCGTCAACCTGAGTGCCGGTGCGAATCTGGCCTCTGACCAGATTGATGCAGAAGTACGTGAAGAGTGAGTTTCCTGAATAACGTTTCCTTTGGACCAGGGAGTGAGAAATGCCGCGTTCTGATATTAAGATGGGTTGGCTGCCGGATTTACCTGATTTCCGGGACTATACCGAACAGACAAATACCATCCATGGGCTGCTGAAAAAGGTTGGAGTTGCTGATCCGGTGTCATCGACGCTTCCAGCGTCTGTTGACTTGCGGCAATGGTGTTCGCCGATTGAGGACCAGAAATCACTCGGCTCCTGCACGGCGAATGCCGGCGTAGCGTTGGTGGAATACTTTCAGCGGCGAGCTTTCGGAAAGCATATCGATGCCTCCCGCCTGTTTCTTTATAAAGTGACACGAAACCTGCTCGGCTGGACCGGGGACACGGGGGCCTTCCTTCGGGATACGATGAAGGCTCTGGTACTGTTTGGAGTGCCACCCGAAAAAAACTGGCCTTACATCATTGAAGATTTTGAAAAAGAACCGACTGCCTTCTGCTACGCATTCGCCCAAAATTATCAGGCCATTCAGTACTATCGACTGGACCCACCAGGATCGACGCCTGATGACATCATGAATCGTTTGTGGGCGAATCTGGCGGGCGGACTTCCGGCAATGTTCGGGTTTACTGTCTATTCCTCCATCTACGATCACGACGTCCAGAACACAGGATGTATCCCTTTTCCTGCGGCAACCGAAGGTATCGAGGGTGGTCACGCGGTTTGCGCTGTGGGATACGATGATGACAAAGTCATTACAAATCCCAACAACAATGAATCAACGACCGGTGCTTTCCTGATCAGAAATTCGTGGGGCACAGGTTGGGGTGAAAGCGGCTATGGCTGGTTGCCGTACGAGTATGTTTACAAGGGGTTGGCCGATGACTGGTGGTCTCTTCTCGACAACGAATGGATCGATACCGGCGAATTCTCCGTGTAAATCACTCGCTGTTTTTTGGCTTTGAACCTGATTCGGGACGTGCCGGATCCAGACGCTGACAATTCAGCCCAGAGAATACCGGGGCGTGCCGATTCAGGGACACAAGATGCTGTAGCCAATATCCAGCGGTACGATGGAAGCCTCTTTCATTTGAACGGATCCCTGATCGTCTGTTTGGTTTGGGCCGAGGCTGTAAATCGTCAGTTGGGAATCATCCCAGCGCAGACGGAATGGCTGGTTAGTGAAGGGGTCGATCGAGACGTCGCCTGCGTTAGCCAGTTCGGGAATAAGAGAGGTTAATTCGGCGATCGTTGTGGGCGGTACTTGTCTGGCTTTTTGATAACGTATTGCGGCAAGTGCCAGAATGGCCGCGCGCTGCATAGCGACATTTCTGGCAACAGTGCTCACGGCTTCATTGGCACCGGGAATTAACATGGATGCGCTCAGGTTGAACCACCTGGACATGGAGCGATTGGTTGAAAGTCTTCTTATCTCTGCAGCCTGTTCCGCCGCTGCAGCAATTGTCTGATCCCAGCCCTGGTCCGTCGCATCGATGACGGGCTTACTGAGCTGCAGGTAGGTTGACGCATTGGAACGTCCGAGGGGGCCGAGGCCCGCGGACTGAACGATGGAAACTGAAAACGCGCGTTCGGTGCAAAGGGCTCGTTTCAGTTCTTTCAGAAAATCGATATCTGCTGCTCGTTGAAGTTGTGCGAGCTGTGAGTCGTTCCAGTGACCTTGCTGTGCCAGTTCAACGGCCTGATTACTGGCCATGGCGGAGATCGCTATTCGCATCAGGTGAGTCAATAGGACCGGCTCCGCCTGAAGTGCGCTGGACACAGCGTGAATTGCAAGAGTCGATTTCAATGCACGGTCATGCCTGTTTGTACGTGCAAATACAGCAGCTTCCAGCTGTAGCAGACGTGCAACCTGCCTGGATTCGAACGCCGAAGAAAGCACGGCATTCGGACCGGCGGACAGTTGAACGGGAAACCGTGCGGCTCCACCGGCGTCGGCCGCTTGATGAATGATGCGTAACGCTGCCTCGTGCGTTTTGAGGAACTGTTGAGCCAGTTCTATCTGGTCCCAGTCCTCGTTCGCGCGTGGCAAATCGCCTTCCCCGATGAATGGCAGCGTTCGAGTTGTGTCGTCCAGTCTGATCGCCGCCGCCACATTGATCGCTTCAATCCAGAGCGTTGTCGTATCGGCAGTGCCTTCGGGGAGGACATAAAACTCATCCAGGTCGGCGAATCCAATGGGCAATCCTGCCAGCCGAATCTCAGCCATTTGCCTTTCGAGTCGATTTCCTGCGACCAGACCTGCGATGACGAGACTGATCGCGATGAAGGCAACTGGCATGACTGCCCAGAACCAGGCGCGACGGTAGTATGGTCGCTCCGAAGCCCGGGCTTTTTCCATGTTACCTGCCGATCCTGAAGGGAGAGATGTCAATGTGAGTCGGCGTCCCATCAAGTAACTCGGCGATGAGCTTTCCGGTTGAAGGTCCCATTGAGATGCCCAGCATGTTGTGTCCGGCTGCCACCCAGACGTTCTCGAATCGGGGCGAACGATCAATATAAGGTTTGCCATCCCATGTCATGGGACGCCAGCCGTACCATTCTTCTTCAACGGGCTCGGCAGTAGGTTCGTGCAGATACTGCGATGCGCCAGTTCGCAGATAGCTGAGCCGCCTTGGGTTGAGCGAGGTGTCGTAACCTGCAAATTCCATGGTGCTTCCGACTCGATAACCTTCGTGGAATGGTGTGATCGCGACATGACATTCTTCCAGAATCATCGGATATCGCGGACATCGTGCAGGCCTTGCCATCGTAATGGAATAGCCTTTGCCGGGCTGGATCGGGATACTGCATCCCAGTTCTTTGTTCAGAAATGGAGTCCAGGAGCCCGTGCAGACAACAAATTCATCGGCAGCGATGTTCTCTGCTGGTGTTCGAACTGCTGTCGCTCTGCCGCGGTCCATAACAAATCCATCGACCGGGCATTGCTCTTCGATTTTCACACCATTCTTCAGCAGCAGCCGCTTTAATTCACTCATCAATTTGTCGGGTCTCAGGTGAGCATCGATCTTGTAGTGCCACGCGCCGGCCAGTCCTGGCTTCAGGGCCGGTTCAAGTGATGTCAGGGCTTCGCTTCCTTCAATTGCGTCGGCCCGAATACCAAAGTTCTCCGAAAGCCATTTGTCGATGGATCGATAGTGATCGAATTCATGCTGGTCGCGAAAAACAAACAGCAGACCATCTTCGGTCCATTCCACGTTCAGATTTTCGTCTCGAATCACCTGACGGTAAAGCGACGCAGCCGACTGCAGCAGAGCATGGCGAGACTTTCCGGCTTCCAGTGCATCCTGCTCGTTACAGCGAGAAGCGAATTTCAGCATCCACGACCAGAATGATGGCGACAGTCGTGGTTGAATACGTAGCGCTCTTTGAGTGCTGAAAAGGCCTTTCAACCCATTCATAATCTGGCCGGGCCGACAAAGCGGCAGCACGTGACTTGGGCTGACGTAGCCGCAATTGCCGTGCGAGGCAGCCGATCCAAACCAACTTCGTTCGCAGATAGTGACCCGTCGTCCGGTTTGTCGCAGGTAATAGGCTGCGAACGCGCCGATAATGCCGCCGCCGATGATGACGGTGTGTTTTGCCTGGCCGGACACATTTGAAGACGTGTCATTTGTGCTGTGTGTCATGAACGTATGCCCGCTCGAAACGGGTCCGATGGATCCAGGAAGAATGTGCAATCACCAGTGACCCACGCGGAGCCGATGATGGTTGGAATGATGTGTCTTGTTGAAACGTCAGCTTCTTTCGCTGGTTCAAATGAACCTTCAAAAATGCTGCCAACGATACTTTGTTGCCGCCAGACCTGGCCTGCCTGAAGTTTTCCGTCTGCAGCAAGGCAGGCTAATTTTGCACTGGTACCGGTTCCGCACGGAGATCTGTCGTAGGCTCCACCCGGGCACATGACGAAGTTTCGGCTGTCGGCCTCTCCTGTTTCTACGGGAGAGAATAATTCAATGTGATCAATGACGCCGCCATCTTCACCCGTGATACCGCCGGCTTCCAGGGCGGCGCGAATGCGCAACGTGAAATCGGACAGTTGCGAGGCCCGACTGAGTTCCAGTTGCTGCCCATGTTCGCTGACAAGAAAGAACCAGTTACCACCCCACGCAATATCTCCGGTAATTTCGCCATGCCCCGGTACGAAAACAGGAACGTCCTTGCGAAAACGATACGAAGGTACGTTCTGCAGTGCGACTCGGTGATCATCCAGAAGGGTTGCCGTCACCACGCCGACCGGCGTATCGATGCGATGTGATCCCGGTTTCAGTTTTCCTAGCCAGTTCAGGGTCACCATCAAACCGATAGTGCCGTGTCCGCACATGTTGATGTAGCCTGCGTTATTGAAAAAGATGACGCCGACAGAACAGTCGCTGGCGGACGGCTCACAAAGCAGCCCTCCCACGAGGAAATCCGATCCTCGAGGTTCATTGTTCACTGCGGAACGAACATGGTCGAACTGATCACGAAATCGCTGCTTCTGGTCAGCCAGAGAGCCCGGTCCCAGATCCGGACCTCCTTCAATGATAATCCGCGTGGGTTCTCCACCGGTGTGTGAATCGATAACGCGAATTTTTTGCACGCAGCACGGCTTTCTTTTCTCTGGGGCAGCGACGAACCAGCAGTGACCCTCCATTCGGTTTGCCCGCTTGTTCCCATGAATGATGGATGGCGGTTGGTCACGCATAAGCGTCGACCCATTATGGCATCGACTATGGGCCTCGCAATCGATGAGAACAAGAGTTTCTCACGAATGCGTGGTGCAGATTCTGAGGTTCAGGGGTCTGAACAATGGGGCCTGGCGACCACCGTCAGTCGCCCGACGTATTCCGACAGGAACTGGCTGGCCTGCTCCGGCGTCATCACATGATTGTCGGCTCGCAGATTGATTCGAAGCATTCCGCCGTAGTCTCCGATGCTGACAGCGACATGGGTGTTTCTTCGAACCGGTGCGGCGCCGTTGATGGATGTGATGCGAACGTTACCAGCTTTCCAAAGTCCATCTTCCGTGGGAAATCGTCCTTCGAATCGCCGTCGAATGGTTCCGACATTGGCCAGCACCACGGTGCAAAAGCAGGATTTCAGTTCCAGAAACATTTTCATTCCCAGAGGAACTGAGCGGAAGAATCTGAGGCACTTCAGTGCAACGATACCTTCTCTCATGAAAAGCAGGTCTCCGGTTTGTTCATGAATCGAAGCAATCAGCTGGTTCGGATCGCGGCACTCGGACGCGCGACGCGTAACAAATGCGTAGCTGACAAGATTCGCCGCCGGCATCGCTTCGTGTTCTTTCGATCGCATGCTGAGCGGCACTGCGACTCGAAGCCAGGATCGACCGCTGAGATCACCCTGTGATTCCCGCCAGTCGTGGATGAGGAGCAGCATTTCCAGAATGCAGAGGTCGTTCACCGAAACCTTTTGTTTCTGTGCGGCAATTGACAGGCCCCGCGTGAATTCCGATGGAAGTTCAGCAAATCGGAGGATGCCGGCAGTAGCCCTGTCATGCTGGTTCGCGGCGTCAGAGACGTTGCTGACCTTCATCAGTGTGACGGGTCGTCGAAGCAGCAGTCTTGAGACTTTTGCAACAGCTCGCGAAATTCGTCCGATTCGGCTCCTTTGAGTGCCCGCCGAACTGAATTGATTGCGAAGACGCAATTGTTCAATGTTGCGCGGTACAAACTGCGGTCGTTTATCATCGGGCCCAGCGGTGAAGCAACCGTATCGTGCCATGACTTCACCAATGAATTGCAGTGCCCCGATTCCATCGCAGCAGGCGTGATGGAGATGGAAGACAATTCTCGCTGCATTCGGAGTGGCATCCACCTGAACTTCCAGTCCGGCGCTTTGGGTGAGATCGATGATACGTGCTGAGACCTCAGAAAAATCCTCCGTTTGCGCGAAATGATTCCATTCAACGGCCGGCGTGTGTGATTCGAGTGGTACCCAGCTCCATCCCTGGTCCGCTGTATCCGCGATCAGGCAGGCGAGCAGTGGGTTGTCCCTGATCGAGTCGTTGATCGCCAGAGTCAGCTCTTTTCTTCGCAATTCACCAGCGACCGCCACTGTCATCGCAAACACCATGGGATGCGAAGGGCGATCATCCGCGAACATGTAGTACTCGAAGTCTGACAGCTTTAGTGGAAACAATGGCTGTCTGTCCGGGTTTGAAATTGGGCCAGTGTCTGTCATGGTCGATTCATGTGTTCAGCAGTCCATTGAAAGAGTGTCCGGAGCTCTTGAGACGCCGGTAAGGAGCCGGAACACGAAGTACCGGGAACCCGGGCCGCCTGAGAGTTTCAGACGCGATTTCAGTTTGCTGCAGGCAGGATTCCATTCACGTGTGATTCCATTCCGGTTCGGTTTTTGTCCCGAAATTCGACTTTTTCTACCGGCATCTGTGATGCTTCTGTCGCATCCGAGTCGTTCGATATCGATTGCGGTCGAACTTATTTGTCCATTGAAAAAGCCACCGACGCGTGAGCGAGGGATCGCTGGCCTCTGCAAACCCGTGCAATTGTTTCTCGCTAATGCATCGGGTGACTCTTGTGTTTCTTTTCAACAGGCTGTTGGGGCAGCAATCGAACGTAAACTCGATCCAATTTCCCTCAGATACTCCAGCCAGTCGCTCCTTCATGTCGAAGCAGGGTTTTCTTATTCTCCAGTCCGCCACCGTAACCAACAAGTTTTCCGCTGGCCCCGATGATTCTATGGCAGGGAACAATAATCGAAATGGGGTTGCGACCGTTAGCCATTCCCACAGCGCGCGATGCCGTTGGTTTTCTGATGGCAGCGGCAATTTCTCCGTAACTTGCTGTTTCGCCGAAGGGTACGTCGCACAGTGCTGCCCAGACTTTTTTCTGGAATTCCGTTCCTTCACCTGCCAGAGGCAGGCTGAATTGTCTGAGCTTTCCGGTGAAATACAGTTTCAATTGTCGAATTGGTTCGCGAAGTTTTTTGACGTTTTCTTCCCAGTTCACAGGGATATTTGAGGAATCCTCAGCCTTCAGGAACTGAACGTGCCTCAGCCCTTCATCGTCTCCGGCAATAAGAAGGCGTCCAACCGGCGTTTCATCGAGAATCGTGTAGAACATTTCTTGTGGTCCCTGCGAGCGATGGGCAGGCGCTGGTCTGTTTGTTAACCTTCTCGCGCTTTGAGTGCCTCAGAGTGTACCGTTGTGCCGACTTCGATTGAAATGACCTGCGAGAGTGAAATGACCACTGATTCTGCCGATCCCGCCGGTGACCGAATTGCCCTGGTGAATGACCTGCGATGGAAGAAGTTTCCGGTGCTGGATGACGGCTTCGTGTGCCTGGTCGATGTGATGGGTGATGATAGTAGTGTGGTGCAGGCGGCACGAGTCAGCTATGGCGAAGGTACGAAAAAAGTCAGTGACGATCGAACTCTGATTCGGTACCTGCTCAGACACCGGCATACAACGCCTTTCGAGATGGCCGAAATCAAGTTTCTGGTTCGCGTCCCCATGGATTGCTGGCGCCAATGGGTGCGCCACCGTACTGCTAATATCAACGAATACAGCACACGGTATTCTCTGGCCATAGACGCCGCCCAGACAACCACACCGGAAGAATGGCGCACTCAGGCGGAATCTAATCGCCAGGGAAGTGGAGATGCCCTGCCTGTTGACCTTGGCCAGCAATTGACCGACCAGGAGTCCGATCTGCAGACGCAGATGCGTAATGTCTACCAAAGCCGCATCGAATCAGGTGTCGCGCGCGAACAGGCCCGCAAGGACCTGCCACTGGCAACGTACACGGAGGCCTACTGGAAAATCGACCTTCACAATCTGCTGCACTTCCTCGCACTGCGAATGGATAGCCATGCTCAGCTTGAGATCCGGAACTATGCAACCGCCATTGGTGAGCAGATTGTGAAGCCGCTGTTTCCCGTCGTCTGGGAGGCTTTCCTCGATTACCGTATGCAGGCGATGTTTCTGACTCGACTGGACATCGGTGTGATCCAGCGACTGACAGCCAACGCTGCAACAGCCGGGACGTCACCTCCATTCACGGAAGAACAGTTCCTGTCTGCTCAGGACCCTGCCTGGGCCAGTCTACAGCGAAGTCGGGAACGCGACGAATGCCGTGGTAAACTGCAGCGTCTGGGGCTCATCGTGGCGGATGACTAATGTTCAGGACGCCCTGGCATCGAATTCCTATCGCGATTCAGGTGGTTGGATGTGCGTCACGTTAGGATGGCAATCATCGGTGTCACGATGAGTCCAGCCAGGATCTGCAAACAGCACTTTGAAACCGATGGCTGCGGCCACGCTCGTCCCGCTTTCCAGCAAAGCTGACAACCAGAAAGACGCGATCGGTAGAGAAAGCCGTGTCGATACGACACCGAATACCGTCGCCTGAACAGTGACGCCCTGACTGCGTAGCCACTGGATCCGTCGAAACATGGAAGCAGCACAGCGAGTGGTGAAGAAGCCCGGCATGAGCTTTGGCCGGAACACATTGATCAACAGTCCTCTCTTTGCCAGTCGGCGAATCACCGGGACCACGATCAGAGTGGTGATCAACGGAAGTAAAAATGACGTCCCGGCCAAATCGGAGAACAGGCTGCGAGCGTCGTAGAGAAATGTCACCCGATCCAGAACGCGCCAGTTAAGATGGCCCACGAGTCTGTAGACCAGCGTGTTGGACAGCAGAGGGATCAGCATGTGCCCGTCAATCAGGAAATGACAGGTCGTTCGCTCCAACGGCTCTGCATGGGTTCATTGTTCTCCCTAAGGGCCCCGACTACGCGATTGCATCCCCTTGTGTATGGTCGGATACACGGTGGCGTTTTCTGCCAGAATCATTCGGAACGCGAAAGTAAGGAGGGGTGTGTTCAGGGATCAGAATCCCCACCACTGCGCGCTGCAAAACTTCTTGGTGCAGCTGGCGAGGAAATTGTGTGGCAGAGAGGTCCCGCACCATGAATTGGAATTAACCGCGACCAGTTCAACCAACAGCGGGAGATTCTGTTCTGACTGGCCCGATTCAATCCTGAAAGAAAATTCAGAATCCTTACGGAACTTCCGGGGCAACGCTCGTTACGGGTTAGATAGTTCCCACCTGCCCAGGGATTAGATTGCGTGTTCGTCAGGAGTGATGGAAATGAAGAAGGTTGGTTTGCGCGGCATACGTAAAGTGGGGCGTCGGGTTGGTTTTACGTTGATCGAGTTGTTGGTTGTCATTTCGATCATTGCGACTCTGATGGCCCTGATACTGCCAGCCATTCAGCAGGCAAGAGAAGCGGCCCGTCGCACACAATGTCAGAATAATCTGCGCAACATCGCGGTTGCAATCATGTCCAATACAACTCGCGGTAAGGACAAGATTCCGGCCTACGGAAAATACACCCCGATTCTTCCTCCGGGCGTGACCAACCCAACTCCACATCAAGTCGAATGTTCCCCGCTGGGTGGGGTGAACTGGGTTGTGACATGTCTGCCGGAACTGGATCGCCGTGACCTGGCAGATCGTTGGGATCCGGCTGCTCCGCCGTTTGGTGGCAATAACTTCCCCCTCGCTCGCACGCATCTGGCGGTGCTGGCCTGTCCTGATGACCAGTCAGCGTTTGGGCAACCGGGTGGCCTGAGCTACGTCATCAACAGTGGCTATGCAAACATGGTTAATCTGGATGCTTATTCTTCGCGGATTGCTGCCAGCCAGAATCCTTTCGAATCACAGATGCATCACTACGTAAACATTCCTGCGGACTGGAATCAGAGTGGCGTCTCGCCCGGGGGAGGTGCGGATCCGCAGCAGGATAAGATTGACGAGCTGATCAATAAGGACACGGGTGTTTCGTGGATCCAGGTTCGCAGCGATAATTTCAGTCAGTCCATGCATACCATCTACGATGGTGCGACCAACACGTTTCTTCTTGCAGAAAATCTGAACGCAGGAGTTTCGGGGACATGGTCCAACCCTGCGCCAAACAATTGCACGTTTGTCTATCCAGTCGAGACCTCTGCTGTGGATAATACCAACTTCAGCGATCCGCCTGTTCCCTCCGGACTCAACGGTCTTCCAAATCGGATGAAGGATGGTGGAGAAGGTTTGCCGTTCCCTTCTTCCGGACACCCGGGTGTCTGCAATTTTGCATTTTGTGACGGCGGCGTGAAATCCATTTCTGATGATGTGGATCGTCGGGTGTATCTGCAACTGCTGACCCCCGGTGGTTCGAAGCCGAGATTCACCGGATTTGTTCCCCAAACTCCCCTCTCAGACAGCGACTATTAGAGGTGTTGAATGTAGAGGTGTTGAAGGATTTCAGGGCACAGGATCGAATGTCGGGGCAGGCGGATTAAGCCTGATGGCAGGTCCGGAGCCATCAAAATGCAACTCACTTCATTCCTTCACCTTTTGACTGGGGTTCCGGGACATAGATGACTTCGCCCGATGGCAGTCGATAGGCAACGCCCAGACGCTCTCCTCGGCCACCGGCTTCGCGGTCGCCGATTTGAAATTGTTTTAGTTGATCGCCATCTCGGGGAACCGAGTCTTCCTGGTCCTTCGTATCGACTGACGGGGATTCTCTGCTCGAACTCAGAAGATCGCTTGCCGGAACTCGGGCAAACAGCGCGATCAGCAGCGCGACCGCAAAGACCATGGCGACGTCAAACAGATTCGAAACTCCCGCCAGTGGATCGTGTTCGTCATCGTGCAACAGTCTTTGGTACCTCTGTCTGTTCCGTGGTTGTCGATCCATCAGGTTTCTCCGGTGGAGTGGGCGAAACCGGTCGGTGGTTCTTTCAGGGACAGGGTCTGAAGCAGGAAGTCCATGTCGGCCAGGTCCTGAGCGTACCACTGGCGTCTTGCAAGCCAGATCGCGTAAGCAACTCCGCCCACCAGCAAACCCAGCACAGTTGTGCTGAAGGCGACGACCAGGTCCTCCGCCATTCCGGTCAGGTTGGATTCCGTCAACCCGATCAACGCCGGTCCCAGAGGAATCAGCGTGCCCATCAGGCCGAGCATCGGTCCCACACGGATCAGCAGGCTCAAACGAGCAAGCCGCGCCGAAGATTCAATTTCCACATCGTGAGCATGCTTTTCCGCGAAGATCGGGAGTCCACCATCGGCCAGTGTTCGCTTCACAAAGACTGCCACCAATCCTGGATAGACCGCCTTTGCGTTCTCAGAGGTATCGAATGAAACGCTCCGGGCAACGAGTTCTCGTTGATGAACCTGCCACGCGTTCCTGACGCGACGTCGCTCACTCCATTCGCGCAGCGAACCGCCGATTTCCAGCAGTGAGTAAAGCACCAGCACGAAGAGTGAGGCGATCACCGGCACAAGCAGGGCGTTCGAGAACTCGTACAACGCGTCGACCAGTGATGTCATGACTTCGCAATCCCCCAACGCGAAGCATAGCCAGCACCAATCAACAGCAGGCAGGCGAATACCGCAATCATACTCCACGGATATTCTCGTGGTGGTGATTCAGGAACATCGGAACTCGCCGACAGACTCGGTTGCTGGTTGACTGGCTCAAGCACCTTGCCTGTCACTTCCGGGCTCTCAGTGTTCTCAGGACTTGCATCGGGCTCTTGCGTTTCCGTGTTTGTTTCACTGTTCTCGGTGGACATTGCCGGGTGTGTCTGAGCAATGGTCGGAGCCGTACTATCCAGTGTTCCTCCTGCCAGGAGCGTCTCATCGACGGCTCTTTGTTTAAGACGTGTCAGCAGATCATTCAGGTCCTTGTCATTCGGTTCTGCAAGAGTTTGCTGAACGAAGGCTTCCAGTTTGAAGTTCCCACCACCGCGAAGTCCTCCCCCTTCGCCATGCTGAACGACGGACCGAGCATACTCTTCGGCAATCTCGCGAATCGTGTCGGCATCGGGCTGCCAGTAACCTTTGCGAATTGTCTCTAGCAGAGTCTCCGTGAGGTCCTGATACGCGAAGGGGTTTTCGGACTCGAACCATTCCTTGATTTGAAGGTTCTTTTTATCGCGAATGAACGTGTCGATGATCTCGGTCCAGTAATCGTCACCCACGCTGCCCGGCCGCATGATCGTCCAGCCCAGCGAGTTCGTGACGTGAACGGAAATCTGATCCGCACCGGCGTACCCTTCGCGCATCATGCCTTCAATCCACTTGCGATTGAACAGACGCACGCGGAAGTCCTGTCGAAGTGCGTCTTCTGCGGAGACGACCCGGGCAGCGTCCGGGTCGCGTACGTCCGACAAAAGAAACTCGGGCTTCTGGCCGGTCAAATGTTCGACGGCCAGCGCAAGACTGCCACCGTGGTACCAGTCGTATTTGTTGGAAAGCGGACTGCGAGTACGATCCGACCAGCTTCGCAGAACGATCTCTGTTCCCTGAATGTGGCGGTTGTAGGCTTCGGCGGCCGGAGTTCCCCAAGCGCCTTCCGTATAGACGTTGCGGACCTGGCCAAGATAAACATCCATCAGCTGTTCGCGGGTATCCCATTCGCCAGACTTCTCAACCAGGTAGTAATATCCTGCGGATCCCATCTGCCCTTCCGGATAGCCGAAGATCCTCCCGCGAGACTGCACTGCGGCAAGCTCAGAGGCGACACCTGATGCGATCAGCTGTTGCTCAACGGCCAGACTGTTCTGCCGAATCGGGTTCTGGCCTTCCGGCTCTTCTGCTTCTGCCACCAGGCGTACCGCGCGGTCGATCAGCCGCATCCGCGTGGGAAGCATGTCTCGATAATACGACAGTCCGGCAATGAAGACGTCCACTCGAGGCCGACCGAGCTCGTCCAGCGGAATCAGTTCGACATCCGCCACAAGGTTCTTTTCATCCCATTGAGGCCGACAACCCAGCAGATAAAGAATCTGCGACTCCATCACTCCATAATCCTGAAACGTGGCAAAGGAATTGAGCGTGAAGGCAATCTTTTGGGGATACCGCCCGGTCTTCTCAAAACGTTCCTGCAGAAGCTGATCGACCAGCTGGCGTCCAAGTTCCCAGGACGGTTGCGTCGGGACTTCCTCTGGGTTCATGACGTACATATTGCGGCCGGTGGGCAGCGAAGCAGGATTGCGATCGGGGCTGTTGCCCGGACCGGGGGGAATGAATCGCCCATTGAGCGCCGCCAGCAGTTGTTCGACTTCCTGCGGCGTCTGCCGAAATCCGTCGCTGAGTCGGGTCAGCTTTTGAAACGTCTCTTCCAGTTGTTCCGAAACGGTGTTTTCAGGAAGTCGTGCACCCACGGAATCGAGGGCATCTTTCAGGGAAAAGTTTTTTCGCAAATGCAGCCGAACCAATTCTTCGGCCGCGCGGCGAAGATACTTCTTCCGGTCTCCCGGAGTCAGCGATTCGCTGGCAGGTACTTCGATCAGCTCACCAAGTTGTGTCAGCAGATCGCTGCCGCCGCACACCACAAGATACGGCAGCAGCAACTCGTCTGCCGGAGGTTTACCAAACACATGCAAGCTGACCGGAGTGGTTTCATTATGAATGTCATGCAGATACGTCAGCACCGTATCAATCTGTTCCGGCGTCACCAGTTGCCCGTCCGGCAAATCCAGGTGGCAGTCCACAGCCAGACCGGTATCCCGAACCTGCTGTGTGATTGCTTCCCGGAATTTCTCACGCAACGCACCATCCGACAGCACAACCCACTTGTCGATGTCATCGTGCAGGTTGCTCAGTTGATCCGAAAGTTCTGCATTGACCGACGGCGGGACCAGGTGATCAATCAGAACGGCATAAGCCCGGCGTTTCACCGGAGAGGACTCACCCAGATTGTTCAATACCCACGGATTGATATTCGGAATGCTGCCCAGCACGATGTCCGGCCAATCGTGTCCCGACAGTCCGGTTGGCTTACCCGGCAACATGAATTCTGAGCCATGGGTTCCGAAATGAACCATCGCATCGGCGTGGAATTCTTCGTCCAGCCAGAAATAAGTCGCGAGATAGTTATGTGGTGGAGGAACTCTCAGATCGTGAACGAGCGAAGTGTCCTGGGCTTCACCTCGGAGCGGTTGCGGCAGCAAAATCACGTTGCCCAGGTCCACTCGCGGAATCACAAGGTATTGCTTTTCGTTTTGTTTCCAGACCAGAAACTTCCCCGGCGGAGGCCCCCAGCGCTGAATCACGTCATCACGAAGGTCGGCAGGAACACGCTTTTCGAACCACTCGACATAGTCTTCTGTTGGAATCAGCACTGCGTTACCGCTTCGAGCCAGGCGTTCGAGAACTCCTGGTGCCCAGACACCGATCTGACGACCATGTTCCATCATCCACGCCAGCAGTTGGTCTTCTGACTCAGGAACCTGATCCAGTCCGTAGCCCTGCTGCTGCATCGCCTGCAGAACATTCACCATGCTGCGCGGGCCGTTCATGAACATGCCCGTTGCGCTGCCTCTCATTAACTCCGCCTGCCCCATTTCGCGGTCGTAATACACAAAGGCGATGCGTTTGTCTCGATTCGGAGCGGTGCCCAGTCGAACCCAGCGCATCGCACGACTGACAAGATGCTCCACTCGGTCAGCAATCGGCGTGAATGCTTCTTCGCTTCCTCGGCCGCCCGGTGTCCCGGATGTCACCTGAGGCTCAATCGCGCCAAGCAGTTCCTGGCCAACAATGTGAAATGCCATTTCACTGGAAGACAGTCCCTGCAGGGCCACCTGCCAGTCGTTAATGGACTGTTCACGCATAAAGATGGAATGCAGATGCGGGACCTCAAGTTCTTCACGAAAGGAAACACGCTCTCTGCTGTGACAGGTGTGGATGATAACTGCAGGACGAAACTCCCTGACATCACGTTCGTAATCGGGACCATAGTCCACCATGGCAACGGCCAGAGCGCCGTTTCGTTCGCATTCGCGAACCAGCGCTTCCACAACGCGAGGCTGCTGAAACGTCAGATGCGTGCCATGCACAGCGATCACGACTCGCGGCCCGTCGATTGTCGGAAGTTTCTTCTTTCTGGCCCATTCAAGAAACGGCTCAACGCCGCCAAACATGTCTCTGGATTCCGGATGAAACAGCCCGAAAACCTGCGACTCGGCATCAGGCGGAAGAATCTCGCCCGGCTGCCCCAGCAGTTTGACGCGAGCGTAAATGAGCAATCGCCGAAGATTCTCCGGCGAGCTCCCGTAGTAGGCCGAAAGAGCTTCATCCTTTTCAACAACGCCGGCTTTGGTCAACTCCGGCAAGTCCGCTTCAGCCAGCCCGGACAAACTGAACACACGCAGCGACGGGTTGTCACTGCGAGCAGCTTTAATCAATTCTTGATACTGTCGTCGGAGGTCGTCGCGCGTGTGCTGCAGAAACAGAACGGAAACGCCATCCAGTGACGCGGTTCCGTCTGCGATATTGCCGTCTCGCAGGTAAGTCAGCTTCAGTGACTGATCTTCGGCAAACGTTTTGAGAGTTTCAAAGACGCCGCCATGCAGGCCAATGAATGCCATCTTCGGTGCTGGATCCTGACGCTGCTGATCCTGCGCGATGCCGCATGACGGTCTTATCATCAGAAGGATCAGACATCCGAAGTAAGGCACGCACCTCGTGAGATGTTTCGGCAGCAGATAATCAGAATTCACCGACAACCTCACCGCCATTTCGTGTTCCCAGAGCGTGGTAGACTTCGATGCTGATGCTTTCGCTGATGAAGTGGACTGAGCCATCTGCCAGAATCACTTGCGCTCCGCCAACGTGCTGGCTTCGAGCCGCAAAATTCGTACAGCCAAAGTTCGGGGAAATGCAGTCGAAACGTCGATCGTTGGGCGTTCGATTGGTGCTGAACAAGTTGTTCTGTGGCGTACCTCCCAACCACACTCCGCCGAGATCGGAGGAATTCGGCGGAAATGCCTGGCAAGTGTCAATGTTATTCGCATCCGCCGCATTTCGGATGAAGATGTAATTGTCCCTCACGGAATTCACATTGAAATCGCCCTTGAGAATCTCAGCGGCCGCAATCGTATTCGAAGTGCCATCCGTGATGTCGCGAATTTTCATCCACGAATTGTGTCCGAAAACACCACTGCCGCTTTTGTCTCTGGACTGACACGTCGTCCCCTGATTCCCAAGGTAATTTGTGGGAGCCCAGTCTGAGTTATTGCGGCCGGTCGGGTCACTGGGACAGATGAAGGCCGACACGTCCGTTCCTCCCACCGCCATAAAGGCCGGGTTCTGATGCGCAGACAGCGTCAAATCAATCTGTGAAAAGTTGACCTGTTTGTAAAGAGGTGCCTGTTCGACAAAAGGCAGGAGATAAGTCAACCAGCCGAATTGATGACGATACGATGGCCCGTCGACTCCACTCTCCATGTGCCCGGCCGGAAACATTCCATGGGTATCATGATAGTTGTGCAATGCAATCCCGAGCTGCTTCAGATTGTTCTTGCACTGAGTTCGCCGAGCCGCCTCGCGCGCCTGCTGAACCGCAGGAAGCAGCAATGCGATCAGGATCGCGATAATCGCAATCACGACTAACAGTTCAATCAATGTAAATCCCAAACGCCGCGAGATCGCGATCGGGCGTTGAATGGAAGAAGTTGAAATGGAAGTCGTTGAAGAAGTTGAAGACATCTCACCCTTTAACATCAGAGTCGGATTCCCGTGATAAACCGAGTTCGGTTGTCCGCGTCACAAGCCTGCTTTGCAAGTTCATAAACTGGCCATTCAGTGTTCATGACTACCGCCATGAATGATCTCATCCTTCAGTTTGTCTGAGCATTCAGGACAGCAAACGGTGTATTGAACGCCCTGAAATTCGAAGAGATGAGTTCGCTCAACCGCCGCGATTTCTTTTGAGCAATGATCACAGTTGGCCGTCCGTCCAATTGAGGAAACCGGTTTCGCCCGAGGGTATGAATCCGCCCCTCCACAGCCGCCCGGAATGCAGAGCAACAAAGCCATCACGATCTTTACAGTAAGTCGATAGAATCTCACGTCCTGCCTGACATCCCAGAAGAGCCTGAATCTACGCAGATACACGCATTCGCTGCACCGCAACTCGCATGCCAACCCGCGTCGCATCACGAGTGCCGATCATTTCCCCCTGGTGAGAGCGAAGATCAGGAACGAAGACGCCGCATGCATTGATTCAGGCGACGAGAATTCCGTCATCGATGGCGGAAAATCCGCCACTCCCCGTCAGTTTCTATTAGAAGGCCCCCTTGTCCCAGTCCGCAAATTCACGCGTCGACGGGTGACCTCGAGTCGTTTAGTCGATGGGAGTGGTCTCGTTCAAGACCCGAAGCGCCTGAGAGCACTCAGTCCGTCTGCGAGAGCACGAAATCAGATCTGGCAGCGAATCGTTTCAGGAATCAGCGGGAACCGTCGAAAGAAAGCACGTCGTGAGGGAACGCGAGGATCCGATTTCAAATTCAGAATCCGGGCAACAGCTTGAAACGCGGGTTGCCGTGGCTGGTGGCTCGATTCGTTGCGAGAGAAGTTGCTCTTCGGCAGAATGATCGGGCTCCGGGGCGGGTGGCTGGGGAGCTGTTTCTCTCAATCCTGCGGTTTCCGTTCAGCCGCCGGAAATTGTCTCGCACTTTTCTCAGAACGCCGATAAGGTGTTCGTTGCTCGATGAATGCAGTTTTCTTGAGAGATGTGAAGGCTGGAACGGGAAGTTGACACTTCTATCAGCCATCTGAGCCGCGTAGCCGTAGCCCGAGAGGGATTTCTGCCGATCGTTCGGTGGGAAGGTCGTCAATCGCGGACTCACGGGACCAGATGAAATTGCTGGTCCGGACGTGTTGTGACAAAAGCTCATGGTTTGCGGACGAGGTCCTCGGTCATGAAATGCTGGAAGAAGTCACAACCTGGGGGACTATTGAATCCGAGAGCCTGATTTGGCAACCGGTTCGGATTCGAAACTGTGTGCGTTCGATCGAGTAAAAAGTCTGCTTTTTGGCAGGCACTTTACAACTCGTTTGAATGCCCAACGCGCTCATCGTTGCGTCCCCGTGTCTGCCATTGAATTGGCAGGTCCGCTGACGTTGCGAAAGGGCTGCGGGTCCACCCTCCGACAGGTCCCTCGCGACGGTTGCCATCGCTACGGACTCTGTCTGATCTCAGAAAGCAGATCCGTCTGATGTCTACCGCTGAAGTTACATTTCATTCGCTGAACCTGGCCGAAAAAGTTCAGTCTGCCGTTGATACGCGCGGCTACACCGTCCCCACCCCCATTCAGGCCCAGACCATTCCCCATTTGCTGGAAGGTCGGGATGTCCTTGGGCAGGCCAGTACTGGCACAGGCAAGACAGCCGCGTTCGCGCTGCCGCTACTTTCGCGAATCGATCTGAAAGACCGATCTACGCAGGTACTTGTGCTTTGTCCGACCCGGGAATTAGCCATTCAGGTTGCGACTTCGTTTTCAACCTACGGCGAAGACCTGCCCGGTCTGAACGTGCAGCCCATCTATGGTGGCGCGTCTTACACAAACCAGATTCGTGAACTGAAGCGAGGCTGTCAGGTTGTTGTGGGGACCCCCGGCCGTGTCATGGATCATATGCGTCGCGGCACTTTGAATCTGCAGTATGTGCGATGCCTGGTTCTTGATGAGGCGGACGAAATGCTTCGCATGGGTTTCGTCGACGACGTGAAATGGATTCTCGAACAAACACCGCCGCAAAGACAGGTGGCCTTGTTTTCTGCAACGATGCCGGATCCGATTCGGCGCATTGCGAATGAACATTTGAAGGACCCTGCAACGGTCACGATTCGTTCTGAGATGCGTGTCGCCAATACCATTCGGTCCCGTTATCTGGTGGCTCCTTTCCGGGAGAAAACCGGCGCTCTGATTCGTATTCTGGAAACAGAAAAGACGGATGGAGTGATCGTGTTCGTCAAGACGCGAGAGACTACGCTGCGAGTCGCAGACGATCTGGTGGCCAATGGTTATTCGGCCATTGCTATTAACGGCGATATCGTCCAGAAGCAGCGGGAGCATACGATTGAACAATTGAAGAACGGAAAGTTCGATATTCTGGTGGCGACAGACGTTGCTGCTCGAGGGCTGGATGTGCAGCGAATTAGTCACGTCATTAATTATGACTTGCCGCATGACTCCGAAGCCTGGATCCATCGAATCGGGCGGACCGGGCGCGCTGGACGCGAAGGCGAGGCCATTTTGTTTCTGACCCCCGGTGAACGGCGACACCTGCGAAGCCTTGAGCGATCGACACGTCAGACCATAGAAGAAATGGAATTCCCCTCTTCGCGTGCGGTGAATGAACGTCGAAAAGAAGATCTGAAAGAACGATTAAAGGCGGCCACCAGCGCTAGTCAGTTTGAAATGTTCAAACGGTTGATGTCGGAAGTACAACAGGATACCGGCATGGCGCTGGAAGACCTTGTGGCCGCAACAGCCGTGCTGATGCAGGGCGATAAGCCGTTCTTTATGAAGGATGTCAAGAAAGATCCCTATGGTGCCAGGAGCCGTGGACCATCGCACGATGTTCGCGGAGACCGTTTCGGGCAAAGCCGCGACCGAAGAGACTCGCGGGGACCAGCCAATTCCCGGGATCGATGGGAAGATCAACGCAGTCGTCCCGGACGAGATCAGCAGGGTCATCGGGACTGGCAGGAAAGCCGCAGCTCCGATAGCCGTCATGATAGCCGCGGCGCGGATCGACGTAGTCAGAACTTCGGAAGCCCCGATGATCGAAGCCTGGCGAGCCCTGGTCCGCAGACTCGGCACCACGAACGCACTGGCAACGGGGGCTATGGGAATGCTCCGCGGCACGAAACTCCGCGATCGGTTCCTGTTGAGTCCGATGTTCAGCAGCCGCTCCCAGTGATGGAGATCCCCAAATCTGTGACTCACGAGGGAGTCACAGTGCCTTCGAACCCGGTCGTGGTCACTCCGGTTGTGTCGACAACAGTTGTATCAACCGCCGTCACTGGTAAGCAGCACGTGATCAAGACCCGGGCCGATGCATCGATGTTCGATCCGCCAACGCCCGTTCAAGCCACCTCTTTCAACTCGGATCCGGCCATTCCACCATCGGATGCTGCAGTGACCGGTTCAGCTACTCCGCCACCCGTCGGCGATTCGTTTGCGACAAGAGACTTCCGCCGTCCGCCAGTAGAGACTGGACCTGCATCCGACCGTGGCGATCGCCGTACCGCCCCGCGCGGGGATCGATCGTTCTCGGACGAACGGCCGGCACGCGGTGGCAGACCATCCCGTGAAGACCGGAATCCGCGCGGCGAACGACCATTCCGTTCAGAACGACCTGGTCGCGATGACCAGCGACGAGCACCAGGCGGACGGCGAGGCGGTCCGGAAAAAGGAATGGAAACGTTCCGGCTGGAGGTTGGTCATGAGCATGGCGTACAGCCGGGAAACATTGTCGGAGCGATCGCGAATGAAGCCGGCATTGATTCTCGAAACATCGGCAGGATCAATATTCAGGATGATCACTGTTATGTCGATCTGCCCGTCGGCATGCCGCCGGAAATCTTCCGCGGACTGAAAGACGTCATCGTGATGGGCCGACATCTTCGCATCACTCGATCCGATAGTCCGTCTCCTTCCGATTCCTATCGCTCCGGAGGATCAGGTTCTCGTGGACAGCGTCCAGGCGGCGATCAGCGAAATCATGGTGGACATCGGAGTGGCCCACCGCGCCGCGATGGCGAGGGAGGTGGATTCCGAGGGCGTGGTCAGGGTGATCGAGAGCAGCGGTCGTTCCGACCTGCCGATCGGGGTGGAAGGGCTGACGGCGGTCGTCCGGAAGGTGGCCGCTCAGAAGGCCGTCCGGGACGAGATGCTGGTGGATTTCGGGGTGGCAAGGGCCCACGTGGCAATAAGTTCCGTAAGTAGAAGCTGATATAATTCGGGGCTCCCGGAGGCAACTGCGATGGCGGGTAATTCGCACCAACCGGATTCGGCTGCGACAGATCCCTACCGGGCTCCCCTGTCGGAAATCCAGTCTGCAAAGCTGTCGATGATCCAGCGAACGATGGCAGTCGTCATTGGCGTGATCGTTATGATCTCGTCAATGGCGACATTGCTGGCGTTCCTGTTTGGAATCATCGTCGCAGTGGGTGGTGTCAATCAGCCGGGTCAGGTTGATCCCTGGGATGTTATCACACACAGCGGAATGGGCCGATGGATTCTGATCGGTGGCGGTTCACTGACGGTTATCGTATCGGTGTTACTTGGGTATTTCGGCTGGCGGAAGATGCTGCTTGCCTGGCAGAAACAGGCGGGGCTGGACGAT
>JAGQQE010000259.1 GCA_020426345.1 Planctomycetaceae bacterium
GTGTTAACCCGATTGACCGGCCGCTGCCGGGGAATTTCTGCCTGCCGAGAAGATCAGCGCCGATGAACGGGATTGCGCTTCAGGCAATAGTATCGTAATCCTCACCAGCAAGATGACCCGGAGAATCAAACATCATGCGGTTCGCCAGCACCGTCGATCGGGTTTTCACTCTGAGCGGTCCCTTCAGGGTGTCAGAGTCATGAAATGGAGTTCACTGCTGTGGCACGTTCTTTTGCCCATGGACAGATTGTTGGGGCCGCTGAAGGCTCCCCGCGGGTACCCTGAGATCATCCGGCGTTTTGCTTTGTTATGCAATGTGTTCGTCTCATCGGTTCTTTCGACTTCTGTCATTGCACAGGAGGTCGGTCGATCGATGATTCCGGTACCTGGTTGTCCGGGCAGAGGCTTGCTGTTCGACAGCATCGAAGGGCTCGAATACTCCAGCACACGTCAGATGAATTGTTGTCGCAGCAATGATTCAGCTTTGGCAGCCGAAGGAACGTGCGGTGAAGGCTCGGACTGGCCTGCAACTTTGTTTCCTGAAGAATGGCACAATCCGGGGCCGATCCAGGCGGAGTGCATCTATACCGGGGAGATCTTCTCGAATACTCGTGGCGGTTTAAATGTGAATGATGCCACACGATATCGTGGCAATCTGGACATCGTTCTGACTGGCCACAGTGAACAGCTTGGACTTTGGGAACATGGTCATTTCTTTGTCTATGGCAGTTCTCTTCACGGCCGAACGCTTGCGGGAACTGATACTGGTGATTACCAGTTTTACAGCAACATCGATGGTTCTCCGCGCCCCGACAACGTGTTTCAGATTACGGAGTACTGGTATGAGCACGAGTTTCTGGACGGGGCAGTTGCCGTGAAATTAGGCAAGCAGGATGCAAACGCAGATTTTGCCTACGTGGAGCTAGGTGGCAGTTTCATCAATACTTCACTGGGGCTGATACCGACGGTTCCGTTGCCCACCTGGCCCAATCCGGGTTTCGGACTCGCTCTGTTTGCCAGTCCCGGTGATCTCGTGCAGTTTAAGTTCGGGCTCTATGATGGGTCACCCAGCGTGGGGTATCAGAGTGGTGGTCGATGGGCATTAAGCACCATCGGAGATAACGGTGCGTTTGCGATCGCGGAGCTGCTCCTGACTCCCCGGTTCGGCGTTGATGAAGAACTTCCGGCTTCTATCCGTACCGGTGTCTGGTTTCACACGGGGAGATTTGAGAACACAAACACGGGTCAGTTTGAATCAGGGAACCATGGGATCTACATCGGTTACGACCAGATGCTCTGGAGCGAAGGAGCGGATGCGCAGGGGTTCGGTGGATTCGCCCAATTTGGTTATGCCCCTGCCGAATTGAATTCGGTAAGGCAACACTGGGGAGGGGGGTTGGTTTATCGAGGTCTGTTTTCGGGGCGGGATGATGATGAGCTCGGTCTGGGATTTTCCTCTGTCCGCTTCAGCGACTCATCCTTACGGTCAGAAACGGCCGTCGAACTCTTTTACCAGGCCACCCTCACTCCGTTCGCTGTGATTCAGCCGGATATCCAGTACATCGCCTCGCCCTCCGGAAATATCAGAGATGCGTTGGTGGTAGGGCTGCGAACAGAAATCGTCCTGTAGTTCGGTGGATCCGGACGGCAGGGTTTTCGTCCAGATGCCGCCATGCAACCGAACAGACTGTTGCTCAGATACTGTCTGACTGCCAGCACATTTTGCAGTTCTGCCCGTCACGACGGGTTCTTTTCGTGACTCTGGGTACACGCCTTTTCAGAATTGAGGAGAGTCGACCGGGCTCCGGTCACCAAGTCCTCAGCCGACGACAGAAAGGCGGTGTTAGCCGTGTCCTTTTTACGAAGAATGTTTGTCCCGGGATGTTTGATTGCCGTCGCGTTGGGTGCGGCCGTCGCTTCGTCCCAGGTGCAGCCGAAAGTTATGGATGGCAGCACCATTGCGGCTCGATATCAACTCAGGTCCCGATCTGCGAATTTCTTTCGTCGTTCCACCGGGCGTTCATCGATGTCTTCCAGTCGATCCGGTCTGTTGAGTCTGTTTCGCCGATAGGTGCCGGTGCATTCCTGCATTTCCCCGAAGTGTCCGTGATCGGTGTGTCTCGTGGAACCCGGTGAGCGTACCGTTCTTGTTTGCTGCGAATTCACAGCATCTTTTGCTTTGGCTATTCAGCCAGCATCTCTACTGCATTCCAGTAGCCGAATTCGTAAGACCAGTCATTGGCTTTATTGAGCAGTTCGATGCGTACGGTTTGCCCTCGATACTCCGAGAGATCAATTTCGATATCCTTCCACCGGTTCATTGCTGACGGAGATCGTATGATGGACGCGAGTTTGTCTGTGCCGTTGATTCGAACGACCAGTTGCCAGTCACCCCGATGATCGGCTGCGATGGAGACTCGCAGGACGGGTTTCCTGCTGTCAGGGACAGTCATAGAACCGTGGAGTCTGCAGGGTTCATTGCGAGAAACCGGGTGCGTTCTGAGGGCTGGTCGACCGTTGTAATTCGATAAGACCGCGACGCCATCGACACCGGATTTTTCAGTGGCGAAGCCTGGCAGAATATCCGCAACCAGCGCGGTGAATTCCGGCGGGTTGTTCGAGCTTTGTTCTTCAATTCTCGCTCCCGGCAGAGGCCTGGCATTCGGGTCATCCGGCGGTCCGGTTAAGGTGAGGTAAGCAAAAAGATCGATCAGTTCTTCGGGTTTAAGTTGTTTCTCTAATCCCTCCGGCATCAATGAAAGTTCACTACGAACGACTTCGTCGATGTCGCTGCGAGCGATGACTTCCATTTTGTCTCCCTGAACCTTCAGCGTAACTCGCTGGGGGCTGTCTTCAATCGGAAGTCCGGTGACGACACGTCCTTCGTTTGTCACAACGGTCAGCGCCTGATACGACGAACCAATCACGAGACTGGGGTCGAACACATTTGATAAAAGCTGTTCAAAAGAGGCTCGGCCATTGCGGGTTATATCTGGCCCAACGTCGGCGCCTTCGCCGTATATTTTGTGACATTGAGCGCAAACTTTCCTGAAGACTGCCTGACCGGCAACAGGATTCCCAGCTGAGGTTCGGAGCGTATTTCTCATTTGGCTTATCAGTCTGGCCCGTGCCGGATCACGCTGAGATCGTACGATGCCCCAGTGCCGATTGATCAGGTCCGTTAAACGCTCCTCTTTCAGGCTCAGCATTTTTCTGGCCTGGTTGGCGTTGATGGTGGACGCAACGACTTTCCCGTCCGCAACGGCCGTCATCAGTGCGATGGCCGCGTCGGTGCGATCTGTAAGTGCTTCGATGACAGCGGGCTGAACGTCTTCCGGCAGAGTATTCAGTTGCTCCAGAAGAACTGTGACCGCATCGAACGTTGGTATCCGACCGATTGCCTGAGCTGTTCGACGCAGTCCGTAACTGTGTCCGCCTGACGACAGCATGGAAGCGGCAATAGGCAGGGCTGATCGATCTCCTGCGGTAATCAGGGCATTCAGCAAGCGAATCTGCGGACCATCAACCGAATGTCCATCCAGTAATGCTGCAGCCCGGGATTTGGCTTCGGAGATTCCTGCTGATGTTGCCAGTTCGAGTGAGCTGACTGTCAATGGGTCCGCAAGTGGAGTACCAAAATGCCGCGTTAAGCCGCCGGAGAGCGTTTGTCGGACAGTATCGAGTGAATCTCCTGAGAGCTCTCCACTCCGAATTCTCTGCGTCAGTATCTGGAGAGCGCGATCCGCAGATTCCGCAGCCGACGACGTTGTGAGCAGAAGAGAGACGAGCTGTGTGATTGCTGCTGTGTCTGGTTTTTCCGCCGCGAGCAGACGGTCCGCGACTCGCGGGAGGATTTCGATGACTGCCGCCGGTTTGTCGCTTTCCAGTGAGGCGATCGAAGTGGTGAATTCCTCTGTTTGCGATTCCAGCAGCGGATGCAGATTCTGCCAGACAATGCGCGGCACCAGCGGGTCTTTGCCCGCCTGGGCCAGCACGTCAACAAGAGTTGACACTGTTGGCACGTGTTCAATCTTTCCTGCGGCGATTGCCACCTGCAGGCGCACACGCGGATGCTGGTCATAACGCAGGGCAGCAACAAGCTGTGCCACTTCGGGGTCATTGATTCGCTGATTCCCGGCGGCTCGAATTCCCCATGCGCGAACATCGGCGTTCTGGCATGCCAGCAAAGATTTCAGGAATTCTCTGGAAAGCGGCCTGGCTCCCAGTCGAGCCCACAAGGCATGCATGCGAGTCTTGAACGGTCTGGCATCGTCCAGCACCAGCTGTTCCAGCAATGTATTTGCCTCTGGCTGGTCACGTTCGGATAGCAGTCGTTGAGCAATTTCACGAAAGTGCACATTGGCCTGGTGAAGTCTTTCGATGAGCCTGGCGTTTGATTCTTTGCGGAGATCAAATGCACCAGCTCGAGGTGTGTCCCGAAAGCGGATGCGATATAAACGTCCCTTCAGGCGGTCGATGCCATCCGGATCGCGACGAGCATCCTGATAGCAGTGATAGCGATCGTACCAGTCCAGGACCCACAGGCAGCCATCAGGCCCGGTCTTTTGCACGACAGGCATGAACCAGGCGTCGTGAGCTGAAAGAAAGTCTTCAGCCGGAGATGCCTGATATGTGGAATCTCGCTCGTGCAGGATGTCCACGTTGATGCAGTTTCCGTGGATATTTCCCATCATCAGCCGATCACGATATTCCTTTGGATAGGCGTCACTATCGAAGTATGTGATCCCGCAGTAAGCAGCCTTCTGGTGCTTGTGACTAACAATCGATTCGGCCTTCCATGTGAATGGCGGATACGGTCCTCCCTGACGATGGTAGTAGCCGGTTTCTGTCAGATGCCACAAATGATCGATCACACAAGCACTCAGGAACGGATCGCCGACCGGATTCCACGCAATGCCCCAGGGATTGCTGGTGCCTTCTGCAAACAAATTGAATTCATGCGTTCTGGGGTTGATGCGGAATAAAGCACAGGTGAAATCAAACGTCTGTCCGGTGACGGGATCCTGCACAACACTGCGATTGAAGACCCCGTTCAAACCGTAAAGCCAACCATCCGGCCCCCAGGTCAGAGAATTTGGCAGCTCGTGCGTATCGAATCGGCCGAAGCCAGTGACCACCACAGTTTTCCTGTCCGCTTTGTCGTCCCCATCAGTATCTTCGAGGAAAAGGATGTCGGGCGAGTTCGCAACCCAAACACCGCCATATCCCACGGCAATGCCGGAGGGTATGTTCAGCCCTTCGGCAAATGTCGTGAACTTGTCCATGCGTCCATCGTGGTCCGTGTCTTCCAGAATGCGAATCCGGTCTCGCCCTTCGCCCGCAGACATTCGTGGATATTCCAGTGATTCGGTTACCCAGACACGGCCCCGTTCATCGAATGTCATGGCAACGGGATTCACCAATTCGGGTTCACTGGCAATCAGTTCGACGGTAAAGCCATCCGGGACGGTCATTCTGGCAATGGCTTCTTCCGGAGAAAGAGCAGGGCCGGGCGGCTTGTCCTGAGCGTGCGGAATTCGTTCCTGACCGATGGAAAGACCGGTACCTGTGATGGCTGCGAAAACCGCGAACACAAAGCCGGAAATGAGCTTCTTCAGGAGCTTGCTTGACCGCATTGATGGAGTACTCCGGGAATTTCTGGATCAAATTGTGGTGGTGTATGGTGGCAGGATGCTGTCCATGCTGCAATGAGCCGTCAGGTCGGCTGCCACTGTTGTGGAGCTCACCTCCGGCATCGATGGCGATTTCAGCACGCAGCCGATCCGTGAGCACTCGACGATTGACCGGAGTTCAGGTTGAGTCACTGGCTTGCGGTTACAGAACGCTCTTGACACGGCGGCATGGAACAGAGGAAGGGGCACGATTGAATGAGCTCGTCGTCCGGAATTCACGCCTGAAGAATTACAGATCTACAGGAACACTGCAGTTCCGGATGTCTCATTTGACCTGCGACCGACATGCCAATTCTTGTCGCGAAATCCGGGCCTCCGCTTCCGTGCAAGATGCATAATACCGGATTCGAATCTGCTTTCGCATATCCTGCAGCAACGCTGGCATACCTCCGACGATCTCGTCGGGCATTATGCAAATCGGTTTAAGTTAAACTTGGGGAGTCAAAGGAATCCCTTTCAGGGCTTCCATGCCGACAGTCGGCGCATGTAGAATCGCATCTGGACCATCAGGTTCTCGCAGCCTGGTAGTGGTCCTCAATCAACAATCGAATGCACCGGAATTGGGCTTGGTGTTGAAATCTGCAAATCATCTCGCCGAGCCCAATTCGGTGATATCCCGCATTTACCTAATCCGATGGCTTCTCAAATTGCGTACAAGGACCTGGAGGTTCTGACAAACAATATGCAGTTTTCGAGGTTGATCGACTTCGTAATTCAGGTGGGTCGCGCGACTACGACTGGTTCCGTCGAGGATCGCTACGTCGATCGCATGAGTCAATTGCAGGAATCGGAGTTTTGGCCTGGACGAGGTATTCAGATCGAAGATGACTTCCCAGACATCGAAGAGCAAAAATTTTGGGCAAGAGTATTCCTTGATACAGCCCGTGAAGTTTTCGATCGCCGAATCGGAAATCATGAGCATTCGTTCTGGCAGGCACAGTGCATTTATCAAGCGTACGGGGCAGGGCAACTCTTTGTGCACGCTGTTCGCGATACGGACCGACGATGGTTACCTGATTGCCGAGACTACCGTGAGTTCGATCTCGTGATGAACAAACCCTCCACATAGAGCGGCGAGCAGGGTGTTCAACTTGAGCAATTCCTGAAATCAAAGGTTCATGGCTCGGGTTACCTTGGTCGACTAAGAAGCCGTTTTGTATTCACGGGTGAGTTTCACATTCTGTTGGTCGATTGGAAGTTCCTCTCATTGAGCCAGAGTTGAGGCGGGACTGGCCTCCGTGGACCCGAACCATACAAGGTGGCTTCACTCGGTTCTTCGCGGCGTCCGGCCTGGTAACACTGTTGTTGTTTCTGCTGCGAGGTCTTACTCTATCCATGCGTGGAAAAAGACGCTGATGCACCTGTCGATTCCTGCCAGCATTGCAAGGCTTTGTCACTGGAACAGCGACGGCTATATTGGCTTTCGCTACAGATTTTGAAGATCGGCTGGCCGAACTTCAGCAGTGATCGTTTGGCTCGTACGTTGGGAATCGGCACATGGACGGTGGGAAGGTGATTCATCGTTGTGAATCTCGCCCGTTCGAGGGTTTCATCTCGATCAGTCCAGCGTTTGATCTTCGACCATCGATTTGCCGTCCAGGTTTGCGATGAAGTCGGGCTGGTCGAGTTCGCCGCACGGATCGGTCAGGCAGCCGACCCACGCCCAGAATATGGAGATAAGGATGTCAGTTTTTTTGTATTTGATGAGCTATACAAATTCGATGCCATCCTCTGGTCGGTGGTGAAGTGGCAGGGCCGTCGCGGGCAGTGCGGTTGGTGTCGGTCTCTTCGCACATGCTGGCAAACGTCTTAAACTGGCCCGGGGCCCATGCGAAAATCCTTTTGGCCGTTTTGTGTTCATCCTGAATAATAGCAGCATATGCTGCCCGTTTGCGGGGTAATGCCCCGTCCGATCAGACTGCGAGTAAACCTGCCTGCCTTATCGGCGCAAGGCTTTCATGATTTTTTTGCTGGGGAATGCATTGACTGACCGCACCATTGCAATCGGTGACATCCACGGCTGCGCGTCCGCTCTGAACTCTGTACTGGAAGCGATCTGTCCGACGCAATGTGACACGATCATTCAACTTGGCGATGCGATCGATCGAGGAACTCACTCTCGGGCGGTGATCGATTCGCTGCTCTCGCTTTCAAAGCAATGTGCCTTCGTTTTCGTTCGAGGCAATCACGAAGAGTTGCTGTTGGATGCACTCGATGATACCGACAAACTGGCTCGCTGGTTGCGAAACGGCGGCACTGACACGCTTCGTGCATACGGATGCGATCGACCAGAGAATATTCCGGCCGATCATCTGGAGTTCCTTCGTGGCTCCGTCCAGTATTTTGAATCCGAACGTCATATCTTCGTTCACGCCGGATATATCGACGATCAGCCAATGGCCGGGCAACCGGGTCTGGCACTTCGCTGGCGAGTCACCAACGAAAACAGTCGACCACATTGTTCCGGGAAAACAGTAATTACCGGCCACACGGCTCAGAAATCGGGAGAGATTCTGGATCTTGGTCATGTGAAATGCATCGACACCAACTGCGTTCACGGTGGCTGGCTGACTGCGATCAACGCAGACAATGGCGAAATGTGGCAGAGCGATCAATATGGTAAGCTTCGTTCACGCTGAACAATAAATTGCCAGTTGGCGAATGCGGAAAGAACGGGGCTGCTGCGGCTGGTTCGGTATCTGCTTGGCAGGATGATTGAACCTGCGGTCGGTGTGTGATCTGTTTGCTATGACTTCCGGAGCTCCGACGGCATTGGAGTGGAACGCCTTTCAGGGCTTCCTGTCCGAGGCTCCATGTGCGTAAAATCCGGCGTGTTCGATGTTCGCTCGTCGTACGGTTGCGGGGCGATCGAACATTTCACAAGCAGGTCAGCCGGAGTCGTTGTTCACCCGCTCCCACAAAAAATCGGAAAGCGTGCGTCTGGAGGTACTGATGCCGATCACAATGAACGACCTGACTATCAGCCCAAAGGGCATTGATATGGATTCGCTTCTATCGGATTGGACATGGGTAATGCCTGAGCCACTGCGTCCGGTTCTGCTCACCGCGATGGGCGATGCGTTTGCACAAGGCGAGTCTGGTGCTGTCTACTTTGTGGACACTGTCGGAGGCGATATTCGGGTCGTTGCTGACGACGGGGCCTCATTTCAGTCGTTGCTTCGGAACAGTCAGTTCGTTTCAGACCACATGTTTCCATCACGAATTGGGCAGTTTCGTAATGCCGGGATGAAGCTGGGGCCGGGACAAGTCTACAGTCACAAACAATTACTCGTCCTGGGTGGAGATGACGACATCGAGAATGTCGAAGTCGCCGACGTCAGCGTTCACATCAGTATTCACGGCCAGGTGCACCGACAGGTTAAAGATCTGCCGGACGGCGCGCAGATCTCCGAAATCAGGATCTTGTAACCTTTACGTGGAACGGGCCGAGTGCATGAACGAGTTGCCCTGGATTCGATGCCCCGGCTGTGACGCCATCGTTGCCCCGACGCGGCCTGTTTGTCCAGGTTGTGGGCGATGTCTCAACTGCGGCAAGATACGGGCGACGGAGGTTAACCAGTGTCTCGATTGTGACTTGCCCTACTGTGACTGTTGCGGTCGTTGCCCGAAATGCCTTCAGTTGCGATACGAGGACATTGGC
>JAGQQE010000260.1 GCA_020426345.1 Planctomycetaceae bacterium
ATGCGTTTCGGTATCGCGACTACGTTGTTAAATCGTTGAATGACGACAAACCGTTCGACCAGTTTGTCCGCGAGCAGCTTGCCGGAGACTTACTGGTCACGGATGAAATGTCTGAGTCTCAGAAACATGAATTGCTCATCGGTACGGGTTTCCTGTCGCTTGGACCCAAAGTTCTGGCAGAAGCAGACAAGACAAAGATGCTGATGGACATTCTGGACGAACAGATCAACACCACCGGTGTCGCATTCATGGGCCTGACATTTGGCTGTGCTCGTTGCCACAACCACAAGTTCGATCCGATTTCGCAGGCCGACTACTATTCCATGGTTGGCATCTTCAAGAGCACGTACACGATGGAATCGTTGAAAACGATTGCAAAGTGGCATGAGAATTCTGTCGCAACCGAGGAGGACCTGCAGCGGTTAGAAGAACATAAATCCAGACTTGAAGCTGCAAAAGCAGAGATCGCTTCAACAATTCAAACTGCAAAGGCCTCGCTGGTTTCCGGGTTATCCGACGCTGAGGCGGAATCGCGTTTTTCAGACGAAACCCGGGCCGCTCTGAAACAACTTCGCGACGAACAGAAACAACTGGAGGCATCTGTTCCCGAACTGCCAACTGCAATGGGAGTCAAAGAAGGATCGCCGGAAACTTCACGCATTAATATCCGCGGCAGCCATCTAACACTGGGCCGTCCTGTCAGGCGTGATGTGCCGGCAGTGTTGAGGCTCGGCCCGGAGTACCAGATCCCCGAAACCGCGAGTGGTCGACTTCAGTTTGCCAACTGGCTTGTTGACCCTCAGCATCCACTCACGGCCCGGGTGATGGTCAACCGCGTCTGGCGATGGCATTTCGGACGTGGCATTGTCGCTTCTACGGACAATTTCGGTCACCTGGGCGATCATCCAACACACCCGAAACTTCTCGACTGGCTGGCCTGTGAGTTGATGGATGGCAAATGGTCACTCAAGAGTCTGCACCGGACCATTCTGTTATCGCACACCTGGCAGCAGTCCAGTGAGTCGAACCCTGCGGGCGAAGATGCCGACCCCGCCAACCATTTGTTGTGGCGATCTGGTGTCCATCGACTGGACGCAGAATCGATTCGCGATTCTATTCTGGCGGTTAGCGACCGACTGGATCGCACGATGGGTGGTTCGTTACTTCATGTCAAGAATCGTGAGTTCCTTTTCAATCACACATCAAAGGATGAAACCCGTTACGACGCACCAAGGCGATCGATTTATCTGCCGCTCATTCGTAACAACATCTACGACGGATTCTCACTGTTCGACTGCACAGATGCAGCTGTTGCCAATGGCAACCGGTCGACCTCGACGGTCGCTTCTCAGGCATTGTTCATGATGAACAGCGAACTCCTGATTGAATCAGCCGAGCAGCTGGCGAGAGTGACACTTTCCGAAGGCGGGGCCTCACCACAGGAACGCATCGACTGGTTGTTTGGTCGCACGATGGGCCGTCCCGCGACGGCCAAAGAACGAAATGCGGTCATCGCGACACTTCAGACTCTTCGGGAGAGAAGTGTTTCGGCTGGTAGCGGTCCTTCAGAAGGTGAATCACCCCGTGAGAATTCGGAAGAAGCGGCGTGGGCCATTGTTTGTCAGAGTCTGCTGGCGTCGAACGAGTTCATCTATGTTCGTTGATGATCAGATCGCTGTCTGGTCACTTTTCGAGTCATTCGATATTGAAACAAGAGCGTGGTGATGTTCGAAATTCCGCGAAACCGAAGATGTGCATTGAAGAACTCTGCGGTCGGATTTGGCTGGCTTGCGGCGCAGGCTCTCCTGCAGCAGCAGGCTTCATCTGACGACGCTGTCATTTCGGGGCGGCACTCGACATCTGCGTCGCCGTTCCATTTTGCTCCGCGGGCAAAACGAGTCATCTTCATGTTTATGAAAGGCGGCCCGTCACAGGTCGACACTTTTGACTACAAGCCGCAGCTTCAGAAAGACGATGGTAAACCTCTGCCGTTCGATAAACCCCGAGTCACATTTGCTGCCACAGGCAACCTGCTGGGATCTCCCTGGCGATTTCGTCCTTACGGCGAAAGCGGCATACCGGTCAGTTCATTGTTTCCGCACGTTGCGAAGCACGTCGATGATATTTGTTTTCTGAATTCGGTGCATGGAACCAACGCTGCCCACGGTGGCGCGGCACTGAAACTTCACACGGGCAGCGATACGTTTGTTCGTCCGGGGATGGGAGCCTGGGTGAATTACGGCCTGGGGACAGAAAATGACAACCTGCCTGGCTTTGTCACGATTTGCCCAACGCTGGCCCATGGCGGCGTGAACAATTGGGGATCGGCCTTCCTGCCAGCAGAGTGTCAGGGGGTACCACTGGGAGTTGCCAGCCAGCCTTCGACGAATGCCAACGTGAAGTACATCGCCAATTCGAAGTGGTCACCCGAAGCTCAGCGAACCCAGCTCGACCTGATGAAGCAGTTGAACGAATTCCATAAGCATCAGGCTGCTGGCAGCGAATCGGCACTGGAAGCGAGAATCAAGTCGTTTGAACTGGCGTTTCGCATGCAATCCGAAATGCCCCGGGTGCAGGATTTATCACAGGAATCTGCAGCCACGCTGGAAATGTATGGTTTGAACAACACCATTACGGAAGATTTTGGTCGCCAGTGTTTGCTGGCCCGCCGATTCGCGGAGGCTGGTGTCCGGTTCATTCAGGTGACGCACAGCGATACCAACGTACAATGGGATCAGCATTCCAGCCTTCGGACCGGACACGAAAAAAATGCAGCTGAAGTTGACCAGCCCATTGCAGCTTTGATTGCAGATCTGAAACAAAGAGGCCTGCTCGACGATACGCTGTTGCTTTGGGGAGGTGAATTTGGGCGAACCCCGGTCGCTCAGGGCAAAGATGGCCGGGACCACAACCCGGAAGGCTTTACGATGTGGATGGCGGGGGCTGGTGTTCGGGGAGGTATGCGATACGGTGCCACTGACGAGTATGGTTTCTATGCCACAGAAAACAAAATGCATATCCATGACGTTCACGCGACGATGCTCCATCTGCTGGGGCTGGATCATTTACGTTTAACGTATCGATACGCGGGGCGAGACTTCCGGCTGACGGATGTAGCGGGTAACGTTCATCACGCCGTGATTGGCTGAACGCAACCAAAATCGTCTCGGAACACACTCCATGGGTCTTCTTGCCGGAACAATTTTCGACCGTCCTCCGCATTGCGATGTTTGCGAGCGACTGGAATCCGAGTGCATTTGTCCGCCGCCAGAGCCTGAACAAAAACAGTATTTGGCCCCGGGCAAGCAGACGGCCAGACTGGCCGTTGAGAAGCGAAAACGCGGGAAAATGGTGACCGTAATTCGTGGACTGAATGCGAATGACAGCGATCTGCCGGGGCTGCTGACCCGACTGAAGACTCATTGCGGAGCAGGTGGATCGATGGGCGACGAGGACACTCTGGAGATTCAGGGAACCCACCTGGACCGGATTCGTGCCGAGCTGCAGAAAATTGGCTACAAAGTAAAGGGCTAGCTGAAGTCATGCGATCCATTTGCTTCCGGAAGACAGTCTTGCTTCTGCTGTTGATTTCATTTCCAGAGACAAAGGCCTGGTCTGAACTCCCCGAACTGATGGAATTCACAACCACCAGCCCGCTGGATCAGGAGGTTCAGAATGTTCGCTTCTGGGCACCGGAGAATGCGAACACAGCGGAAACTCCTGTGCTGGTGTTTCTGCATTCATGGAGCGGAGATTATCGCCAGGACAACAGTAAGTGGTTCGCGCAGGCCGTAAAACGCGGGTGGATTTTTCTGCATCCGGATTTTCGTGGCGTGAATAATTCGCCAAAGGCCTGTGGTTCGGTATTCGCGCGACAGGACATTCTGGACGCGATGGCAGAATGCAGAAGACGATTTCGCATCGATCACAAGCGTGTCTATCTTGCGGGTGTTTCCGGCGGTGGTCACATGTCTTTATTGATGGCCGGCCATCACGCGAATGAATTCTCTGCCGTGTCTGCGTGGGTTGGCATCAGTGATCTGGCCGAATGGCATTCGTTTCACGTCAGGGATGGCAAGCCGCAGCGTTACGCACAGATGATTGAGAAATCTCTGAGCGGTCCGCCAGGTGTCTCAGGTGAAAGAGACGCAGATTACCGGGATCGTTCGCCATTGTTTCATCTGAGTCGTGTTGGCAATCTTCCTGTCGATATCTACGCCGGGGTTGAAGATGGTCACAGCGGATCCGTGCCCGTAAGCCATTCGCTGAGGGCATTCAATGAGATCGCGAGGATTCAAAACGCGGAACTGATCAGTGAATCAGAAATCGAGCAAATCCGGCATTCAAAGCGACTGGCGGTTCCCACTCCCTCAGACCTTCGCGGAATCGAAGATTTTGGCCGCGAAATCCATCTTCATCGAACGGCTGGAAATGCATCGGTTACCATCTTTGATGGTGGGCATGAAAGCCTGCCGGAGATCGCCTGCGATCGCCTTGCCAGCCATCAGCGTGTCGTGCCCGTCACTATGCCAGTCATCAACCAGCAATAGGCGAATGGCATGAGTTGGCGGCTGTTATTTAGCGGAACCAATTCGGCTGCCTGGCTCGCGCTGGTATCGGTCGCCATCCTGGTGACGGTGGGTGTCAGTCTATGGCTGTTGCGGTACGAGCGAAAATTCGTATCAAGGACTGTCGGTTATCTCTTAATCACCCTGCGGCTGGCAATTCTGGCGTTGCTGTGTTGTACGATGCTTCAACCGGTTCTGACGAAGTCCTGGGACAAGGCTGTCCAGGGCCGCGTGGTTGTGGCGATGGATGTCTCAGAAAGTATGCAGACCGTAGACCGGCATGCGTCGACGGCCGAAAAATTACGCTGGGCGCAGGCGCTCGGCATGCTTGGAAACGCCGAAACCTCATCCCTGATCACCGAATGGATCGAAGCTCTCGAATCCGGTCAGCAGCCACTCTGGCTGGGACGCGATCACCCGGTAAAGACAGACTCAGATCGAGAACTTGCAGCCAGTCGGAAGCGTCAGATCGCGGACACACTGAAAGAGTTCGATCGCATGTCTCGCAGGGAGTTCGTGAGTCGTTTAATGCAGTCGCAGGATAAACCATTCATTGAAGACATGCAGAAGCGACTGCCCGTTGATCTGCGGTTGTTCGCATCTGAGCAAAATCGTGTGTCCGATGAGCGACTCTCTGAAGCGCTGTTGGCTGAACAGCCGGATTTAATCCCAACAGGAACCAACGCCGTCGGCATGTTGTCGGAACTGATCAGCGAAGAATCGTCCGTTGCGCTGCGCGCTGTTGTGCTGGTGTCGGATGGTCGACAAACCACGCCCGGTGACATCGCCAGCGAAGCGCAACGTCTCGGCAGTCTGCAGGTACCAATCTACACGGTACCTGTTGGCTCCGTCCGCGTGCCTCGGGACTTATCCATCGTGATGCTGGATCATCCGCAATCCGTCTTCATCCGCGACGCTGTTCAGGTGACCGCGACACTCAGTACGACAGGGTTTGAGGGGCAACCGTTGTCGGTTCGGCTTGAAAAAGACGGCGTGACTATTGATCAGCGTGAGGTTATTCCGTCGACCAGCACCACACCGGTCGCGTTCTCCATACCTACCGAGACAGCGGGCCATTTTACCTACGAGATTATCACGGATGTTCAGGAAGGCGAATTGCGCGACGACAACAATTCCCGTGATGTCAGTTTTCAGGTCGTTGACAATAAGGCACGCGTGTTGCTTGTGGACGGAGACGCAAGATGGGAATTTCGCTACCTCAGAAATCTGCTTGAGCGAGATGAACAAATTGAATTGTCGACAGTGCTGTTTCATCAGCCACGCGTTGGTCTGCTGAATGACAGCTTTCTTCCGAAAACGTTGCCAGAGCCACTGCAGCTCAAGGGTCAGCTCGATGATCTCGATCTTCTGATCCTTGGAGACATTCCCGCAAAAGACCTGAATCTTCAGACGTGGGATCTGATTGAAGCCGCGGTTGTGACTCAGGGATTGAGCGTCGTTGTTGTGCCGGGACGTCGTCACATGCCCCAGGAATTCCAAAGTGAAAAACTCATGGCACTGTTGCCGGTGACGGATTTCACTCAGCGACTGGCTGAACGTTATTCCAGAACCGAATTTGATAGTCCACAGTCGTCATTTCGCCTGAGACCCACGCCGGATGGAAATGATCTGGCGATGTTTCAGTCGACTGATGCGGGGGGGGGCGACGCAATTCCCCGGGCGGAAGAATTCGGTGACGTCGCGGGACACCCGTGGATGTACGCGGCTAAACCTCGTCCGGGAGCGACGGTTTGGGCCGAAGGTGTGCACCCGGGAGGTGCCTCTGCCGAACCCGTCATCGTCCACCAGCATTATGGTTTTGGTCAGGTTGTCTGGATGGGGATCGACAGCACCTGGCGCTGGAGAAAACGGATCGGGGACAGCCTGCATCACAGATTCTGGGGGCAGTTTGTTCGATGGGCCGCCCGAAATAAGGCAGCAGCCGGCAACGATCAGGTACGGTTCGCACTGTCAGAAACAGTGATCGACGAAACACAAACTGTGGTGGCAACTGCCCGATGGGATCAGTCTCTTCGCCCACTACTCACAACTGCCCGCATCGAGGTATTGTTGAGCGAGGTCTCCGATGATGGCAATTCGGGTGATGCTGGCCAGACCAATCCGGAGTCCGTGCAGTCCATCGTTCTGAATCGGTCGAACGAAAACCCGGACCTTTTTTCTGCTCGACTGCCGCGGATGAAGGCTGGCACATGGCGGGCGGAACTTCGACTGAGCGAGAGTCAAATTGAGATGGATGAAGGGATTGCCTGTGATCTGGTTGTTCATCCACACATGTCTGCTGAGCTTTCGAACGTCAGTTGTAACCGCCAATTGTTACAGGAAATGGCGGATCTGAGTGGCGGCCGGATGGTTGAACCCTACCACCTCGATCAACTGCTGCAATTCATTGTGCCTCGGGACGAATCCAGCAGCCAACTGGAAGAAAAGACACTCTGGGATCATTGGCTTCTGCTGGTCATTATGTTTGGTTTGCTGATGGCAGAATGGG
This sequence comes from Planctomycetaceae bacterium, assembly GCA_020426345.1. Classification (GTDB taxonomy): domain Bacteria; phylum Planctomycetota; class Planctomycetia; order Planctomycetales; family Planctomycetaceae; genus F1-80-MAGs062. The sequence goes on from JAGQQE010000260.1 coordinate 7,078, forward strand.
TGACACGGAAGCTCAACGGGCTTCCGTGATCAATCCGCCTTCATCAGTCATGAGACTGCAGTGTCCGATTCCAAACGACTCGCCGGGTGTATCCTGCGTTGTTGAATCCCTTCGATCAGTGATTCAGCAGGACAACAACCTAAATCGGACGCAGCTGGTCCGCTCCGAGACAGCCCTGCAGCCGATTTCGATAGACGTCCGAAGAAACGTACGCCAGTTGCCGATGGGCATGTTCGAGACGCTCATCGATCTTCATTGTCACGACATCGGCCGCGAACTCTTCAGACGTTTGAAACCGCTGAAGGGCCGAAATGTGGCGTTCCCAGAGACGCTGGTCGTATTGCTGTTTGCGATCAAGGCGAGCGGTGTACCAGTCAGAGGCAAGAAGTGCTTCCAGTGTGAACATTTGCCGGATTTCCGGTGACTCAATCGTCTGACCCTCAAAGTCTCCATACGCCATGATATGCAGCAACGCCTTCAGCGGGGGACACGCCAGGTCGATACTCTGGTCTTCAAAGTACTGCTTCGCGACCCGCTGATGGGCTTCGGTGATGTAGCAAATGCCGTCAGCAAACGCCGCAGGATCCTGAGTTTCGGGCTTCAGGATCGACACGTCCAGAACTTTATTTGGGTTATCGAAAACACGACCCGCGAATCGCCGAATAAATCGAGACGTGATTCGGTAACCCAATCGGCTGGCGAGCACCGTCCGGCCTTCGAACTCGTAATCTTCCAGCTTCTCAAGCAACATCTCATCAATCAGAAACTTTGGATCACGTTCATCAGGGCTGAGTCGGCACCAGATCTCCGGGATCAGCAGACTAATGTCATGGTCGACTCGGACATTTGGCCCGATGTGACCTGCCGGAGTAGAGAATCCACTCAATCCCGTCAACAGATAGCTGACCAGGGCATTGTTCAGATCCGTGATGGGAAGCAGGGCGTTGAATGGCCCCTTGGTCAGAGCTCCCTCACTTCCAGCGCCGGTTGTTGATGGGCTCTTGCCTGTGAGTGCACTGACAAAGTCCATGAACAGTTCAGGCAGTTCCTGATAATGGATCGGGTTGTACACGGCGAGAGGTCGGATGCCTCTCTGGTAGTCGGGTGGATTGTTGCGACGTCCGAGTAAAACTGCCTGCACCGGAAGGCGAACAGACGCGTCAGACGGGACAGCGCGATAGAGCCGCACGCCCATTTCAGCGACGTAACGATTCATGGGGTCCATCAGGTCCGGGCGTGTCTGAAGATACCGTGGATTCTTGCTTGGTTCGCCATTTACCATTCGGGGCGTTGCTGAGCAAACCAGGAAGCTGTCCCCGGAGTCCATCATGTCGTCGATCAACTGCTGCATCGGCTGCGTGAACTGGCTGAGATCAATCGCCCGATCGCAGATCTGTTCCACCTGGTCGCGGGCAAGTGGTTCGAAGTTGACGATGAAGTTGTCGCGACGAGCCAGATCTGCTTCGGTCTGCTTATCCAGTCCACGATGGATCGCATCGTCCGGTCGCTGGAAGAGTCGAAACTCGCAGTTCTGAGCGAACTTACCGGCGATCCCTTCTCGACGCAGTGAGCCCAGATTGTCGAGCGAAGAGTACGGTACCACGACGGAGACGCTGATATCATCCTCAGTTTGAAGCTTCTGGGCCGGCGCAAAATCCTGGCGAAGTTTGTAAGTGCGCCAGACGTTTTCTCCGAGCAATCCGACGCGAAGATACGTGCCGACCAGTTTTCGATCACCAAATTTCAATTCATGGCCGGGCGTCCCGTTCACAATATCCACGGAGAACTGGTTCCGCCATTCGTTGCCGGCATTGCCGGTATGCATTCGCTTGATAATAAAGACGATTGCATAGATATACCCTGGAATCGACTCCAGCCAGCTGTTGTACTCGTCGGTGTAATCGACCGATGGAGTCAGCAGTTTGATGACGCTGCCCAGGGAACGTTTCGGGTCCAGGACGGGACGACTTGGATTCTTTGAGTAGTCGATCTGAACGGTTCCATCCGGACGCCATCGATCTGAATAGTCGCGATCGAAGATGGTCTGAACGATGTCCAGGTCTTTCTCCGGGTCGGCCACGAAAATGGGACCGTGAAGCAGGTAATCGGCAATCGACTTACTGATTTCGCTTTTACCACCGCAGCTGACCGTACAGGGTTTATGGCAGAAAACGCCTTCCGATAATGTCCCTATCAGGCGCCACGATGGGG
>JAGQQE010000261.1 GCA_020426345.1 Planctomycetaceae bacterium
TCCCCCGCAAATCGAGCAATCGATTCCGAAGAAGGCGACCAGCTCCAGATCGCTCAGTGAGGGCTTGCTGCCGACGACCACGGAGACACCGAGCGCGACCAGTGAAGCCAGTGGCTTCGATTTTGAGGAAATCGCCACAGATAGAGGCCTCACCTTTCATTTCGAGAATGGAGACTCAGAGCAGAAGCTCATGCCGTCCGCAACATCAGGGGGACTCGGCTGGATTGACTACGACCGTGATGGCTGGGCGGACCTGTTCATTCCCCAGGGAGGCGAACTTCCGTGGTCCGGTGAATCCACGGGGGCGAGTGATTCGCTGTTCCGTTCCCACAGTTCGCAATGGTTTACCGATTCCACCGTCAGCAGTGGGGTGATCGATCGTGGATATGGTCACGGGGTTTCCGTCGCAGACTATGACAATGACGGGTTTCCCGATGTGTACGTTTCGAATGTTGGTCCCGACGTCTTGCTCCACAACAATGGCGATGGAACCTTCACCGATTGCTCCGAATTCTGTCGCCCATTGAATACGCGATGGTCAGCCAGCAGCGCGTTCGGCGATATCGACAACGACGGTGATCTTGATATCTACGTTTGCAACTACGTGGACTACGCTCCGGAGCACCCGGTGGCTTGTGTGGATGAGCAGGGAAAGCCTTCCACATGTCACCCGAAGGATGTCGGCGAAATTAAGAATTGCTGCTACCGTAACGAAGGAAATGGTCTGTTCACAGAAGTTGCAGATGAATTGGGCCTGAATGCCCCCGGCAGCAAGAGTCTGGGAGTTCTCATACTGGATGTTGATCGCGACGGCTCACAGGATGTCTACGTGGCCAATGATACCGAAGGCAATCATTTGTTCATAAATGGCGGAAGCAATGGCTTCAGTGAAACAGGTGTGGGACGCGGTTGCGCGACGAGCGGATTAGGGCACAAACAGGCAAGTATGGGGCTGGCAGCCAGTGATTATGATCATGACGGATGGATCGACATCTACGTGACACATTTCGTCGACGACTCCAATACGCTCTACCGCAACCTGGGACACGGTGTTTTCGCAGACGAAACGCGCAGCAATGGGCTGCATTCTTCCACCTTCGCCTTTCTTGGTTTTGGTGTTGTCTTTCAGGATTTTGATTGCGACGGTCGCGACGACTGCTTCATTGCTAATGGGCATATCGACGACTGGAGAGACAGGACCGGCGACCCCTGGAAGATGTCATCACAGCTTTTCCGTGGTCTGGATATCGGTTGGGTAGATGTTTCTTCTGCTTCCGGACCGCCATTTCAGGAAAAGCATCTGGGCAGGGGAGTTGCTGTATCCGACTTCGACCATGACGGCGATGCCGATATTGCTGTATTGAATCAGAATGAAAATGTTAGTCTGTTGATGAATAAGTCGGCTCAGGGACACTGGTCGCAAGTCGCACTGATAGGTACGAAAAGCAATCGCGATGGTTTGGGCAGTTACTTCTCTGCCAATGGTACCGAGAGTCCGTTTGTCCGTTGTGTGTTTGGCGGAGGCAGCTATTGTTCTGCCAGTGACTACTCGATGATTCTTGGCTATGGTTCCGGAACACTATCCTCTGCTTCGGTTGCCTGGCCTTTAGGGCATTCAACAAGCATGGATGACTTGTCGACCGGGCATCGCTATGTGTTTCTCGAAGATGGACGGGTGTATGAACTATGCGATTGAAGAGGAGCGTGCGACAATCGGTTCTGATTGGGTGTGCCGCGATGGCCATGCTATTCTTTGGATGGCTGGTGGTGGTGCGGACACAACCATCATCCAATCGGTCTGTCATGTCGAAGGAATCAGAGCCAACGACCTCTGACTCTCTGAGTACTGACGCGTCGCCTTTAGCGAAGAAAAACGTCGAAGAACCCTGGCATGGTTTTGTTGGTACAGCAACCTGTCGCGAGTGTCACTCTGATATCTGCACGGCCTTTGCGGCTCATCCGATGGGGAGATCTGCGTCATTTGCCAACGAAGACCCGCCACAGACTTTGGGTGACGCATCTGCATTTGATTTGCCGAGACTGCCCGGAGCGGACTCATACCTGAACTACTCGGTGGACATTTCGGATGGCGAAATGATTCACTGCGAGGCCGCGAAGTCGGTGCAGACAGAAGAGGAAATTTACGAGCATCGTCAGCCCGTTCAGATTGCAATTGGGTCCGGTAAGCGCGGCAAGTCGTATATCACTCACGAGAACGGTGTACTGTTGATGTCTCCGCTCACATGGTATTCGCAGGCAGGCAAATGGGATCTCTCCCCCGGGTACGAATTGCACAACCGGCACTTCCAGCGCAGAATCGTGGATGGCTGTGTGCAGTGCCACACTTCGACGCCGCAGTATATCAGTGATTCCTCAAATCTTTTCGAGGAGAATCCGTTTCGCGAACTGCCAATTGGGTGCGAACGATGCCATGGGCCGGGACAGGAACATGTTGCCTATCATCAAAGTTCGGGGGATTCACCGGAACGATCTGCGCAGGATCCTGTCTGCAGGCTCAACGACCTCAATGCAGCTCAGATGAACTCCGTTTGTTTCCAGTGCCATCTTATTGGTGAATCGCGAGTCCTGCGACCGGGCATGACTGACTTCGATTTTCGGCCGGGGATGAGCGTGAATGATGTGTGGGTCACGTTCCTTCGCAGCAATGCGGGCGTGGACAGTGAACAAAAGACCGAGGCTGTCAGTCACGTCGAACAAATGTTGCAGTCAAAGTGCTTCCAGGGCAGCGATGGAGAGTTCGGATGCACGTCATGCCATGACCCGCATCAACAGCCGCCTGAAGAATCGTCGAAGAAGTTCTACTCAGAAAAATGCATCTCCTGCCATTCAACTCCGCCCGAAGCGTGCGTGTCGGAGAATCAGCCGGTTGCAGACACAAACTGCATCGCATGTCACATGCCCGGCGTGAAGGCCAATGATGTCCCTCATACATCACAGACAGATCATCGAATTCTCCGGCAACCACTGCAGAAAAACACTCCGGTGAAGTCCGGTACCGGCGGGGGAAATTTCACTCTCGAAGTTTACAATGACGGAAAAACCGCTGTGCCGGAATCAGAACTGGATCGCGCGCGGGCGATCCAAATGGTGGCAACGGCAGAATCAACAGGCAAAGCCGTCTTCTCGGTTGAGGCAGTGCCAATGCTTGAAAAGTGGCTGAAATCATCCCCCGATGATTACCTTGCATTAGAGTCACTTGGCACTGCCTATCATTTCATCGGTGACGTGAATCGGGCCGAGGAATACTGGAAAAGAGGACTTCAACTTCGCCCCGGAGATGAAAGATTCCTGCGACGTCTGATGTTCCTCTACCACGAGGAAAATCGCCTTGACGCGGGAATCGAGATGGGTCTCAGAATTGTCGCGATTAACCCAAGGGATTACGAAGTTCACGGCCGCCTGGCGCATATGTTTGGCAATACCAACAATTTCTTACAGGGAATCCCTCACGCGACGCGGGCGATTCAGCTGAGTCCCTCAACTTCGGAACTATACGGATGGCTTGCCGAAGCCTACCGGCGGACTGGAGACGACAGTAAAGCAAATGAGTTTCAGTCGCTTTACCAGAAGCTCGCCAGGAAGCGATAGGGGGGCAAATGGGTTCGCAAAGTCATCACATCGTGGCACAGATAGGGCGTCTTCTGCTTTTTCATCCCGTCATTTCGTTTCTGGTGCTTCTTCAGTTCGGGTGCTCCGATGCCGAGAAGGCTGATTCAGTGCCCCCGGCTCACGAAGAAGTGGAGGCCGAATCACATCGGGAAGACAGAACCAGCCACCATGTCGCGGCGGCAATGGATTGCGTGGAATCAGGACGCATCGAAGAAGCGATTGAGCACCTGCGACAAGTGCCGATGGAATCAGGTGAAATCGGACTGGAGGCAGCTCGCCGTAAGGCAGACTTACAGGAAGCAATCGGCAACATCAGCGGAGCAATCGAAACGCTGTCGGAATTGGGGCGAGAATTTCCGGATCAGTACGCCGCACGAAAAAAACTAGCGTTTTTGCTGGCGATGGTTGGTGAACGCGAATTGGCCAATCGAGAGCTTGAGCAGTTGGCACTTTTGACGGAATTATCCATCGAACAGACGGTTCTGCTCAGCGATTTTGATCGTCGCCATCCACGATTCACGCAAATGCTGGAAGAGGCGGAACGGAAGTCCCCACGTGACACGATGACGATGCAGGGACTGGCTGCCGAATCGCTGTTGAACGGACAATTCGATCTGGCGATCGCCAGGGCGCGGCTGGTTTTGAAAAGTCGGCCGGATTCAGCAATAGCCCAGTCCATCATCGGTGAATGCCTGCTCAAGACGCATCCCGAGAATATTTCGGAGTGGTACGCGGGTCTGAATTCAGAAACGCGGCGAGCGACATGTGTTCAATTCGTCCTGGCCTTGTGGAGCGATTCAACTGGCAGTACTGAACAGGCCGTTTCTTTGCTTGCGGACTGTGTCCGGCGAAATCCACGATCGTACAGGTATATTTTTCAGCTGAGCGACATGGTGACGCGTACGGAAACCGGCAATAGTGAATGGCTTCGAACTTGGGCAGGCGATATCAACTCGATGCGTAATGATATTTCATCGTTTCTGAACAGCGGGTTAAAAGAGATTGATGCAATCCGAAGAGCCATCGAAATGATGGAGAAATATCAACGCACACCGGACGCACTTGCCTGGTTGCAGCAATTGTCCAGACTAGATCCCGATTCCACCTGGGCACCGGCAGCGATTGTCTCCCTCATGCGTAAGGCAGATGAACCGGCAATTACAGAGCGTTTGAATCCATGGATTCGTCGTTCAGAGTTTACCCCGCCAGCAAGAGCATCAGAACGACAGGATGCCGTGGAAATCATACCGTTTCGGAATGACGCCATTCGATGCGGTATCCAGTTTGAATATCAAATTGGTCGGCCGTCGAACTCACCTGATGTGCGTATGTTTGAATCCACCGGAGGTGGAATTGCAGTCATCGATTTCGATTCGGATTCGTATCCGGATCTCTTTCTGACGCAGGGACAACAATGGCCCTCAGGTTCACTGGTGCCTGATGGTGATACCGCGCTGGCAGACTCTCTGTTTCGTAATGTACGAGGACAAAGTTTTTCCGAAACGACTATAGATTCGGGGCTAACGCCAGAGATGCATTATGGACAGGGCTGTGCGGCGGGTGACATCAATGATGATGGATTCACGGATCTCTATGTTGCGAACATTGGGGTCAACCGGATTCTCATCAACAACGGCGACGGCACGTTTAGTGCATCTGAAATTGCGGATTCATGGACGTCCAGTTGCATCATTGCTGATATCGATGGGGACGGCTATTCCGACTTATTCGACGTCAACTATCTGGGAGGGGAATTAGCACTCCGCCAGTCGTGCCGGCAGCACGGTTGTTCGACTTCACCATTCGATGGTGCTCCGGATGCCGTGCACTGGGGAAACGGGGATTTGACTTTTCGGAGCGTGTTACGGAACGACGAGGGGACAATCGGTCCGGGCCTCGGCTGCATCGCGTTTCTGGATTCCGCAAAAACCAGTTCGGCGGACACCGATACTGCTCAAATTCGTCCGCTCACGTTGTTCATAGGAAATGACGGCCGGGCTGATTTTCTCCTCAATATCAACGGGGCGAAGACCGCGGGAATGCCATCTATGGATGAGCAGGCATTCTTTCGCGGTCTGGCTGTGAATTCGGATGGCACGCCAACATCATCCATGGGCATTGCAGCAGGCGACATCAACGAGGATAGCCGACTGGATTTCTTTGTTACCAATTACAGCGCAGAATCCAATTCGATGTATCTTCAGAGCGAACAGGGGTTCTTCAGCGATGAGATTCAAAGCACATCGCTGCGAGCGCCCGGAATCCCCCATATTGGCTGGGGGACGCAGCTTTGTGACTTTGACAACGATACAGACCTGGATGTCATGGTCGCCAACGGGCACGTAGCTGATTTTGGTGATACAAACACCGAATACCGAATGCCGATGCAACTATTCGTGCATCGCGGACCAATGGATTTCGTACAACAGCCTGCTGCGGATTGTGGCCATTACTTCGAAGCGTTACACCTCGCCCGCGCCAACGCATTGCTGGACTGGAACCGAGACGGCGCCATGGATGTCGCGCAAACGACCATTGGGGAACCGTTTGCTCTGCTGACAAATCTTGTCAATTCCTCCAACGATTACGTACGGCTCAAATGCATCAGTACTCGCGGTGCGAGAGATGGAATCGGGACGACGGTACGACTGACAAAAGGCAGCGATCAGTTCTGGCTTCATTCCGTGTCCGGCGGTTATCAGAACAGTAATGAATCGTGGTTCCATTACGGCCTTGGTGATTCAGGAAATGGAAAGTTTCAAACTCGTATTCAGTGGAGAAACAGCCCCGGTGTGAACTTTGAAAGCCTGCCGGTTTCTGAGTCCGTGGTTGTCATCGAAGGACGCATGACGCCCTATACGCTGCCACATTGAACTTCCGTGAGTCGTGTTCCTTCGTCGATTTCTGCATGAAACGGGGCCAAAAAACCCGTTCGGACTCATGCGACTGGTGCTGCCACGGACTTCGGCGTGAACAGCGAACTATCCGGGCATTGACGCCCGGAAGCCGAGTCAGCAATGTGTGAAGCACGTCGAGCCGGGTTGGGCATTTTCAGTATCATTTTATCAGGTGACGGCAGAATTCTGGAAAAAGTCTGGTCCGAATTTCCGCCCTGTTGCGTTCATGTGAATCGTGGTTTCCAGTGCCCTGCGGAGGTGTGTGGCGATTCGCAAACTGCTAAACTCATCCGCAGTGGTCGGGTGAACGATTGCTTTACCAGTGCGCGGGCCACGCAAATGAATCGCAAAGGCAAACTCCCGCCCCGGGGTACGGGACAGCGGGAATAAAGAACGCAATCTCGATCTACAGGAGCACGATACATGTCAGGTGGACGTCCAACCGCAGCTTTTTACCTCGCGGTCCTAGCAGTCATAGGAGGGCTGATTTACTTCGCCATGAAGCAGGCGGATGGTCCCGCAGGAAACAACAACGCTCCAGTCGCCGGGGACAATGAAGCGACGATTGATCCCACAAAGCTGAACACGGGAACCAGCACATCTGGCGAAGCCATGGCAGAAGGCTCATCAGACGACATCGTGACGACGGTCAAGGAGTATTCCTTTGTTCCAGCGACTCGACTGCCACCGGTATCCGGCACTGCCGGATACAAACCACTCGAGAACAACACCGTTCGATTTGCATTGAATGTCTGGGCGGGATGGGCTCCGATTATTCATGCCAACGAAGGTTTCCAGCCCAACAAGGTCTGGAAGACCGCCGACGGAAAGGAGTTTCGGGTACATCTGGTGCTCGTCGACAATCCGATTGAAATGCGGGATGGTTACGCAGCGGGCAACTACCATATTGGCTGGGGTACGGTTGATATGTTGCCCCTGTTTATGGAAGGTTTTGTGGACGATTCGGGCAATCCCCGTGACAGTCGAGTGATGCCACGCATCTACCAGCAGATCGACTGGTCGAATGGAGGGGACGGCATTGTCGTTCGTGACACCATCAAGACTGTTGCGGACCTGCGGGGCAAGAAGATCGTTCTTGCGCAGAATTCTCCTTCGCAGTACTTCGCACTCAGCATGCTTGTGGCCGGTGGACTTCAGCCCGGCGAAGTTCAGTTCTCCTACACAAACGATGCGTTTGAAGCGGCGGCAGCATTCAATGCCAACAAGGATATCGCAGCGTGCGTGAGCTGGGCTCCCGACATTTATACGTTGTCAGAGCAGCCCGGGAACCGCATGCTGGTGGATACAGCAACGGCAAACAAACTCATTGCTGACATCTGGTACGCTCGTGCAGATTTTGCGAAAGATCACCCCGACCTGATTGAAGGCATCGTGCGAGGGATCTTTGATTCTGTAGACACGCTGAAGTCGCAGGAAGAAAAGCAGAAAGTTGCGCAATGGATGGCAGAAGGATACGCAATCCCCGCCAGTGACTGTCTCGGTATGCTTGGCGATGCTCACTGGACGAACTTCGCGGAGAATCGACAGTTCTTCATGAATCAGAACAATCCGTCGCGATTCGAATCAGTCTGGAATCAGGCGTATTACATCTACCGAAGCATCCGCTCGATCAGCAGACCTGCGGTTTCGTTCGATAAAGTAGTGGACTTCAGCATTCTGCAGAAGTTGCAGGGCGAGGCCAAATATGCATCGCAGAAGGATGAGTACCAGGTACAGTTCGTTCCGAAAACGACCAATGAAATCATGGCCGAATCAGACGAAGTACTGACAAACACAGTGATCATCCATTTTGCTCCGAACGATCACGATCTTTTCCACAAGGTGACTCGTAAGAATTCAGAAGGCAAGGACGTGGAGGAAATGTACGATCCCAACGTCGACTTTATTCTTGAAGAGATCTCCCGGCTGGTGGGCAGTTTTGGTGCAGCACGAGTGGTCATAGAAGGCCACACGGATGCGTCGATGAAATCGATGTTGCCGGATGACGTGCTGGTCAAAGAGTTGTCGGCTAATCGAGCCAATGCTGTTAAGGAAGCACTCGTGCAGAAGTTCCAGCTGGACCCGAATCAGTTCAACTCTGCCGGTATTGGCTGGGCTCGTCCCGCAGATCCCAAAGACCCGAATAACCATGCCAAGAACCGACGCGTGGAAATTCGAGTATTCTCTGCCGAGAAAGAATAGGGAACCCGTACGCGATCGCTCAGCGAACGCGTTGGAATTCGATATGATGCGGAGCCCGGCAACACAAAGTAGCCGGGCTCAAATCATTTATTGACGAGCTCAAAAGGTAGCCAAGTGTCGCACGATATCTACGAAAACCCTCTGATTACTCGATACGCATCTCGTGAAATGGCTGGCATCTGGTCAGCTCAGAGTAAGCACTCAACGTGGCGGCGACTGTGGATCGCGCTGGCGGAAGCAGAACAACAGCTGGGCCTGCAAATTAGTGATCTGCAGCTGGAAGAAATGAAAGCGAACATCGACAACATCGATTTTGCAGAAGCTGCCCGCTACGAGAAAGAACTTCGCCACGATGTGATGGCCCATGTTCATGCCTGGGGAGATCAGGTCCCGAACGCCCGGCCAATCATCCACCTCGGCGCTACCAGTTGCTATGTCACAGACAACTCAGAACTGATTCAACTGC
>JAGQQE010000262.1 GCA_020426345.1 Planctomycetaceae bacterium
AAGTAAAGTTTGCCGTAGCCTCGACTGAATTTTGGCTTCGGCGTCGTCCATGCTGCCCTGCGGAGCTGCATTTCGGCGTCATCCACCTGAAGATTCAGTTGTCGTCTGTTGACATCAAGCGAAATCATGTCGCCGTCCTGCACCAGGGCCAGTGGTCCGCCGACAAATGACTCCGGGGAAACATGCAGTACACACGCGCCATAGCTGGTACCACTCATGCGAGCATCACTGATCCGCAACATATCACGAACGCCCTGCTGAAGCAGGTATTTAGGGATTGGCAGCATGCCCCACTCCGGGATCCCGGGTGCGCCTAACGGTCCTGCGTTTTGCAGAACGATGACGTGGTCTTTGGTCAGCTTCAGCTCGGGATCGTCGATACGTGCTTTCAGGTCGGGATAGTCTTTGAAGACGATCGCCGGGCCGGTGTGTTGCAACAGGTGCGATTCCGCAGCGGCGGGCTTAATGACCGCACCATCCGGGCAAAGATTTCCGCGAAGCACAGCGAGACTTCCCGTTGCACAAACAGGATTGCTGCGTACACGGATGACATCTTCATCAAAAATGGCTCCATCCCCAAGACCATCTCTCAGCGTCTGGCCAGCGACGGTCAGACAATCCAGATTCAGCAGGTCCTGAATCTGACACAGGAGTGCCTGCAGGCCACCCGCGTCAAAAAAATCGGCCATGATGTATTTGCCCGTGGGGCGGAGATTTGCCAGGACAGGTGTCGTTTGCGACAGCCGGTCAAAATCTTCAAGCGACAGTGGCACCTGCGCCCGCCCGGCCATTGCCATCAGATGAACGATCGCGTTGGTCGAACCACCAATTGCCATCAATGTTGTAATCGCGTTTTCGAAGGCCGCCTTGTTCATGATCTGAGCTGGCTGCACATCGTGCCATGCCAGCTCAACAGCCTGCATGCCAGTGGCTGCCGCCATCCGTGAATGTCCGGAATGAGTTGCAGGCATAGATGACGAACCTGGCAGCGCCATCCCCAGAACCTCCGCCAGCGCTGTCATTGTGCTGGCGGTGCCCATGGTCATGCAGTGGCCCGGTGATGCGGCAATATGATCTTCCAGTTGACACCATGCTTCGCAGGATAACCGGCCAGCTCCGCGTTCGGCCCAGTACTTCCAGACGTCGCTGCCGCTGCCCAGCTGTTCGCCCCGCCATGAAGTTCTGTTCATCGGGCCACCGGGCATCACAATGGACGGAATGTTCGCACTCAGGGCACCCATCAACAGTGCCGGTGTCGTCTTGTCGCACCCGGACATCAGCACCGCAGCATCGATTGGATAGGTGCGCAGAACCTCTTCGGCTTCCATCGCAAGCATGTTGCGATAGTACATCGATGTTGGCTTCATGAATGTTTCGCTGAGCCCCATGACCGGGATCTCAACAGGAAACCCGCCCGCCTGCCAAACGCCCCGTTTGATTTCCTCCACACGCTGACGGAAGTGAGCATGGCAGCTGATCAGGTCATTCCAGGTATTCAAAATACCGATGACAGGCTTGCCTGCAAATTCCTGGGTATTGAAACCAAACTGTTTCTGTCGGGAACGATGTCCGAACGAACGCAGATCGTCAGGTCCGAGGTATCGATAACTGCGAAGTTGTTCGGCGGTACGACGAGGTGTCGAGAACATAGACTCAAAGTGCTCAGTTTTCAGTGTCATGTGTTCGACGTAATGCAATCGTCTTTCAGTGATCTTGCTGGTGAGCCTGTTTACGACCGCAGCATCGCAGACCTTTTGCCGTCCACTTTCTGACTGTTCCTGAGCATTCCTTTCCGGGTCCTGAAAACTGTGAAATCAAACCTGAATCAAACATCCAACCCCAGCATTCGCATGAGTTCCAGGGCATTGCTTCGCTGGACCACACCATCACGCAGCTGGTAGTCAAACAACATTTTTCCGTCCGTGATTGTATCTTCAAAATGTTTGTTTACGGCTCGGCCATTCATGGAATCCACGATCTGCGTGAGTGCCAGGTCATGGGTTGTCACGATCCCCAGACCACCCCGATCCACAAGCGAACGAATCACAGCTTCTGCACCCCGACGGCGGTCATGCGAATTCGTGCCGTTCAGAATCTCATCCAGAAGAAACAGAACGGTCCGCTCTTTCAAAGTCAGATCGACCACGGCTTTCAATCGCTGCACCACACTGAAGAACAGCGACCGACCTTCCTGAAGAGAGTCGCTGATTCGCATCGCGGTGGCCAGTTGAAACGGATAGGTCCGTAACGACGCCGCATTCACACACGCGCCGCAGAACGTCAGGATCAAATTCGTCCCGACGGACCGCAGCAAAGTACTCTTGCCGGACATGTTCGATCCGCTGATCAGCATCAGCGGCCGTTCGGCAGATAATTTGACGTCGTTTCGAATGCACTCGGCCTGCGCCAGCAGCGGGTGCCCCAGTTGTTGGGCATCATAGATCGGATGATCATCGATCACCGTGGGATTGGCGTAGTCAGGATGCTCAAACCGAAATGCGGCCACGGATACCAGGGCTTCGAATTCTGAAGTCGTATCCAGCCAGAGTGCGACGTCACTTCCGTGGGATTCTCGCCAGTGTTCAAGACGGTCTGTCAGAAGGACAATCAGCCCTCCCATCCACGCGATGGGAGCAAAGAATTGATTGCGAAGGGCATGGTTTCGCCATCGAGTCAGCGAACTGAGTTGACGGATGGAGTCTGAAGCGGCTGCGCCATCGGTGGAGAGACGACACTGCAAGTCCCGCAGCGTTGGATCCGCGAACGAATGGCGTTCGAAAAGTACAAGCACTTCCGCCAGCTGATGTAATGCAAGATCAACAGAATCCATCGTGCTGGAGACAAGATGAATCTGTTTTCGAGTGGCCATGATCAGCGGGCTCTGCAGAATCAACAGCAGCACCAGGGCTGAAAACGGAAGCCAGCCCATCAACACAGCCGTGACTACTGGTATGGCAATCACACCAATCGCTGCAGAGCAGATGCGTATCCAGAGAGGAATTCGCTGTGGTGGCGCGTTCACCCATTCGTGCAGGAGTGCTTCCGCTGTGGACCAATCCACCGTGTCGTTGACCATTGCGAGTGATTCGCGTAGATCAAGTTCTTCTTTCAGGGCGCTGGAACGTGTTTGGCGAATTGCGATTTCCGTACTGCTGGCGGTGGACTGCATCCAGGCCGCAAGTCGCTTCAATCCCGGTCCGGTACGACATTCCGTCATGAGCTGAAACAGTGACCCCTGGCCAAACACGTCCAGGTCAACCACCCACGGATGGTTGGTGTCAATAAACTGGCTTCCACACTGGCTTCTGTCACTCCATTTGCCGTCAATTCGCGAAATACATTCCTGATAAAACTTCAGCACTCTCTGACAACGCTGAAGTTCTTCCACACACTTGTTGTGCAGTGGCACCAGGGCGGCAAAGACGAGAGCGGGAATCAGCAACCACCAAAACGAGACACTCGCGTTGCCCAGGCAAATGACTCCCAGAAGAATCGCACTCAGAAATGTGGTGATGCGAACTCTGACAAAACGCCTTTCGACCACACCAAGCGCTTCTGCCTGCCGGATAAAGCTTTCACATCGCTTCTCGTAAACCGCGCGCGGCAAACTCTCAACGGGTGGAGTGTTCGACGCGGAATTTGAAGTTGAATTCATCGATTTGAAAGCAATGGTCAGAATTTGGGGCGGCGAAGGCTGCACGTGGGGAAAAAACTCCTGATTCCAGCCGTCAAACTTTTGGGTGCCGGAGCATACGTGACTGATCAGTCGCAATCAAACTTGCCACAGTTACCGGAGACGTTTGTCGAAAGTGGTTTCAAACCGTGCGTGACTGAAAACCCGAAAAGGAGTTCTCAGGATATTGTCTCACCGGGGACTGGTCGCCGGATTGCAGGCTCCTGGTGAACGTACAGACTATGTGAGAGTTAGTTCACCTGCGGGACTCTGACTGCTAAGCTCTCGGGCCATGTAATCAGAATTTTTGAAAAATCACTCGTTAAGCTGAGCGCGAAAGCCGGAAATCCTGTACCGAACACAGGTTTTCAGGGCAAAATTTGACCGAATGTTTTCTACGGAAAACCGACAGCGTCCGTAATCCGAAATCCTACGTCGCACAACTCTGGCAATTGCAGAATGCAGGCACCGGCCGTATCCAGCGAGTTTCTGGAACTGCTTGAAAAAAGCGGGTTGTACACTGCTGCGCAGGTGGTTCGAATTGGTGAGAAACTGGATGTGGACGCGACTGCGCCGGCTCGTGATATGGCGAGGCGGCTGGTCAAAGAGCGAGTCCTCACGCCGTTTCAGGCAGAACGGATTCTTGAAGGGCGTTATCGCGGCCTTGTCATTGATCGCTATCGCATCCGTGAGATGCTTGGATTCGGTGGAATGGGGTGCGTCTTTATCGCGGAAGACCCCCAGGAGAAGCGAAAAGTTGCAATCAAGGTGATGTCGGCAGAACATTCGCTGGATGCGGGGATGCTGACGCGGCTGAAACTGGAAGCCAGGGCTGGGATGCTGCTCCAGCATCCAAACATCATTAAGACATTTCGACTGGACAGCACTGGCGCTGTCTGGTACCTGGTGATGGATCTGATCCGCGGCATCAGCCTTCACGAACTGGTGGCCCTGAAGGGCCCGCTCCCGTGGGCGGCGGCGAGTGATGTTGGCGTGCAAATCGCCAGTGCATTGCAGGAAGCGCACGACCATGGAATTATTCATCGTGATATCAAACCGGCCAACTTCCTTATCGAACAGAACGGGACTGCCCACCTGCTGGACTTTGGCCTTGCGCTGATGGACAACGTTCAGGATGACGAGTTCTCTCTGTCGATGCTTTTTGGACACGATTGTCTCGGGACACCGGACTACATCGCCCCGGAGCAGATTGTTGATAGTCGAAAAGTTGATCCGCGAGCAGACATTTACAGCCTGGGAGCCACGTTGTTTGTTGCGATGACGGCTCGGGTTCCGTTTCCGGACAAGTCCAACAAGGCAAAACTGGAAGCACACAAGACGCGGAAAGTTCGGACTGTCTGCGAACTTCGTCCTGACATTCCGCCTGCCGTTGGCGCCATCATTGCTCGCATGATGGAAAAGGACCCATCGCGGAGGTTCCAGTCGGCCCAGGAAGTTGCGGATGCTCTGCGTCAGCATGCAAAGCGGCAGGACATCTCCTTCGATTTTCGGGAGATCGTAACGCTCCGCGCCAAACAGGCGCGCACCCGGGCGGAAAATACCGCCAGGAAATCGAGGGTGAATCAGCGTTCTTCGATCACGAATGCGTCCGGCTGGCTAAGAAGCCATACAGAGCAGTTATCTGCAGCAGCGGACACATTTGCCAGATCCGAAACGCCGGCCGTTGGTCAGGCTGGCAGTGATCCCGGAATGACAGGACGAAGGGTTCCGGGACAGTCGCAATCCACTTCAGCCAGTCGCGTCCATCAGGCGGCACCGTCCGGCTGGCGGATCCAGTTCATCGGTCAGAAGAGTCGTCTGCCCGTGATGCGGGCGAGAACTTCAATCGGTCGCGGACACGATGCCGACATCGTTGTTCAGGATGGAGATCTGGACGAAATTCAGTGCTGGCTGGAATTTGATGGAAGCAACTGGCAACTCAAGCAGCAATCGCGGGCTTACCCAACGTATCTGAATGGCAGAATTGCTTCATACGGGCCTGTGCGGCATGGTGACGTGCTGACATTCGGAACCCGGAAACAGGGGTTTCGACTGATCAACATCCAACAGCTTGAGAAGATTCGCCAGAGAACTCAGCTGATCACAGTTCTTACCATTGTCGCGGCAGCGATCGCAGTTGTTGCCTGGTGGTGGACGAATCGATAAACGGAAATCATATGCAGTCACTGAAGGATCAGTTCGCGTTCTTTCGTCAATTCAGAGAACGCTTTGAAACGACCGGGGCTATTGCGCCCAGCAGTGGCTTTTTAGCGCGTTCCATGACGCGATTTCTGGCAAATCGTAACAGAAAACAGCCAACACGTGTGCTTGAAATTGGTCCGGGCACTGGTCCCGTAACCGACAGAATCGTACGACTGCTTGGACCTGGTGATGAATTTGATCTGGTCGAACTGAATGAGATCTTTGTTGAGCGACTGAGAGAACGTTTTCAATCAGATGCCGCATGGAAGACTGTCGCGGATATCTCCAAGGTTCATCAATTGCCGCTTCAGGAATTTGCATCGGACGCTCCCTACGACTTTGTCATTTCCGGATTGCCACTCAATAATTTTCCCGCGGATCTGGTTGCCAGCATTGCGGACGCGTATTTTCGCCTCCTGAAACCAGGAGGTACGCTCAGCTATTTCGAGTACATGTACGTTCGGCCGATTCGCAAGCTTGTCACTCGTGGCGATGAACAGAAACGCATCGTTCGGATCGATGACATCATGCAGGGGCATTGTGAACGCCACCGAATTGCTCGAGACAATATCTGGATGAACATTCCGCCCGCATGGGTTCAACACTTACAGACGCATCCGGACGCGGTACTCATACCGGGCGCCAGTTTGAGATCAGGTGCAGAGCCCAGTTCCGACGGTCGGTGAGC
Source organism: Planctomycetaceae bacterium (assembly GCA_020426345.1). Classification (GTDB taxonomy): domain Bacteria; phylum Planctomycetota; class Planctomycetia; order Planctomycetales; family Planctomycetaceae; genus F1-80-MAGs062. The sequence continues at coordinate 6,564 of JAGQQE010000262.1, forward strand.
CTTTCAGCACCGGAGGCAAATTTCGAATTCGCTGGTCATCCTGCCTGCAGTCGAAGGTACCGAAACTCAGTTTGCTGGCAGTCGGTACCTTTTGCGGACACATCGCCCAATGGCCTCGTGTTCCTCAGCGATCACAGGATTTGGCAATTCTGAGCGTTAATCCTGAGTGTTCATGCGAAGGCCGCGAATCAGGCGAATCTGCGTCCTGCGAAGTTGCTGATATTGCTTCTCGACGTCGGAATACAGCCGATCCCCCGGCCAATTGCAGTACGACGTGTGACTGGAAAAATCACCAGCCGCCCACTGGTCAATCACAGGCCGGTAGGCTGCAATGTGTGCCAGGCATTCCTTAAAGACCTGAGGAAATTCTTCGCCGACGATCAGGTCCGCGTTTTCGACAATGACCGCTTCGATCTTGTCATTGAGCGGCATGAAGACCGTCTTCATCCAGACTCGCCAGACTGATTTTTCAGCGTCTGTCGTCTGGCCCTCGACGAAGTAGGCAGACTGCCCGTGAGCCGGCCAGAAATTCTCAGTGAACGCCTTCCAGATATCATTGGATTGGTTGAGCAGCGCGAACAGTGGACCGTACAGGTTCCTCAACTGCGCATTCACCCGCTCAAGCTGTGACTCTCGCCTGGCAACGCTGCGTCCGTGAAGATACGTGAACAGGTAACCGGTGAAGGCAAGCCCGATGGTGACCAGAGTGGAGATGACGTCAGGAGTCATGAACGTTAAGAGCCCTGGAACGCGCTGAAGTCCAGTGTTGCGAAGTAGTCATCTACCGTTTCGGCTCGACGAATCTGTTTGACCGATCCATCTTCGCAAACCAGCAGTTCCGCGCAACGCAGCTTTCCGTTGTACTGAAATCCCATGGCATGACCGTGGGCACCTGCGTCGTGTATCGCCAGCAGATCTCCTCGTTCTACAGCCGGCAGAGAACGGTTGATTGCAAACTTGTCGTTATTTTCGCACAACGAACCGACGACATCCACGACGCGATCGTGTGGTGCATCCTGCTTTCCGATCACGGAAATGTGATGATAGGCCCCGTACATTCCGGGACGCATCAGATTGGCCATACAGGCATCCACTCCAACGTAGTCGCGGTAGATGTGTTTGTGATGAACAGCTTTCGTGATCAGGACACCATGTGGTCCAGTGATCATACGTCCGTTCTCCATCAGTACATTCAACGGATCCAGCCCTGCAGGAACGATCATGCTGTTGTAGAGATCACGAACACCTGCCGCCACACTGTGCAGGTCAACAGGCTGTTGCTCTGGGCGATACGGAATACCGATGCCGCCGCCCAGGTTGACGAACTCCATGCGGACGCCAACGTCCTTGTGGATTCTCACAGCCAGGTCAAACACCATCCGAGCGGTTTCGACAAAGAAGCTACCGTCAAGTTCGTTCGAGGCCACCATGGTATGCAGACCAAAGCGTTGAACGCCCAGGTCCTTCAGGCGGCGATATCCTTCGAACAGTTGTGCTTCGGTAAAGCCATACTTCGCTTCCTCGGGCTTGCCGATGATGACATTGCCTTCGCGAGCGGAACCGGGGTTGTAACGAAAACACAGTAAATTCGGCAGACCGGCGGATTCCTGCAGGTAATCGATGTGTGTGATGTCGTCCAGGTTGATGATGGCACCAAGGTCACGAGCGGCCTTGTATTCGTGCGCGAGCGTATTGTTTGATGTGAACATGATGTCTTCACCAGTCATGCCCACTCGCTCAGACAGGATCAGTTCTGCGAGACTGGAGCAGTCTGCGCCAAGGCCCTCTTCGCGACAGATTTTCAGCAGGTGAGGATTCGGTGTTGCTTTGACTGCAAAGTATTCCCGAAATCCCGGGCACCAACTGAATGCATCTTTCAGTTCGCGTGCAGTGCTGCGGATCCCGCGTTCATCATAGAGATAGAACGGGGTCGGGTAAGTTTCAGCGATCCGGCGAATCAGTTCGTCGGAAAATGGCAGAGATTTCTTGGTGGTCATGGGCTTCAGGTTTCAGTTCTTTGTTTGCCTTCAACTGGTCGCAGCAGGATGACCCCGGTGGGGTAATGGTTCGACCGGTAGTTGCACAGATTCTTAACAGAAGTCGACATGCGACTGGTTGCATCCTTTCAGGTTCCGGGCGGGAAGTTTGGCGACCGTTCCAACGGAATTCAATGAAGCGCCTCTCCGGACCGCACGACAGCTATATTTGGGACATTGAACGCTGGAACTGGCAAATTCCCCACTTTCGCGTCCAAATCAGACGACTGAACCGGCATGCTGACCCGATCGACTGATGAGACCTGATCGGGAATTGCGCCCGATCGTGCGCTTTGCGAAGGGTTAGCGAACGTGTGAGTTGGCGGGGTTCCATGGTTTTTGCCGAGTACTTCTGGCATTCCGATGAGATGAACCCCAACATATCCGTTTGGGAATAAGATTCAGCTCCTGTGAGTTTGGGACAAAAGGCCATGCGTTCAGGTTGTTTATCCGTGGCTGTTCTGGTCGCTGTTGCCGGGGT
>JAGQQE010000263.1 GCA_020426345.1 Planctomycetaceae bacterium
TCGTCGAATATGCCGGGCCCGCCTCCCAACGTGAGGATCGTCTCCAGCAAATGCGCTCGCTGCACTATTCTGATCTCAGCGCAGATCGACAGGTCGTGGCAGCAGTGCAGGCCATGGAAATGATTCTTGAAGAACAGGCCAAAGGTAATCCTGACTGCGTTGTGCGCTATAATGGCAGGAACCTCAGCCTGCTGCATCCGTCTGCAATGTAACCCGGGAGGGATTGCGACAGTTGCGATGACTTGTTCGCTCTGGATCATGACGTCGGGCACGTCGTTGCAACGATTAGCCATTCGTTCGTTTTGTCGTTCGAGCAGCGATTCGTTGCACTGCAGTTGTTGGAAACGATTCGCTGCTTATGGCAGGATTCGGGCGTGCGTTCTCATTGGCTCTGGTTGGCGATCAGGGTCACATCGTTACGTCCGTTTGAACTCAGATTGCTCCTTCGAAACCGAGCCGTCAATGCGATTCCGCTTGTGTTTGCAGGAAGGTGCCCATCCTCTGTCGATCACCGAACTCTTCCTTTTTAGTCTGTCGCGAGAGCACCGGATCGGGCCTGGGGGATTGATTCATCAGACGACCATGCCGCGAGATTCGGGATCGACTACAGCGAATCCAGCTCGTACTGAAAGCCACCGGAGAGAATGGGAAATCGACACCAGGTTTTTGGGTCCAGGTTCTTGTCGTCCACGTGGAATGAAGGAGCGTATCGTTCCCGTTTCCATTGGTTCCGTGACCAAAGCCGGAAAAAACGTTTGACCCATTCGACCAACTGCTGTTCCTGGTACGGGGAGTTTTCGCGAATCAGCGTTTGAAGAACTTCCGCAGGGCTCAGTTTGTCACGAATGGCAAGCCGTTCGATCTGATCCAGCAGAGGATAAGGCATCAGATCGCCTTCATCGGTTTGGGCGTATTCCTGAGGCCGCAGCTCTGCGGTGGGTTGTTGCATATTGACAAGACCCAATTCCGGAACCGCTGCGCAACCACCAGAGCCCGTGGATTGCATGACCTTCAGCCATTCGCGAAGAAACGCCTTGTCGATGCCGGCAATGGGGCTGAGTCCTCCTGAAGTATCTCCATCCATGGTGGCGTAACCAACGGCTGCTTCGGAGCGATTGCTGGTCGACAACAATAACGCATTGTTCAGGTTGGCCAGCATCCAGATACTGGGCGATCGCGTGCGTGCCTGAATGTTCTGAAGCGTGATGTCATCCTGTTGCCATGTCAGCGGACGTCCGATTGCCGCTTCGATTGCTGTTGTGTAATTCTGAACGATCTGGTCAACGCTGATTTCATAGTACGTCCCTCCAACTGCTCTGGTTATCCCTTCGGCAGCGGTGCGAGTAATGTCTCCGCTGTTTCGAGTGGACTGGTACATACCGGTCAGCAGGAGTTGCATGGCGACTTTGATGAAGTCGTCCGGGGAGCTCGCTGTGTCGGCGACCTTTGCAAAGGATTTGATGTAGTTCAGCCTGCCGATGAAACCATCAACGCCAAGATCCTGAAGTCCACGTTCGACCATGCAACGAATCAGGCAGGCGACAGCAGAAGAATCTGCTCCCCCGCTCATGGAAACAATAAAGCCACTGGAACGACTTTTGCGCATGTAGTCGAACAGGGCCAGGGCAATTGCCTTTGTGAATTCGTCGAATCGACTCTGTGGTTCGACGGCCCTGCCAGGGGTTGCTTCACTGGGTGTCAGAAGTGGAGCGGAGGGGCTGTTCAGTGTCCCTTGAACTCTGGCGATGCGATCGTGAACTTCGTCCTGCACATCGGTCGGCATGGAATGGATTGCGGCTCGGCGGCTTCGCGTGAGTTCGACATCGACATCGGCGACGGTCACATGAACCTCGTGGAACCCAAAGCGGGGCCCGGCTGCAATCAGATCACCACTGGATGCGATCAGGGCACCGCCATCGTAAATAGCGCGACCTGCCTCGTTGCCGACCATATTCGCATAGACGTAGCTCACACCAAAGGATCGGGATCCCTCAAGAACAAATCGCTTTCGGATCTCGTGTTTACCGAATGCAAAGTGACTGGCGCTGGGATTCAGAATGATATCCACACCACATTCTGCCATTCGATTGCCGGGACGCCCGGCGACCCATGCATCTTCACAGATTTCAAAACCCATGCGGATGCCATCGCATTCGAACAGCAGATCACCGATCGGCCAGGATTCCCCTTCGCAGTGATACTCGGTGACCACTTCTGCCGGCCAGACCCGAAACCATCGTGGTTCGTAGTGCAGTCCATCGCCTGCGAGGTGTTGCTTTGCGACAAAGCCAACAATTCTGCCGTCGGCCGCGACGCAGACCGCGTTGTACACTCCATTGGTGACGTAAAGCGGCAAGCCAATTGAAACGACCATTCCCCGGGTTTCGGGGACAATCTTCTGCAGCATTTGCCAGGAAGTCTGCCAGACGCTGGGCGACAGGAACATATCTTCGCAGCCGTAGCCGGTGATACACATCTCCGGGAGGCAAAGGATTCCGGCATCCTGCTGTCGCGCGAGTTGAATCGCTTCAATGATGCGCTGGGTGTTTCCGACCCAGTCCATTGGTGTTTGATTGAGGATGGCAGCGCCGAGTCGGATGCGTTTCATACGATTGGGTGAACCTCACGAAGTGGTCGGATCAAGTCAGCGTGGCGCGCGAGCCGGACGCATTTCCGGAGATCCTGCCGGATCCGGAATCTTGCCGGGTATTGTATCGACACAATATCATGAAGGACAAAGCCTGGCGGCGAGGAGTTCACTTTCGTCGCCAAACTCGCGGGCTCTAATCCCAGCCTCCACCCTGCTCTTCTTCAAGCTGATTGGCTTCGAACAGTTCATTCTGGACGGGAATCAGGCAGCCAAGAATTGATCGAAGCACTTCCGCCGGGGAACCATTGGCATCGACTTCGTGAATGACCCCGGGACTATATTGTTCCAGGACCGGAGCGGTGACGCGGTGGTAGACTTCAAAGCGATGTCGAATGACGTCTTCGTTGGCATCGTCGGTGCGGTTCTCGCGAATGGCCCGTCGACGAATTCGATGAACCATGTCCTCCTCGTCCGAACACTTCAGGTAAATGATGCGATGGATTTCGAGATACTCTTCCACCATCCGCACCTGCTCTACATTGCGTGGCATTCCGTCAAGAATCAGCAGGTCTTCACGCGGCTTAAAGCGAGACAGCGCGACGTAGGCTTCGACCGCCTTTCGCCAGATCTTGATTGTCAGGGCATCCGGAACCAGTTCACCACGCGAAATATGGCGGTAAACCTCACGACCATTCTGTGAGCCGATATCGATCGACCGGAAAACGTCACCAACCGAGAGATGAAAGAATCCGGGAATATTGGCGAGGATCCCGCCCTGTGTTCCCTTGCCCACGCCTGGAGGACCAAACAACGGCACACATCGATATCGTTTAGAGCCACTCATTCCTACATTCCTGCCTGAGGAAACGCGAGTTACGATGAGCATCGAAAAACTACTCGGCCAGATTACCTTTCGGTATCTCTGCAGTTTCGCCAATCCACCTCGTTTTCCGGTCGCCGAGAGTATGACCTCCTGCAAATCGGCTGGATACGGCCCCGTGATGTTGCGTGTGGCAGTTTTTCAGGAAAAGGACAGTCTCGCCGGAATTTCTAGACAGGCAACGTATTGAAAATGCGATCTCCCGCATCACCCAATCCGGGGCAAATGTACTTTTTCTCGTTCAGTTGGCGATCAATCGCACACGTCAGGATGCCTACATCAGGATGATCGACTTGAACGCGGGCAATTCCTTCCGGCGCGGCGATAATCGAAACCACCTGAATTTTCGGGACACCCCAGCGTTTCAATGCATCGGCGGCCATACAAATTGAACCGCCCGTAGCCAGCATCGGATCGGCGATTATTGCCAGTTGAGGAGGATGGGAGTCGGGCAGCTTATCGTAGTAATGAACGGGCATCGCCGTCTCTTCATCCCGATAGACGCCCAAATGCCACACTTCAAGGTCCGGAAGCAGGCTCACGAGAGGATCGACCATCCCCAGACCGGCGCGGAGGACGGGGACGACTGCGACGCGATGGCTCAACTGATGACAGGTTGTTTCTTCAATCGGTGTCTGCACAGTCACCGGTTCAACGGGCAGATTTCGAGTGACTTCGACGGCAAGAATTGTGGAAAGGGCACGAAGATGAATCCGAAAGGCTGACGGTGCTGTCAGCGAATTTCGCAGGATACTGAGATGATGCCTGACCATCGCATGATCAAGAGCAACGACTGTTCCATCTGCCGAATCCATAGAGCCCCCGTTCTGATGCATTCCCGTTCTGATGCATTCCCGTTCTGATGCATTCCCTGCCTGATGCCGCTCGTCAGAGTTCACAAAACTGCTCTCCGCAGCAGTCCGATGAACTCCCGAGCATCCCATCGTAGATTGCCTCAGGGACAGTGAATCTGAACTGAATCATGCCGCGCGGCGTTCAAAACACAACTGACCATGATGTGGGTTCACGATAGTGTGTTCTGTCATCTGCAGGCCAGCCGCGGACAGCTTCTTCGATAACTGGTCTACCTGTCCGTTGTGGTACTCCATTCGGACAGCCTGTACGGGTTGCAGGTTGAGGTCGTCGGTCTCCAGCAGAATGGGATATTCGGAACCTTCGCAGTCCATTTTCAGGACACTGATGTTTCTTAATTCGAAGCGATCGACGATTTCGTTCAGTGTCGTGGTTCGGACTTCTTCTGTTTCACCATCGAAGTCGCCTGTCGGGATAGAAGTGTTTGCGTTTGCCGCGACGGGAAACTTTACGATTCCGCCAGCGTCGTTAGTAACCGCTTCTTTGACCAGGGTGATCACGTCCTGAAGTCCGTTGGCTTCGATGTTTCTGCGAAGCAGTTCACTCGTTGCCAGGCCAGGTTCACAGGCGATGACCCGTGCGGCTCCCTGACGGGCTGCATACAGGGAGAAGACTCCGATATTTGCGCCAATGTCGACCACGTCTGTTCCTGCCGGGACGAATCCATAGTCCCGCCGCATGAACACGAGGAAGATCGTGACTATGTCTTCTGCTTCGCCTGGCAGGTGAATGGTCAGACCGTCCCGGAATCGTACACACCGGCTGGCCGGTGATGTCTTTGTCAGATAGTTCCACAAGAAACCAACAGGATTCTCAACCAGGCCAAACGCACGAACAGAGGCGGCCAGCAAAGCGGGAGACTGCATGAATGCGCGAAGCAAAGCGGCGGGCGGACGTCCAAGGATTTTCATGTCGACATCTCTGTCTGAGGAAATTGAATGAGTGATTGATGAAAGTCAGCATAAGATTCCAGTGTCGGCAGATCGCTGATACGGATGGCGGTGTCAACCCGTTCTGGAGACCTCCGAAGAATCTATCGCTGACGCTTCGGCTTTACTTTGAATGACGTGTTTTCAGTAGCCTTCCGGAGTCATGCAGGACGTTCGGCGAGGATGACGGCACCGGGGGCCACAAAAATTCCCAACGTTTGCCAGAGGGCGGTGCCGATCGCAAACGAAGCTTTGACCGAAAGACTCGTATCATCCGAGTGCACGGCACCTTTGGGAGATGCAGAAATGACGTGGAACCCGGATTTCTCCAGAACACGGACAAAGCTGGCGGCCGGCATCGAAAATCGATGATCGTTCACCGCACGACGCAGCAGCTTCTGCCCTTGCGCCGGGGAAACATGCTGCAGCATCGACCCGATTCGGGCCATCCAGGATTTGTCCACAATTCTCATGATCATCAGTCCGCCGGGTTTCAGGCGGTTATAGATTTCGGACAATTCTTCGGGTTGGCTGGGCCAGTACATGTTTGCATCCAGCACAGAGATCACATCGAACGGGTCCGTCCGCAGATCGAATTCCCTGACCTTGCTGCAGCATTGAGCAGAAAGCCCCTGCTTATGAACCGATGCGATGGCAGCAGGAACAATATCGAAGCCGCAGACATCAAAACCGGCCTCCTTCGCGGCCAGCATGAACCCTCCGTAAGAGCAGCCGACATCCAGCAGAGACTTGCCTTCAGGGCTGATATACTTCGACAACTGATGAACGATGGAACGATACATCCGCTGCTTGATGTCGTTCAGCTGTTCGCCATTGGTTGTATCGCCCCAGGCCATTGTCTGCGTGTGGGCAACTTCTACGTCCAGATCGTAGGGTTTGTTCATGTAGTACGAATGACAATCGGGGCATTTCAGCCATTCAGTTTCACCGCGTGAATTCACAAACTTCCAGGAGGGTCGAATGTCCTGCGGATGAAAACCGCAGGCTGGACAGTGCACGATCTGCGGCTTGGCATTCGTTTCATTCGCTGCGTTGGTAAGAGTTGTGCGAGCTACCGCTGACATCGATCAGAAACTCCTTTTTCTGACAAGTGCTGCGCTCTTCGAACTCCGAGCGGTTGCTGAACGTTCTGTTCAGATGACCATTCCTCAGAGACCTGCATTCGTTTGGTTGCGCTTGAATCGGAAGTGATAACACAATTCAGACGTTCAGGTAAAGATGACATCAGCGAACGGCAGGATTCGCCAATTTTGCGGGATTCTGCAGACCCGGGAAATGCCGTTCAACTTCGGTCAAAGTATGAATCTGCCGTTCCGGCACCGAAGGAAAAAAAACTTTTGACCGTAACGAAAGGGCGAAACGGCTTCGGTTCTGGCCACACGGGTGGCTGCAAACCTCGAAAAACACGACCTATTACCACCTCAGCACAACAGATCCTGCTTCGTTTTCGCCTGAATTTCGCGGATTGCGTCGGCTTTTGGGATTTCCATAAACTTCAACTGGTGAACACATGCCACAAGTCGAGTCGGGATTGCCAAGTCCGGTTTTCAATTGGCTTGCCATCGTGTGGATACTCGTCATGTCAAACGGGCTCCGACTGGTTGCTGAAAATGACAATTGATAACACCCAGACAAACTTGAGAATCTACAACGGACACAGCGAAGCCGTGACTCTTCATTGTCCAGTTTGCGGACCCGAGGACCGAAAGGTCGCGGGATACAGTAATGACCTTCAGATCGTTTCCTGCTGTGGTTGCGGTCTGATGTATGTGGGCGAATCGCCCCCGATTGACGAGACAGAAGACTTCTTTCGCGAAGAGCATGTGCCGGACGAAGAGCTTGCAGAGACGGCGTATGTGTACAAGCGGCAGCACAGTTTGAAACGGGAAGCACAACTTATTCGAGGGCTGTTGCCTGACGGCGGTCGACTCCTGGACGTTGGCACCGCATCAGGACTGTTTCTGGCTCAGTTTGCAGACGACAGGGACTGGTGCGTCGAAGGTGTCGAACCTTCACGCGTTTCTGCCATGTATGCCCGCCGAAATTTCAACCTGAAGGTTCACGAAGGCTATCTCCGTGATCTGCAGTTCAGTCGCGATCACTTTGATGTCGTTTGCTCTCTTGACGCGTTCCTGTGTCATCGAGAGCCGGTTGAGGATATGGAAGAGTTCTATCGAATCCTGGCACCGGGCGGTTATCTGGCCATTGAGATTCCCGGGCATCACTATCGGCTGATGAACAGTCTTCTGACCCGGTTCCGCCGTCGGGGACGCAATACGCTGCGTCTGAATGCCGGTGTCAATTTCTACTACTACACTCGAGAAACACTGACAAAGCTGGCCGCCAACGCAGGTTTTGAATTCGTGGAGTCGCACCCGGAGGCGATGCCGCGGACGCCAAATAGTCTTGTGCGAGTTTTGCGAAACAGTTATGACGCATCTGCGTCGTTGCTGTACCGTATGACTGGCGGAAGAGTGCATATCGCGGCCAAGGAATTCTGCATCTTTCAGAAACCAGCCACCATCACACTGTCCTCCAGCATTCGCAGCAATACTGCGAAAAGGAAAGTGGCGTGAGCGGGAAGCTTGCGTCGGGTATGCTGGAAAGGACTCTTGTCGATGGATCCGCATTTCTACGCCGAATTTGCTCAACGGATTGGGCATGGCGTAATTGAAGATAACGGACGCTACTGGTTCGAAGTCAGTTCCCGTGTCTGGATGTGTTGCCCGTTTGAAATGCGGCTCAACCCAGCCTCTGTGGATCCGTCGAAGATCATGGACAGTCGCGGTGTGATGGCACGCTACTGCTGTGAACCCGAGAATGGCGTTCCCAGTTTTCGACATATTGTGAATCAGCGAGACTATGACCTGAAGACGCTGAACGCAAAAGCTCGCAACAAAACTCGCCAGGGACTTGAGTATTGTAGGTCGGGCCAGCTGGATGCGTCGGAGCTTCAGGATGCAGGAATAGAACTGCATGAAAAAACACTTCGACGCCAGGGACGCAGGATTCCTGATAACTTCGAGGCGTGGTGGCGCAATTACTTTGAAGCAGTGTCAAAATATCCCGCCGCGACACTTTGGGCCTCCTGGCACGAAGGCAGCCTTGCTGCGTTCCTCGTTTCATTTCGCATCGGGTCCGTTGAGAATATCAGCATCGTGCGGTCGGATGAGGAACTACTGAAATATAAGCCGAACAATGCCATGCTTTATACGTTTCTTCAGGACCGCATGAGCAATCCGGACATCTCAGAAGTCTGCATCGGACTTCAGTCGCTTCAGCCCGGAATGGATTCACTCGATCTGTTCAAGAGAGGCATGGGCTTCATTGAGGAGCCCATTGGACAGCGGATTGAACTGCGACCGACACTCCGAATGGCCATGCCTCAGGGAATCGCCCGACTTGCCGGGAAAGCGATGGGGCGATTCCGGAACGAACACGCGGCCCGTCTGGCGGGAGCTCTTGAGTGCTACGGAACGCAACCAGCCATCCGACGCTCGGCATGAACAAGCCTCCACAGGACAGCCCCAGGGACAATCTATCGTCACGAGGTGCTCGTCGATGAACATACCGCGATATTCACGCAAGGTCCTGGGATCAAATCAGACCTGACGCGCACTGGATGGTCTGGCAGCTTGTAGACGGTGTACTGCTTCCATACGGGCACGGTAAATCAGCGGCCGCACGCGAGGCGGCGAAAGCAGTTTCGCGGCAACAATCGCCAGAAAAGTCTGAAGCAATGAT
>JAGQQE010000264.1 GCA_020426345.1 Planctomycetaceae bacterium
TCACTGAATCTGCTGAGATTCCGTCACTTCTGATGCAGCGGGGTGTGCCGCAGATGGTTAAGTGCCGCGGTTCTGCCGCAAGTTCAGTCAATACAACTGGAAGCCGCACTGTTCCTACTGGATGACGATCTCATCCATCAGATCGCGAGTTTCCCGTTCGGACAATTCCGCAGCATCCAGTGCGGTCAACGGACTGATTTCGATCGACTTTTCTTCGGAAACTTCAATACCCGCAGCAGCCAGCCATTCACGGGCAATCCGGTTGAGCGCTGCGCGAGATGTTGCTGGAGAATCCGCTCCCTCTCGATTCTTAACCGGATTAAATTCCCGGTCGCGGTTGCCTTCGACAATCAGGGTTTTTTCCGCCATCGGCAGAGCATCAAAGATGAAGCGCTCCAGTTTGACAGCGTTTGGATTGGCCGGGTCGTCCGGCTTGACCATTGTGCCATCGGCCCGGAGGAATGCGACGTTTTTGCGTGCGACGTGAAGTGGCAGTCGACATCCGTCTTCGGCCAACTGCTCGAGGAATTCACGGGAGAAAACGTGAATCGCAGTGTTTCCCGCCCAGAAAATCCACTGTCCGTTTTCGTCTTCGCTGGCCGCTTGTTCCGGAGAGAGCTCACTGTATTCGATAATCTGCGTTCGACCGTCCACATCAGCCAGAACGCCCATTCGCTCTGTCGGAGAAACTTTTCGAACGACGTTCGTGGTGAGCTGCGATTTCTGTTCGATATGAAATCCAAGCAAAGCCGGGTCACACATGATGACGGTTGGATTGTCGACCTGGTGGTAGAACAAGTGTTCGACACCGCGTTGCTTCAGCAGATCCAGCAGACCCGAATTTTTGAGTGCATTGACAAGGCCACCATGTCCGTCCGGCGACAGGCACAGGGAATCAACGGAACTCAGCAGCAATTCGCCCGTTTTTGCATCGATTGCGGGCAGGCTTCCCTGCTGGAAGAAATGAACGGACTTCGATTCGAGTCCAAAGAAATCATTTTCTTCGAAGAAGGACACCGTTTCATCGTGCGTGGCATCGCTGGTCATGATCAGCCAGAGAATATCTGCGTGATGACGTTTGCAGCGTGCCTGGATCTGTTCGCCAAAGATTTGAAAAAGAGTGCGGTTTGTAACTGGTCCGATCGGAAACATACCTTTGGGGTGATCAAATCCGAGGCGACTTCCCTGGCCGCCTGCGACAGTAATTACTGCCACCCTGCCCTCAGCCAGCGCCGCGGCTCCGAGACTGTCAGCGTCAGTCCAGGCCTGCTGATCAGCCTCAGCTTCCGGTTGCCGAACAACGGTTGCCGGGGCCTGGGCTCGCGAGATTCGATCCGAAGCAGATTCTGACACGGCCTCTTCTGCGGATGCCGACTGCCAGATTTCCTGAATCATTCGCAGGTCGACTTTGTTGATCTGATTCAATAAACGCTCAGCACTCGCCGGATCGATGGCCTGGAGGTGTTTCAGAAGGCCTGATTGCCCGAAGTGATTCAGCTTTTCGGCAACTTCGAATTGAACATCAGCCATGATGGAGGACGCCCTTTCTGGAGACGCTAAGATGACACAGGATGCCCGTCGGGCGCGCCCAACAGTCTCAATGGAACATGTGATTCTAACGTGAAGATGGACGAATCAAGTTTTCGAATGCTGATCAGTGGTCAGTCGAAGGGGCTCCTCGCAGCCACCCTGCGCGCTTGCCTGTTCGTCTGCTCGATACCATATCGATGGATTGTCGCAGTTCGAAACTTTTTGTTCGACTGCGGGGTGAAGCCGACATATCGAGCCAGTATGCCGGTTATCAGCGTTGGCAACATTACAACCGGCGGAACCGGAAAAACCCCCGTCGTTGCGTTGGTCGTTCAGACGCTGACGTCCGCTGGCAGACGCACAGCCATTGTCAGTCGCGGCTATCGAGCTGCAGTGCAGGGTGTGAATGACGAGTACCAGGTACTGCAGCAGCTTTGCCCGCAGATCCCGCATCTGCAAAACCCGGATCGAATCATCTCCGCAAAGAAACTGGAGGCTACCGGTGAGGCTGATGTGATCGTTATGGACGACGGATTTCAGCATCGTCGCCTGCATCGGGATCTGGATATTGTGCTGATTGATGCAACAAACCCTTTTGGGTTCGGATCACTCCTGCCCCGAGGATTGCTGCGCGAACCGCTGAATTCTCTCAGTCGGGCTCAACTTGTGATGATCACCAGGGCTGATTTAGCTGACGCAGAAACGCTTGAGCAAATTGAAAAGGCAGTTATCAACGCATCGCCGGGGCTGACGGGGCGAATCTGTCGCGTCCGGTTTGCACCCTCTGAATTACTGTCTATAACCAATGAAAAGCTTGACGCAGCACGGTTTTGTTCGAACGATCCCTCTGCCGGGAAAGTGTTTCTGATGTCAGGGATTGGCAACCCGGAGAGCTTTGAACAAACCTGCCGCCAGGCTGGTTTCGAAGTGAAGGGCCATCGTTGGTTTCGTGATCACCACCATTACACACGAGCTGATTTGGAAAGTGTGGAGCAAGCTGCCGTTGCCAGCGGTGCGGATATGGTTCTTGGAACGCAGAAGGACCTGGTGAAAGTCGCAGATCTTGATCCAATGGTTCACGTCGAGGTTAACCAGTCAGGTTCGAATGCGGAAATACACAGGCCGCCTTTCTTTGCTTTGTCAATTCGAGCCGCGTTTCTGACGAATGCTGACCGAGACGTTTTTCATGAATGTCTGGCGTCGGCGACTCAGGAGAGACCTGAAGTTGGTGGTCCCGATTAGAATTCTGACGCGAAACACGACCACTCTGGTTCTGTGATAGTGGCCGAAGCGCCTCAATGAAAGATTTAGAACGCTATGCACCCTGAAACACTGGCGGACCTGAAAAACAGCGGCTGGAAATCGCGTTCAGTGAAGGAAGAACTCCGTTCCAACTTCGTTCGTCAACTGGCTGCAGGCGAAGTGCTTTTCCCCGGAATGCTCGGGTACGAAAACACCGTCGTCCCCGAAATCAGTCTTGCGCTGCTGGCAGGTCACGACATTCTTTTTCTGGGAGAAAAAGGACAGGGTAAGAGTCGCCTGATGAGAGCGATCCCGAGGTTTCTTGATGACGCAATTCCGTACCTGGATTTACCGGGTTGCCCGGTTCATGAAGATCCCTATCAGCCCATTACCACTGCCGGAAAAGAACGGATTGCCAGCGCGAGCGATGATCAGATTGCAATCAAATGGTGGCCTCGCGACCAACGTTACGCAGAGCGACTGGCTCCAGGGACCAAGTTTGCAGATATCATTGGCGAAATCGACCCTGCCAAGCTTGCCGCTGGCAGCAGCATGTCTGCCGAAGATGCCCTGCATTTCGGCTTGATCCCTCGCATGCATCGCGGAGTCTTCGCGATGAACGAACTCCCCGAACTTGATGAACTCGTTCAGGTCGGCCTGTTTAACATTCTGGAGGAACGAGACGTTCAGATCCGAGGGTATCCGATTCAATTCGATCTGGATGTTGTCATCTTATTCTCGGCGAACCCTTCGACCTATAACCGAAGTGGCAAAGTGATCCCGCAGCTGAAGGACCGCATCGGCAGCATTATCCATACGCACTATCCTTCGGAACGGGATGCGGGCATACAGATCATGGAGCAGGAGTGCAGCGTTGATCTTGATGGCGACTTTCCGGTGCTCGTTCCTTTCTTCATGAAACAGATTGTCGAAGAGATCAGCCGTGCCGCGCGCCGGAGCCGTTACATCGATCAGCAATCGGGCGTCAGTGCCCGATTCAGCATTGCAAACTATCAGACTATGATCGCCAGCGCGCGGCGGCGCGGCGCAGTTCTGGGTGAAAATCCAGCAGTACCACGCATCAGCGATCTTGGCCATCTTTATTCGTCGTCGCTTGGTAAGCTGGAAGTTGATCTGATGAGCAGCCACCAGATGAGCGAAAGACAGGTTCTGGACTCTGTGACGGCAGAAGCTATCAGGACTGTCTTCGAGGAATACATCGAACAGCACGGGCTCGAACAGATCACCGAAATCTTTGCGAAGGGTGTAAAGATCGAAGTGGGTGACATGCTTCCAAGTACCTACTACGAGACGCTGTTGAAACGAGTGCCTCCAGTTTGGGACAAAGCATTTGAGGTCAACGCAGCCGACAATGCTGCCGTTCGTGCATCGTGTGTGGAATTCGTTCTGGCAGGACTTTATGCCACCGATCGCATCAGCCGGGCACAAAGGCATGGCGTGGTGACCTACGACTTTCATTGATCGACGTTACTGATCGACGCTTTGTTTTGAACGCAGAAATCCTTATCAACACTTTCGCATCGATTCGTTCGACGATAGATTAAAAGCTTAACGTTCATTTCCCTCCCCTGACATCGGGCCAGCGATCTGCTGCTGCATTTCAGGAGTCGATGCCGTGACTCGCATCTCACCAGCCTTTGTGATTCGTCTTCTTGTTCTCGCGATGTTCTCTGGGATGTTGGCATCGGGCAACATCAGCCGGGCACAGGACCGCGTGGCATTGAACAATACAGATGAATCACAGCGGGGTGCGAGACGTGTGGCCGATCCTTTCCCCCGCGCGCAGGTGGTTCCGGAAGGAGTCTTCGAAGGGGGAAGCGGCTGGCTGAACACATCACAGCCAATCAGCATGAAGGACCTGAAGGGTAAGATCGTCCTTGTCGATTTCTGGACATACTGCTGCATCAACTGCATGCACATTCTTCCGGACTTGAAGTACCTGGAAGAGAAGTTTGAGAAGGAACTTGTTGTCATCGGGGTGCACTCGGCAAAATTCGAAAACGAGAAAGACGCCGAGAACATTCGAAATGCCATCATGCGGTACGAGATCCGGCATCCCGTGGTCAATGACGATCAATTGCTCGTCTGGCGGCGATTCGGCACGAGTTCCTGGCCTACCCTGGCAATCATCGACGCCGAAGGACGGTACATCGGTTCGTTGTCCGGCGAAGGCAATCGAGAACCCATCGAAAAAGTGATTGAAAAACTCATTGAGTACCATCGTTCGAAGGGCACTCTGGATGAAACTCCCATCCGATTCGAACTGGAAGAAGGGAAGGCCACCGAGACACCGCTCCGGTATCCAGGGAAGGTGCTCGTCGACGAAGCCGGGCAACGTGTCTTTGTCGCAGACAGTAACCACAATCGAATTGTGATTGCGAGCACCAGCGGTGAATTAATTGATATCGTTGGCAGCGGACGCATGGGAACGGCGGATGGCAGTTACTCCAGCGCGGAATTCAATCACCCGCAGGGCATGGCGCTTGTTGAGAATCTGCTGTATGTCGCGGACACAGAAAATCACATGCTGCGTGCTATCGATCTGACAGCAAAGTCCGTCAAGACGATTGCGGGGACCGGCGAACAGGCGCACTTCCGCGCGAAGGGGGGCGGAGCTCCCTTGTCCACCGCACTCAACAGCCCCTGGTCGCTGGCATACACAGACAATAAACTCTTTATCGCGATGGCGGGCCCGCATCAAATCTGGGTTTATCTGCCGAATTCAGACCGTATTCGACGTTACGCAGGCAATGGGCGCGAAGACGTCATCAACGGTTCGCTGGACCAGTCATCATTCGCTCAACCCTCTGAGATCTGTGTCGATCCGAGCGGCGAATTCCTTTACGTTGTCGATAGCGAAGGGTCTGCCGTCCGGCGTGTTTCGACCGATCAAAGAGGTCAGGTGACGACAATTGCCGGGACATCAGAACTGCCTCAGGGCCAGTCACTTTTCGCATTCGGAGATATTGACGGTATCGGACCGAATGCCCGTTTGCAGCACCCTCTGGGAGTCGCTGTCCGCGGGGCAACTCTTTTCGTTGCTGATTCCTATAACCACAAGATCAAGCGCATTAATCTGTCGAATCAATCGGTTCAGTCCTGGATCGGAACAGGGGAGGCTGGTGACACGCTCGAACCAGCGTTGCTCGATGAACCTGGAGGAATCTCAGCCGGAGAGAAAGTGCTTTATGTTGCAGATACCAACAATCATCGTATCTGTACGGTCGATTTCACTTCCGGCGAAATGAAGGTGTTTGTCATTCAGGGACTGGCAGCCCCCAACCCTGTTCGGCTTCCCTCTCCTATTAATACGGACGATGCCACAAAAGTCGCGTCACAGACAGTGAAAGCGGGCGAACCGATTCAGTTCACAGTGAATCTGAATATTCCGGATGGCCATAAGCTGAATGAATTAGCTCCGGTCACCTGGAAGGTGGCGGTATCCGAGGGACAGGCCGTTGTACCCGATGATGCGCTGAATTCGCGGGAGGAAGCGACACCGCAAAACGGAACGGCGTCATTTTCTTTGCCTGTATCCAGCGAGCCGGGGCAAACCGTTCTGATCGTTCAAATGAGTTATGGGTACTGTGCAACGGACGAGTCGCTGTGCCGTCTGGCCTCCCGGACCTGGCAGATTCCGGTGACTCTGACCAATGACGCCGAGACCAGCTCCATAGGGCTTTCGTTCGATGAATGATCCATCGGCGAATTTCACTGCAGGGTTGCGGGTTGCAAAGTTTCGGGGAGGTACTGATCTCCTATCAGCCGAAGTTCCACAAAACGCTGATGTCTGAATCACCAGCGAGAGACTGACCTTCCATTTTTCGCACGGTTCATTCCACCATTTTTACGGCAGTTTTGGGCGGCTGACACAACGTTGTCTGCAAACTCTTCTCCCTCGGCAAAAGGGGGAAATGGTGAGTGTGATTTGCTTCAGGCGCCCAATCGAATATTGTTCCTGCAGCTTGTTGCCTGCGATAGAATGGTTTGCCTGATATCGCAGGAGTCATGCTTTCCGCAGGAGCACGAAATCGGTGGAGTTTTTCACCGTTCCATGCTCTGCAGGATCTCTGTCATCAGACAGTTTCAGATTGCTGAAATCTGTCCGCGTCATGAAGAAAGTGATCGCATGATAGTTCGAACACTCACGATGACCATCGTCCTGCTGTCACTTTGCTTCACCACCGCCGTCGTTGCTCAGCGAGGGCGTTTCCGAAGCTTCTATGGAGCCGACGGACGTCCGGACCGCCGCGGAGTACCGGACTGGAAACTCGATGAAAACTTCCGGAAAGATGTCTTCACCTTCGTCCGCATCCGGTATGGCTCGTACGGTCGCTGGGGCTGGCAGACAGATTACCCGGACGCTGATTTAAATTTTTCCTATCGTCTTCAGCAACTGACTTCCCTGCATGTAGATCCCGACGGTGCGATTCTGGAACTGACGGATCCTGCATTGTTCGACTATCCCTTTATCTACATCATCGAACCTGGATACATCGCATTGTCGGATGCCGAAAGGAAAGCGCTGCGCACATATCTGCTGAACGGTGGTTTTCTGATGGTCGATGATTTCTGGGGCGACACGGAATGGTACAACTTCTACGAAGAGCTCAAGCGGATTTTCCCGGAACGCGAACCTGTCGAACTTCCACTGGAACATCCGATTTTTCATTGCGTGTACGACCTGAAAGAGCGACCACAGATTCCCGCGCTGGGGTTTGCACACCAACGTGCGGATGGCACGATCAGTACTAATCAGGGGTACGGAACAGAAGATGTTCACTACAAAGGCTTATTTGATGACAACGGCCGCATGATGGCTTTCATCGGACACAATACAGATCTTGGTGATGGCTGGGAGCGAGAAGGCGAAGACCCGTGGTACTTCAAAGAGTTTTCTGAAAAGAAAGCCTACCCCCTGGGAATCAACATCGTTTTTTATGCAATGACACACTGACGATTGCTCATTGAAATCTGGTACCGAAACACGAAACCAAAATGACACGGAAAGGAGGAGGGTAAATCGTCTGTGGTGAGAAGCCAACGATGCGTTGACATTCGCGAAGTCGGAGACGTTTCGATGTCAATTGCTGTGCATTCATTCGGTAACGATAACCTGCACCTGAAAGTTGCGTTGGCGATCTGATGACGAACCGCATTCAACTTACCTGACTTTGTATGACACAAGCGGAACCATCCACCGAACCTGCAGCAGCAGGCGCAATGTCTCGCGAACGTGAACGCCAGCTCATTGATCAGTTAGGCTCACTCCGGCAGCAGATTGACGCGGAATTGTCTCAGGTCATTATCGGCCAGAAAGATGTGGTCCGCCAACTCCTGATCTCGCTGCTCGCTGGTGGACACTGCCTGATTACAGGCGCTCCCGGACTGGCGAAAACTCTTCTGGTCAAGTCCATTGCCCAGCTATTTGATCTTAAGTTCAATCGCATCCAGTTCACCCCGGACCTGATGCCGGCAGACATTACCGGTACGGAAGTGCTGGAAGAAGACCATGCAGGCCACCGAACGATGCGTTTCATCAAGGGGCCGATTTTTGCCAACGTACTTCTTGCAGACGAAATCAACCGGACACCACCCAAGACGCAGTCTGCGCTGCTGGAAGCCATGCAGGAACATCAGGTGACCGCAGCGGGACGACGGTATGTGCTTGAGGAACCGTTCTTTGTCCTGGCAACTCAGAACCCGATTGAGATGGAGGGCACGTATCCTCTGCCCGAAGCGCAGTTGGACAGGTTCATGTTCAATGTGCTGATCGATTACCTGCCGGAAGATGACGAAGTTGCGGTTGTCACTCAAACGACCAGCAAAAGTCGTCACACCGTTAAGCCCCTTTTCGAAGGGGATGTCGTACGGGAATTTCATGAGGTGGTTCAACGAGTTCCTGTCGCAGAAGAGGTTGTACGCTATGCCGTGAGAATCGCTTCTGCATCACGCCCCGGACAAAAAGATTCACCAGCGTTTATCAATGAATACGTGAGCTGGGGCGCGGGATTGCGGGCCGGTCAGAACCTTGTGCTGGGGGGCAAAGCCCTCGCACTCATAGAAGGCCGTCCGTATGTATCATCCAAAGATATTGAATCGCTGGCCGCGCCGGTGTTAAGGCATCGCATCCTGCCGAACTATCGAGCGGAAGCTCAGGGAATCACTGTCGACAATCTGATTGCGCAGCTCCTTGAACACAAAGGTCTGAAACCCTGACC
>JAGQQE010000265.1 GCA_020426345.1 Planctomycetaceae bacterium
CATGAATTCGCAGTGGCCGGACAATGCAGAAAAAGCGGGTGCGACCTTTCAGGGTTATCGTCTGAACAAGGACGGCACGCCGACGTTCTTGTATCGTCTGAAGACCTGCAATCTGGAAGATCGTATCGAACCGGACGGCGATGGTGGTCTCCGACGCACGATGACATTGACTCAATCATCCAGCACAGAAAGCAGTTCACTCTGGCTGAGAATGAATCAGGGATTGAAACTGGAGCCGGACGCACGATCGGACGGAGCCTATATCAATGATCAGGGCGTGACGGTCTCTGTTGAAGAGAGCCTCAGCAGCGAGATTCGGACGCGGGAAGGGACTGTTGAACAGATCGCTCCGATCACGGTTCATGGTCAACGCCCCGTGACGATTCACCTTCGGTATCGATGGTAGTTTCTTTATGGGCCTCGATTCATGCTTCGATTCAGCACCTGTCTTCATTCGCCCCGGGCAAATTCTATGCGAACACTCATACTACCAATCCTCCTGCTGACACTATTTGACTTTCCGTGGAACAGTACCTGTGCCCAGGATCATGAGGCGCTGCAGGAAGATGATTTTTACAAACTGATTTCCGTCAGCACGTCGCAGGCGCCGACGGCGTCGCGGGCAAAAATATGGAAGCCGGCACCTGACGGACTTGCTCTGGAAGTGAGTGGTATTGCGGTGCTGGATGATCACCGCATTGCGGTTGCCATTCGCAAAGGGGAAGTGTGGATACTGGGGGGCGTCTACGACGATTCACCTTCGAACGTAACCTACCATCGTTTTGCGTCGGCATTGCACGAGCCTTTGGGACTGCTGTACCACAGGGGGTCGCTGTTTACGGTGCAGCGATCCGAGCTGACGGAATTGCGAGATACTGATGGTGATGATGTTGCCGACGAGTATCTGACTGTTGCAAAAGGCTGGGGAGTGACAGGGCATTATCACGAATATGCTTACGGTCCAAAGCTGGATCGAGAAGGAAATCTCTGGATCACGCTGAACATCGGGCTTGGCCTGAAAGGTGAAGAATTAAAGCGAACAATTCATGAGCCCACACTGAATTTCCGTCAGGGAAAATGGCGTGGATGGGGAATGAAAGTCACGCCGGATGGCCAGCTTCACCCGGTTTGTGCGGGCATGCGTTCACCGAGCGGAATCGGAATCAATGCTGCGGGAGACGCGTTTTACACAGACCAGCAGGGAAACTGGGTTGGTACAAATACATTGCACCACATGCGCGAGGGAGCCTTCTTTCACCATGCGGAAGCTCTGGCTTCGATGAATGAAAACGGATCGACCATTCATGGTGTCAGGACAGTTCCCAATGGCATTCCCTTTCCTGATGCGATCGACCAGTTTTCTCAGCTAAAGCCTCCCGCCGTATGGTTTCCTTATAAGAAGATGGGACAGTCGACAACAGACATCATGCTGGATGACAGCAACGGCCGTTTCGGGCCATTCCATGGACAATTATTTGTCGGCGAATTTACACAGGCGGGAATGAATCGTGTGTTCCTCGAAACTGTGGATGGTGAATATCAGGGAGCCTGTTTTCCATTCCGCAGTGGCTTTGCTTCGGCGGTTCTGCGGATGGCCCAGGGAACCGATGGCAGTATGTTTGTCGGGTTGACTAATCGAGGCTGGAGCAGTCTGGGGACAGCTTCGTATGGTCTGCAGCGACTTGTCTGGACTGGCCGGACGCCGTTTGAAATCAAAGAAATGAAGGCTCTCCCGACGGGTTTTCAGCTGGTGTTTACGACTCCGGTGGATCGCGAATCGGCAGCGAATGTGAATTCTTATTCGATGAACAGCTACACATACCTTTATCAATCTTCTTACGGCAGCGACGAAATCCAAAAACAGGACCTTCAGATTACAGAGGCCCGTGTGTCCGAAGATGGTCTGCGGGTCGATCTGACGATCCGGGGTCTGCGCCCCTTGTTCGTCCATGAGCTGCATGCTCCCGGCATCAGAGCTGCCAGTGGTCAGCCCCTGTTGCATCCCCATGCCTACTACACCCTGAATCGCGTGCCAAAGGACTGAAGGATGACAACCATACAACTTGGGATCTCAACATGCCCGAATGACACTTTTGCTTTTCATGGGTTGATGACGGGTGAAGTCGATTTGCGGGGCCTGCAGTTTGATGTCAGTTTGATCGATATCCAACAACTCAATGATCGCCTGTTCGCAGGTGACTTTGATGTCGCCAAGACAAGTTTTCACGCGGCGTTGCTTTTGTCAGAACAGATGATTGTGCTTCCCTCTGGTTCTGCGCTTGGCTTTGGCGTCGGTCCCCTGCTGCTCAGTTGTGAGCCGGGGATACGGCCGACAAGTCAGAATCAACTGACGCTGTGTCCGGGGCAGCATACGACAGCCGCTCTTTTGTATCGGCTGTTCTATGGTGATACCGCTCGGATTGAGCATGTCGTGTTTTCTGAGATCATGCCGTGTCTTCAGAACAGGTCGGCGGATTTTGGCGTCTGCATTCACGAAGGCCGGTTTACCTGGCAAAACGAGGGACTCGGGCTTGTCGAGGATCTGGGGACGCGTTGGGAGAATGAAACGTCCTGCCCGCTGCCTCTGGGAGGCATTGTCGCACGCCGGAGTTTGCCCGAAGAAACTCTGCAGACGGTTCAGTCGGTGATCCGGGATTCGTTGTTGTATGCTCAGTCAAATCCCGCTGCTGCTCTGCCCACGATGCGACGGTATGCACAGGAATTTGATGATGACGTACTGATGAAACACGTCGACTTGTATGTAAACGACTGGACAATCGACCTTGGCGACGTTGGCCGCAACGCGTTGAGCGAACTCTTTCGCCGAGCGGCCGGACTGAAAATTGTTGCTCCGAATGCTCGGCCCCTCGAAGTGCTTCATCAGGGGTGACAATCCATGAAACTTTGCTGCTGAGTTGCCAAACAAGGGTGGACTCAACGCAAATGTCCAGGCAAGATCCGGCACATGAAAAAGCTTATTATCTGGTTGATTGTCTTTGGTGTTCTGGGAGGCGGCGGCTTTTTCGGCTATCGCAAAGCCTCCGTCTGGATGGCGGAACGCAACAAGCCGAATTTTCGTACGGACAAAGTCACGCGCGGCAATATTCGCGTCGTTGTGAATGCCACCGGAGAAGTGAAACCGGTTCTGTCTGTCCACATCGGCAGTTTCGTTTCGGGTCCGATACAGGAACTGTTCGTGGACTTCAACGACGAAGTCAAAGCCGATCAGATTTTGGCAACCATCGACCCCAGGATTTACGAAGCATCGGTAGAACGTGATACCGCCGCGATGAAAACCCGCGAAGCGGAAATCTCGAGAGTGAAAGCCGAACTGCAGAGAGCACGCAATGATGAACAGCGTGCGCTGGCTCTGAAAGGAGAAAACGAAGATTTCATTTCACAGGCCGAACTGGATCAGTATCGATTCACTCGTATGTCGCTGGAGGCACAACTGGAGATTGCGGAAGCTTCTGTTCGTCAGGCAAAGGCCAATCTGGAGAACTCAGAGGCGAATCTGAATTACACAAAGATCCGATCTCCGGTGGATGGAATTGTGATTGATCGAAAGATCGATCCGGGGCAAACCCTGGCCGCACAGTTTCAGACGCCCGAACTGTTCATTGTTGCCCCGGATATGCGGGAAAAGATGCACATCTTCGCGTCCATTGATGAAGCAGACATCGGTCTGATCAGCGAAGCAAGAGCCAACCAGAAACCGGTACAGTTCAAAGTCGATGCCTACCGGGATGAGGTGTTCGACAGCGGTGTCATCGAGCAGATTCGACTCAGTTCAACGACGAATCAAAATGTCGTGACGTATCCTGTGGTTGTTGCAACGCCGAATAACGACATGAAGTTACTGCCGGGGATGACTGCCAATCTGACTTTCCTGATCCGCGAACACAAGGATGTCGTCAAAATTCCGAATGGAGCATTGCGGTACTTTCCCCAAAAGGAACACGTTCGAAAGGAAGATCAGGCCAGACTGGAACTGAATCTGGATAAAGCACCTCCGGGTGAAAATGAAAGCACTGCCACTGAAGAAACACCGGTGGACGAAGCGGCCAGAGCCGTTGTCGAGGCAAAGAAGCGGGTTGTCTGGGTGAAAGATGGAGATCTGTTGAAAGCGGTCGACGTCGTCGTGGGTGAGAGCGACTATCAGTTCACTCATGTCGTCGAAGGTGATCTGAAGGAAAATGACGTTGTTGTTGTCGGGCTGAAAGCTGCGAAATGATCAAGCCGTCCTGCTACCGTTTTCGTCCAGTCGCGACTTTAGTCCAGCCACCAGAATTCATTGGATGACAACAAAGCCTGTGCAGCCAGGGTCAATCGATCCGGGGCGGCTACATCCTGTGAATCTTGATTCAGGGATGCCAGATACTGTTCCATGGCGGCTGACTCTTCGGGGGTCGGTCTTCGCTGTAAGACAGTCGTGAAGAGCTGTGCTGTCGTATTCGACAAACTCTTCTCAACGGCATTGTCCTGCAGCGTTTGTTGCACACGTTCTCCGATGGCTGCTGCGTGCTTTGTCACAAAAGGATTGTTCAGCAGGAACAGTTTCTGAAGTGGTGTATTGGTTTCTGTTCTTTTGGCGGCGTGCGTGTTTGGATCCGGGAAATCGAATCGAGCCAGCATCGGATTGAGATCGAAGCGACTGATTTCAGAATAAATTGTTCGCCGATTCTGATTGGGATCGTCCGGTTGCAAAGAAGGTCCTCCGATAGATTGCTCCAGTTGTCCACTGACAGCCAGAACAGCATCTCTCCAGAATTCAATGGACAACCTTCGGCGGGGCATGCGCCAAAGCAGACTGTTTGTTGCATCGATTTGGGCAGCTGTCGGGTGGATATCAGACGACTGCAGATAAGTTTCGGACAACGCAATCTGGCGATGAAGCCACTTCAGGCTCCATCCGTTCTGCATGAACCGAGCTGCCAGATCATCGAGCAATTCCGGATGGGTGGGGGCTTCGCCCAGTTGTCCGAAGTTGCTTGGAATTCGGACGATGCCGTTACCAAAGTATTGCTGCCAGATACGATTGACGATGACACGAGCTGTCAGAGGGTTTGAGGGATCAGTGATCGCCGCCGCCAGTTCGGCTCGTCCACTACCCTTCTGAAACAAACGTCGTTCGCCGTCAAACATGACCTCCAGAAAGCCTCGCGGAACAATGGCTCCCTTGTTGTTGACATTGCCCCGAATCATCACGTTCAGGTCTCGCGGTTTTCCGTCACGCACAATATGAATGGCGTCTTCCGGTTTCTTGGCCAATCCTTTACCGTCGATTTCGACGCCATCCATGGGCTTGTTGAACATCTCCGTTCCGGCAAACACGCCCGCCAGCGCATAGTAGTCTTCTGTGCGAACCGGATCGTACTTGTGGTCATGACATCTGGCACAGGCAACGGTCAGGCCCTGCAGGCCCCGGGACACAACATCAACACGGTCTTCCCATTCTTCTGCCATGACTTCCGGATCGTTTCGTCGGTAGTACTTTGGTCCGAGTCCGATGAAGCCAAGCGCGACGTGTCCGGAGGTGTCTTCAGGATCGATGATATCGGCAGCCAGTTGCAGCGTGACGAAACGATCATAGGGCAGGTCACTGTTGAGGGCATTGATGACCCATTCGCGGTATCGCCAGGCATTCGGATAGAACAGTTCCTTGTTATTGCCGACAATGTGTGCCTGATCTTCTGCATACCGTGCGACGTCCAGCCAGACACGAGCCCATCGTTCTCCATAGGCAGATGAATTCAGGAGCCGATCGACGACTCTGGCAACCGCATCAGGAGATTCATCTGCGACAAAAGCTTCAACGTCCTGTACCGTGGGTGGCAGGCCTGTCAGATCGAACGAAAGTCGCCGGATCTGTACGCGCTTTTCTGCCGGAGGATTTCGTTGAATGCCAGCGTCATGCAGGCGGCGGTCGATCAACGCATCAATGCGGGCAGAATCTGTGACGGGTTTGCCGTCAATCTGAAGGTCGGATGCCATCCGGGGAATCTGGAATGCCCATCGGCTGCGACCCTCTTCAATGTCCAGATCCGCGTCGAGTGTAGACTGGCCTGTCGGATGACCGGGTTCACCGTCCAGTGATTTACGTGGATCTACAGCGCCATTAGCGATCCATCGTTCAAAATCCTGAATGATTTTGTCGGGAAGACGACCGCTCGGAGGCATCTCCAGACCTTCATATCTGATGGCAGACAGTAGAAGGCTGTCACCGGGTGAATCCGGATCAATAGCCGCTCCGGAATCGCCGCCTTCCCGGATTGCGGCTGCTGTA
Organism: Planctomycetaceae bacterium; assembly: GCA_020426345.1. Classification (GTDB taxonomy): domain Bacteria; phylum Planctomycetota; class Planctomycetia; order Planctomycetales; family Planctomycetaceae; genus F1-80-MAGs062. Next base: position 6,287 of record JAGQQE010000265.1, read on the forward strand.
TCCAGCCGAAGCCCGCCTTTGATTGACTTCGATTCGACGGCATGGCACTGATAGCAATGTTCGACAAGCACCGGCCGGATGTTGGTTTCGAAGAACTCGATCTGTTCAGCCATTACAGCCGTTTCAGAATCCGGTGACAGTTCTGTTTTTCCTGGTTGGGTCTGCAATTGCCCTGCTGGCAATTCGTCCGCTGCAAACCCATCGGCTGTAAGCCCCGGGGCAACGGTAAAGAATGGAAAAAGAACCACCTGAGCAATCGATACGATCAGCGTCGTCAGTCGCCTGGGGTGGCGTTTTAGGGACCGGGCGGGCATGAGCTGTCTCAACTGAAAACCGGAGGATTTATCGGAGGGTTGCTCAAGTATAACCATTCGATGCATGATTTCAGATCGAGAATTCTGATAACACAGCCTGCCCAGGAAATCTGTCCGGCACATTCGAAAGTCGACTTTGTCGCTGCTGCGTGGTAACGTGGTGTTCCTGAGTTTTCCTTCCTGCCCATGTCCCGGATTCGCGGTTTCGGCTGGCGATCTGAAATGTGGCAAGTCCTGCCCGGTTTCAGGACCGTCAGACGCCATATTGCAGCCTGACCAGGCACCTCATCACCCCAAAACATTCTGCCAGCGTACGCTGTCCGTCAGCGATACGTTGCGTGTCTGAACACAAGAGAGAAGATGTCTGTCATGAACCGTACTGCTGCTGCCATGCTGGCATCTCTGCTTGCGCTGGGTGGACTGGCGTGGATGTTGTCCAATGTGAGTCCGCCTGGTCCCGGTGATCCGAAGGTGTCCGGGGGCGATGGTGAGGCATCAATGGTATCCCCGGTCACGCTGTTTTGTGCGGCAAGCAATCGTGCGGTGATGGAGTCGATTCGCAAGGAGTATGAAGCAGAGACGGGCCGCAGAGTCGAAATTCAATATGGTCCTTCCCAGACACTTTTGTCGTCGATTGAAGTGAGTGGAACGGGCGATTTGTATCTTCCGGCGGACGACAGCTATCTCAGAATTGCCAGTGAGAAATCTCTGGTCGCCGAGCAATTGCCATTGGCTCGGATGCAGGCAGTCGTAGCCGTCAGGAAGGGTAATCCCAAACAGATCACCACGTTTGACGATCTGCTGAAAGAAGGCAATCGTGTTATTCAGGCCAGTCCTGATGCTGCCGCGATTGGGAAAGTGACTCGCAGGATCCTGGGAGAATCCGGGCTGTGGGACAAACTGGATACAGCCACGATGGCATATCGGACAACCGTTACGGATGTGGCAAACGATTTACTGGTGGACGCTGCTGACGCCGGTATCGTCTATGACGCCGTTTTGCACACGTATCCCGATCTTGAATTCGTCGAGCTGCCTGAACTGCTGCCCGCCGCGTCAAATATAGGGATTGGCGTTGTGGCATCGACCAGTCAGCCTGCAGCCGCGTTGCACTTTGCCAGATATGTGAGCGCGGGAGATCGCGGATTGATGCATTACCAGAACCATGGCTTTCGCGTGGTATCCGGAAGCAGTTCTGCAACCACGGATGAGTGGGCGGATGTCCCTGAGTTGTCCCTGTTTGCTGGTTCGATGCTTCGTCCGGCAATTGATGAAACAATCACTGCCTTTGAACAGCGAGAAGGTGTGCGCGTCAATCGAGTCTACAACGGGTGTGGCATTCTGGTTGCGCAAATGAAAGGTGGACAGCATCCCGATGCATACTTTGCTTGTGATCGTGAATTTATGAATCAGGTCCCGACCCTGTTTCCTGCTCCTGTCGACGTGTCGCAGAACGAACTTGTCATACTCGTACAAAAAGGAAATCCCCATCAAATTGCCAGTCTTCGTGACCTTGGCCGAAAAGGCCTGCGGGTTGGTATCGGACACGAAAAACAGTGCGCCATGGGATGGCTCACCCAGAACACACTCAAAGAAGGTGGTGTACAGAAGGAAGTCATGGATAACGTGACTGTGCAGACTCCCACGGGCGATATGCTGGTCAATCAATTGCTGACCGGTTCGCTGGATGCGGCAGTTGTTTATCTCAGTAATGCTGCCGGGGCTGCCGACAAGCTGGATGCGATCCGGATCATGGACATCGAATGTTCGATCGCAACGCAGCCGTTTGCGGTCAGTCACGAAACCAGGTATCCCCGGTTAACGGAGCGGATGTTTCGATTCCTGAGTACTGCTGCATCGAGGGACAGTTTTGAAGCGGAGGGATTTCGATGGCAATTAAATTAACACATTCCTCTTTGCTTGTACTGACTCTGCTGCTGACGATGACTTTCCGCATCGATGGTCGTCTCGTTGCAGCGGAGGATTCTTCGAAGCAGGCGGAATTCTTTGAGAAAAAAGTCCGGCCTCTTCTGGCGAAGCGCTGCTACGAATGCCATGACGAAGTGACGGGGCACGACAATGGCGGCCTGGTTCTGGAAACGATCGAAGGTATCGTCACCGGCGGAAGTCGGGGGCCGGTCATTGATTCCTCTGACCCTGAATCCAGTCTGCTGCTTCAGGCAGTGACATTTGATGAAGATGATCTGCAAATGCCACCGTCCGGCAAAATGCCGGCAGCTGAAATCGAAATAATCACCAAATGGCTGAAAGACGGCGCAATACTGCCAAAGTATCGTCCGCAGAAACCAGCTCCTGATGCCCGGGGAAACGTCCGCAATGTCGACAGGCGGGCAGATGATTTCTGGTCGTTCCGGACACTCCAGGATGTCCCTGTTCCACAGTTTGAG
>JAGQQE010000266.1 GCA_020426345.1 Planctomycetaceae bacterium
GTTGTCGAATTGAAGCCACGAGTGACAGTCAGGGTTCTGGTAGTCGGGTTGATGCCGGTGATCAGCATTTGCTCGTTGTCAACCCGTATGACATCATTCACCTGAAACGGCGCAACACTTTGTACGACAAACGACGTGACGCCGGCACTGACGGACGTCGAGGTCGTAGACATCGCTCCCTTGCTGACAAACAACGTGTCAGCCTCAGAGGCCGTCCGGAACCAGAAGTTGTAAACACCTCCTTCAATACCGTCTGCATCTCCGTCAAACTTCTGACCCGTCGTATCAACGATTGTCGTTGTCTCATCGGGTCGGAAATCGACGCGCATCTGGTACGCACCCTGAGATGTCCCTCCGAATCCCGTTCCCGCTATCGTTGGGTCGTAGCTTTCATTCCCAACGGATGAAATGCCGAGGAAGTAGGTAACCGGGGTTGCCCCGGCCGACAAATGCAGTTGCAGGAATGAATCTTCGCTGAAATAGTCATCGTTCTGCGCAATCAACTCTCGGCTGCCATCGGCATTCTGACGGTAGAGCCTGATCACAGAATCAAGTCTGCTGCTGTTTGCAAGGCGTTCCGCGATGACCTCCGTCGTGAATGTACCGCTCGTATTTGCGGCGACATTGAACTGATAGAGGTCAATATCGATACTGTCGGGGCGGTGCAGGTACTGGCCGTGAACAACATCAATGTCGCCCGGAAAGTCGGGCTCCGTCGCACCAACGGTGGCACCTCCGTTTGACCCCTGCACAGTCAATGCGGGCACGTCATACGTATGGCCAAGCCCGAGCAAGTGGCCAATTTCGTGCATCGCCACCTCAAACCATGAACCGCCAGCTGTATCGTTCCAGATCTCTGCCTGGTCCATGATCGCCATGCCGCCACCAGCGAGGCCCGCGACTCCGCCAGGCCCGGTAGGAATAGTCGGATCAAGCGCACGGAGGTCCCCTGTGACGATCGTCAGGCCACTCGCGTCCGTCTCGCGGAAGTCGATCCCCAGATAGTTGCTGTAGAATTCAAAGACTTCCCTGGCACGCTGCTTCTGGGCAGCCGTGATCACGTTCTGCAGCGGATTCCCCAGAGGATCAAACCCGTAGAAGCTCTGAAAATTGTAGTCAATCTGGGAAGTTCCGGGCGTACCATCAGCACCGGCATTAACGTGAGTTTCGATCTCAACCTGTCGATTCCCGATGTCAGTCAACGCCCCAGGGAAGACGAACTGGTATGGCTGCGGATCGATCGAGGACGAAATGATATGGCTCTGATTTCCACCTGCGCTGATCGTGCCCAGAACTGTGTTCGCCGTTGCAAAACTGTCGCCGGGATCTGCGAAGACCGGCTGAGCCAGCGGCGCCTGAGGAGCGGTCTCGGCATTACCAACCCGAAGCCGATATGACCCCGCACCAGCACCTGGCAGTGTGGCCAGATCGCCGGCAAAAGTAAGCACTGCGGTATCGGTGACGTCATCGTACACTACGGATGTCGGAACGAAGGTCACGTCATCCAGATTCGACACCGTGTCCTGTGTGTAAATCAATTGGTAGAAGCCCGGAGTTTCAGCTGCAACCGGATCCAGATCATCCTGATTGAGATACAGGACGATCTGATCACGAGCCTGAGTCACCGTGCCATCCGCATTGACGGTGACGGGCTGCGGATCCACCGCTGCGATCTGAGCACCAAGATCAAGCTCAAATTCAAACTGGTCGTCGGCACCATTGTTGAACGCAGTGCCTCCATCCGTCGTCAGAATATCTGACCCCGTGCCCTTCACCGTAATTCGGTAGACATCATCAGGAAGGTTCTCTCCAAATCGAAGCACCACTTCATTCGGTGCATTACCGACCCCGACAAATCCAATCGATACCGGCACGTCATCCGTGCTGGGAACAGCCAGCGAGTCGAGAATGCCGTCGACCCCTCCCCGGGTCACCTGAATCGAGTCGGGCGTCACACTTGACGCATCGATGTTCTCGCCCAGACTGAACTGCAGAGTTAGCTCCTGCGGAGCGATGTTCCTGACTTCGCCGTCCGTAAGAAACGCCCCAACGTTCGGCCGAACAGCAACCAGCGATGTCAGGAGTGAACGAATTTCCAGTTCCTCAGAGGCTCTTGCGGACCGTTTCTGAACCGGGCGACGCTTCGTAGTTCGGGACTGAGTTTGCAAACGGTAACGAACTGCGTTGAGCCACGAGGAAATCAGCATTTCTGCGTCCCTGGAGTCAAAAAAACTCGGAAAATGTTGAAGAAACCTACTGCGAGACGCGTCAGGCGACTGGCAGCTTGCATCTTGAATTAAGCGGCGACTTCGTAAGTCCCGACATGTTAATCTGTTAGGCCGATTCCGGGCTACCGGAAACTTAAACAAAGCGCGCGCATGGGTCCTGGTGGATCCAAGACGTAGATTTTCACGTTATCAAACACCTCAAAGTCCAGTAGAAAACCGGAAGTTTCCACCGTATCGAAATTGTCGGCGCAGTTTGAATCGATACATCAGGAGATCTTCGACCGGGTTTTCCCTAACAAGCCCGAGATGTTACCTGGGAGGCTGGGTTCAGTCAAAACATGCCGGGGCGATTTGATATGCACTGTGAAATGCCAAATGCCACCCGATTCCTGGTCGGAATCCCAACGTTTGAGCATGATCGGCAGCCCGGGAGCAAACAGCATTCCTATCGTGCAAAGTTTGTCCCAGCGATCGTTCCTGCCTGAGAGGGATGATACTCCCATTCGCAACGCCACTTCGGACGCGAAGACCGCATTCAAAATTCTGACTAAAGTTCCAGCGGTTGCAGGGGAGCCTTCCCCAGGACAAACGTTTCCTCACGTGAATCGAGGTCGAAGACGACACTCACTGTGCCTTTTCCAGTGAACGCAGACACGGACTTCACATAACCCGTGCCGTACCTCGGGTGACGCACTCGCATTCCTTCGTGATAGAGCAGCCCGGAAACCATCGCGTTTGCGGCCAATTGCGAACCGGAAGGTGGGGCCGAAGATTGCGATCCCTCGCGTTTACTACCGCTGTGGCCCTCGACGTCACTGTCGTGCCCGCCAGAACGCGCCTGAAGCTGTGTCCCGGTCATCAACAACAGTCGATTCGGTTGATTCTTCGCGAATTCGAATCGCTTTCGGGCCTCCGCGAGCTTCCGATCCATGACGGATTCTGTGATCTTTTCAGCATGCGCCTCTGAATCAAAATGTCTCTGAATCGCCGACTCAATTTCCGGTACAAACATACTGCTGATGGTCGTTCGTCGCATCCCCCGAAACGTTCGCTCGATGGTCTGCGTCAGCGTCAGTTCCTGCATCGCTCGCGTTATTCCGACAAAGAATAGGCGTCGTTCTTCCTGAAAACTGGCAGGGTCGCCGTTTCTGACGGCCCGTTCATGTGGAATCAGCGAATTCTCGAGCCCAATGATGTAGACCGCGGGGAATTCGAGCCCCTTGGCTGCATGCATTGTCATGAATGTGACGCTGCCATTTGTCGAGTCCACGTTATCGACTTCACTGCTCAGACACGCCTGCTCCAGGAAACCCTGCAGCGAATTTGGTTCCTCCGGATTCAAAGGCTCCATGGCGTCATATTGCCGAGCGGATGTAATCAGTTCGTGGACGTTTGCCACTCGGTCCACGTCGACTTCGTCATCGGCTTCGGACCAGATCTTCAGGTAATCAATCTCTGCGATCAATCTCTCCAGAACCGCAGCCGCTTTACCTTCGGCGCTGACTTCCTGGAGACGCTGAATCAAGTCGACAAATGCCTTCAGCGGACCCAGCGCCCGGGCACTGAGTTCAGCGATTTCCTCTGCCTGAACGGCTGCCTCAAATAGTGAGATCTGATTCTTCACAGCAAAGCTCGAAAGACGCTGCAGAGACTTTGCCCCGATACCTCGCATGGGACGGTTGACGATGCGTTCAAATGCCAGATCGTCCGCATCGTTTTCAATAAGACGAAGATAGGCAATCAGATCTCGAATTTCCGCGCGTTCAAAAAACGAAAAACCTGCAGCTACCTGAAACGGAATTCGATGGCGTGAGAATGCTGTTTCGAGTGGCCTCGACAACGCGTTGACCCTGTAAAAAACAGCAAAATCGCTGTATTTCCGTTCTCCTTTTCGCACTCTCTCCGCAATCTCAGCCGCGATGCCATCGGCTTCAGCATCGCCATGGTCGAATACAAGCAGGCGAACTGTGTCCCCCTGAGGGTTAGCGGTCGTCAGTGCGCCACGATGTTTTCTGGGATTACACGAAATCAATTGTTCTGCACAGTGAACGATACTTCCGGTGCTTCGGAAGTTCTGATCCAGCGAAACAATCTGAACGTCGGGATAGTCGCGTTCGAAGTTGGGGATATTTTCAGGCCGGGCCCCTCGCCATCCGTAAATCGACTGGTCAGGATCCCCGGTTGCGCACAGGTTTGGGTGCCGCTGGGAAATGGCTCGTACAATCTCGTACTGGGCCAGGTTGGTGTCCTGATATTCGTCGACCAGAATGAACCGATATTGATCATCCAGGCGTTCTCGCACGTGATCGTCTTCACGCATGATCTTCACAACATGCAGCAGGAGATCATCGAAGTCCACCGCATTCTGCTGCAGCACCCGCTGTTCGTATTCACCGAAAACCTCATACACAACGCAATCCAGCGGCGTACCGGGGCGTTCATCGAAGTGCCGTCGGAAGGTTTCAGCAGAGATCAGGTCGTTCCGGGACTGGCTGATCCGGGCAAGAACCCGCGCCGGGTCGTGAAAGGACGTGTCGAGCCGTTCGTCTTTCATGATTGACCTGACCAGTTGAACCTGATCGGTGTGGTCGAGAATCGTAAAGTTCTGGCGGAGTCCGACGGCTTCCGGATTCAAACGAAGCAATCGCGCGCAAAAGCGATGAAAAGTGCTGACCTGCACGTTCGTCCCGCCGAGCAGATGAGTCACACGATGAGACATCTCACGGGCCGCTTTGTTTGTGAATGTCAGCGCCAGAATCTGATCTGAGCGTACTCCCTGCTGTAGCAATCGAGCAATGCGGTGGGTAATGACGCGAGTCTTGCCCGAACCGGGACCGGCGAGCACCAGCAATGGCCCTTCAAAATGCTCCACCGCTCTGCGCTGGGCCGCAGTCAATCCGTTGGCTCGTTCCATTTCACTCGCTTTATGCGTTGCCGGTCACGGCTCGTTCTGACTTGTCGTTTCTGAATGCCAGACCAATAGACAATGCAAACACGATAACGACAACCTGAGAAATGAAAAACATCCCCAGAGCCAGCAGGCGTCCTTCGGTGAACCCATACGTGTGCAGGCCCGCCTTCAGTTCGTTAACGCCAAACCAACTCCATGCAGTGACAATATTCCCGACGATCGCGAGCACTGAGGTGCCATAGTTGCGGACAAGCTTGTCCCATCTGGCGTGCAGGATCAATGCATTCCAGAGAACAATCAGCATCGCGCCGTTCTCTTTTGGGTCCCATCCCCAGAATCGCCCCCAGGAGTCATCTGCCCACAAGCCGCCAAGGACCGTGCCGACCAGACTGAAGAACAGAGCAAAACACAGGACGCCGTAAACCAGTTGTCCAATCGATTTGAGTTTCTCGCCACGGGCAGCCGCGCCAGGCAGGCAGGACATGACCACGTAGGCGATGCCAATGGCACCGGCGAGGAATGTGGCAGAATAGCCAAGGGTAATACAAACGACATGAGTCGCGAGCCAGAACGTCGTGTCCAGCACAGCCTGCATGACTCCAAAGGTATCGCCTTCATCCATTGCCAGATAGTGTGCGATTACCAGAGTCGCAGAACCAACACAGCATCCAAGAATATTTCCAATTCCGTTGCGAAGCAGCCGCTCGATAAAGAACGAACCAAGCACGGCAGCCCAGCCGATGAAAATAGCGGATGAATAGAGATTTGTGACAGGTGGGCGTCCCGAGATCCAGATCCGCAGGATCAATGCCCCCGTATGCACAGCAAAGCCCAGTGCCATGAGCCAGAAGGATGTCCTCCGCAGGGTCTTCCCCATCACGATCCAGCTGAAGAATGTCAGCACCAGAGCCGGCAGGTAGATACAGATTGCCTTGTAAAAGCCAGCGTAGAAGTTGAACCACGCTTCAACTCGAACAACCCTGGGATTGACGTGAGCAATGGCTTTCGTATTCAGAGTCGTGTGGTATTCGCTGACGGTTTCATTGAACTTTTCGACGTCACCGCTTCGCCAGGCAGCCAGGATACCGGTCATGTAGGTTGCATTTGAAGAGAACACCTCTTCATTTTCGCCACCTGGCAACAAATGACCGGCCCGCAACTGCACATCGCGGAACGCAAGTTTTGCAAGTTCCTCATTCATTGCCGCCGTCAGTTTATCTTCATCCTCAGCACCTACCTGCTGCAGTCGCTGTCGAATGGAAAGCAGCTGTGGATCATTGGGATTTGCTGAATTCAGGGTACTGAAGACCTCAAAGAGATCTGACGAAATGCGTTCCGAAGCGAGTCGTCGAATCTGCTCAGACGACAGAGAAGACATCATCTCTTCGGGTGTCTGCCCGTCTTTGGATTGCGAGATGGTATTGAGGATGGACTGAAGAAACGGATCCTGCATTGATGCCATTGCCTGAGCGGCCCTGGCCTGCAATGTCATCTTCGATTCCGACGACTGATTCTCGACAGAGGACTTCAGAATTGCGTAAGTTCCCGTGAGAGCATTGGTGACAATCTTGCCTGGCAAGCCGTCATTGATGTACGAAAGCAATTCTTCTTCCGTCTGAATTCCCGCAGCCTTCATTTGCGTGGACAGACCAAGCAGTGCATTCGCCCCCACCATGGTTTCCCAGGACCGCTGTTCATTGTCATTGCCCGTGGGCACGCTCATGACAGCCGGTTTATCGCCCAGGATACGCAGTATGCGCCAGGAATCCACAAGTGACGTCAACAGGTCCCCGGATTCGCGGGTCAGGAACATGTTGCTCATCGAATCGATCCGGGACACCGTTTCGAAAAGGCCGCTGACGCGACGATGAAGCTGCGTCATCTGGTGATCCTTCTTCTGACGCTGCAGCATGATGGCTTCCTGATTGATGGATTCGAGTGATTTCAGATTCGCTCCGATCTCTTCCATCGAATAGGTCAGCCCAGCGCGTTTTTCGAGGCCCAGCAGCGACAGGACCTGATCGTCATCAATCCGCACGACACGATGACGCCGAGCGACGTCGGGACGCGCGACAACATCCAGAAACCAATGCACCGGCTCCATGCGGCGAATCATCAGTGGCCGCATCCGCTCTTCAATTGCGTCTTTGCCGGAGGCGGTCAAATCGACCATTTTCTCAATCCACTCCTCATATCGACCATTGAAGTCCTGCAATGACGAGGTGTCGGCAGTAGGCCAGCCTTTCCGGAAAGCATCCAGGATGGCTTCACGCTTCTCTGCGATCTCGCCGGGTTCCATTTCGCCCTTGAATGTTGATTTGTGCGAAGTGAGCATTAGCTGGATACGTGCAAACGAATCGATGGGCTGTGCCCGACCATTCCACGCAATCGGCAGCTCCGCAAACCGGTAAAGATTCATCGCCCCCTGAACATCCCTGGGGGTTCGCATGTCTTTACTGAGCCAGATTGCGAAGAGCAAAACTGTGACGACCGGAACCCACGTTCGCCATGCGTCTGAACGATCCTGAGATTCTTGCTTCGAATCAATGCTGGTCGACGCCAGCGCAGAGCTCGCATCGGACTTCACCGAACCATCGGACTCATCGACTCCGGGCGCCCCCTTGACTGGTGTGCGTTCAATTCGGTCCAGATAGCGGGTCAGTGTGTGCCAGAACTGGGCAAACATCCCAAAAGAAACAATCATGCAGGCGATATATGGCAACATCCATCCACTGTTGCGAACCACAGACAGGGTTGTCGCTTCGGTCCCATCTTCCAGTTTGTTGTACCCTGACTGATAGAATGTCTCGCCCTGATAACGCAGCGGATTATTCATCCACAGGGTGAATTCTTCCTTTGCTCCGGTTTCAGGATTCAGAATGGCGATGGTTGAACGGTAATCCCGAGGCGTTGAGGAGCCGACATAATCCGTCCGGCTGACATCCAGTAGTTCCACCTCGTATGGACGATAGTTTCTCTGGAATCTCAGGTAGAAGCGATAGTCCTTCCCATCGAAGGACACCTGTTCGGCAATAGGTACAGAACGAAGTTCACTCACATTCTGGGCCACCAGAATGGTCGATTTGACTTCACTGGTTTTCTTGTCGATGACATCGACGTAAACAGCGCTCTCATCGTTGGTGTCGTCCATACCGGTCACCGCCGGAATCTCGACCGCAGCCGCGAAGGATCCAAGCCCCGTTTCAGTCTGAATTTCATCATTCGGAAGCAGAGGGCGAAGTTGGCTGTTTCGAACGAACTTACGGACAGCTACGTTGAACGGAAGAGATTCGAGTGGAATGATCTGATTCTCTGCGTCGGTTTGGCGGGCAGCGTCGACAATTGCCGCTTCCGGTATCACCACCATCTTGTCGTGACCATCTTCCTGCCGTACCGCAATTGCCAGTTCACGTTCTCTGATGTCGCGGACAAAGGTTGACGATTGTCCCTCGACCAGCGAAAGCATGTTCTCTTTGCCATGGAGTCCGACAACCACCTCGCTGATCATCAGCATGGCAACTCCGATATGCAGCAAAACGATCCCGCCGCGTTTTCCGAACAGCATGTTGCAACCAATCAGCAGGATGGCCGAACAAAAACTACCCTTCAGCAACTGCCACAGAATACGCATGGACGACGGTTTCAGCCTCGCATCGTCGCCACCAATGATAAAGTAGATCAGCACACCAAGGATAATCGCCCCCAAGGCCAGCATGATGATCTGTGCATTTCGGGTTTCAGCACCGCCCACAACTTGTGCGGCGGCCCCGAT
>JAGQQE010000267.1 GCA_020426345.1 Planctomycetaceae bacterium
GTCAGTGGCCCGCCTCAACGAGCCTGATTTAGTGTCGAGCAGTTTTCGCATGGAATCCAGTCGCTGATCAACGTCCTTCATCAGCGGGTGAAATTCGGGCAGACCGATCACCAAAGCCGACAGCTTTTCACCCGCAATGTCGCAGTGACGCAATTCCGCCTGCTGGCGACGAGAAGCGGGATCGGCGATGACATCAGGAATGTTGCTCGAAGTTGTTCCTTCCTCGGATTTTTCGACATAGTTTTCATCCCCTTTGATCATCGCTATCGTGCCTGTCGGTGTCTTGTCATCGAGTTCACGGCGCAGCAGTGCGATGCAGTACGGATGGACGAACCATCCGGTTTCATCGACCCAGTTGATCCTGGCGCGCTGAATCCCACGAGCAGCGACTTCAAAATACGGATGATTGGGCAGAGTTAATGCTGCGAGCGCCGCGTCGGCCGATGGAGTATTGGCCGTGCCGAGCATGCGAACAATACCTTCCAATTCCGTTGTTTCTGAATCGTCCTCGTCATTGGTCGATAATCTTATCTTGCCATTCAGGAATTCGGCTGCAAATGCGTTTAGCGATTCGGCGTCACCCAATTCAAACGTCGCCTGAATAAGCTGACATTGCAGCCTCAGGGAATTTGCGGAACCGCAACGTTGCCGGAGTTGAGTCACTATTCGATCGTCGCCGAGCTGAACCAGTGACTGAAGATAAATATCTTCGATTTGTTGTCGTTCATAATCCTTGAGCCGGTCATTGTCATTCTGTGCGTCGTGTCGGAGGAGCTCTCGATCCATCGCCGCGAGGATGGCTTCTGCAGAAGTTGGATTCGTGAACTTCTTTATCGCGGGATTTGCCGCGATTTCGCCGGGCTTAACACGTCTGGTATCCGAAAATACCGTGGTCGCCAATGTCCGTTGTTCGTTCATTTGAGCGAGATTCTGTGCGGCTTCTCGCAGCGATTCAGAATCGCTGGCCGGATTCGTGAGCACGTCCATCATTCGATTTTCGAAAGGCGTGTCGCGATACTTCTTCCAGTAGCGACGCAGACTTGCGACCGTCGTGGCAACTTTATCGTGGCCTCGATTGGTAAAATTGTCACCCGTCGCAACTGGCTCGAAAACACGTACCTTGAGGATGCTCATGGCGGCCGTCAGTGCCGCCTCTCGGACAGAAAGGACTGTGCGATTTCGGGAAAAATCTCGCCAGAAGTGTACCGAACGTGTTAGTCGCGTATCCTGCTCCAGGGTATCAATCAGTTCATCGATCGCCGGATCTCCGATCGCGATGATCGCCTCAACTCGCCAGTCTGACGCGAGATCCACACCACCCGGCTGGCTGTATTGGCGTGCGTCAACCTGGTCGAGTTGTCCGATGAGCCAGTGCGCTTGCTTTGATTTTTCCCAGTGATCAAAACCAATCGGCTTCTCCGGTGCTGCTTCGCCAAACGTCTGTGCCTCCTTGCGGCGATTCAGTTCAGCGAAAAGTTCTTTTCCGTTTCCAAACTCGGCTGCGAGCTCAGCGTACTTGTCATTAAGACGCGAGATATGCCGCAGCGATTCCTCATCAGCACGCTGCATATAGGCATGCACGCCATCGGCATACGCTCTCCATGCCAGTTCAATCCGTAAGTCTTTGATGAGTTCCTCATTGGTGGGCGCAATCTCTGAACGCATCTCGTCGATTCTGGCTCTGGCGAGTGTCTTCGCCGCCAATTCATCATGCCCTAGTTTGGCAAGCCATGCGGCCCGCACGATTCCGGGCGTGCCAGCTGCAGATCCTGCGGACACTGCAGACATGCGACGATGAATGTGGCGAAAGTCATCATCGTCGTTGTTGTCGTTGCTGTCCGCATCCGGCTCCAGGAGCGATCTGGATTCGTCAACAAAATCGCGACGTTTGAATTCCTTCGGCGCCGAAATCCAGTCGTTGTCCAGGAAGTACACGCGAGCAGAAACCATATCTGATGCAGGCTGATACCATGCCCCGGTTTCGAATTCGCCCGATGAACCCCAACACGAACGTGCAGCAATTGTCACGGTACAGTACTGTTTCTCAGTTGGATCGGTAAGCGGATCTCCGATCAGGCTGAGCAGCATCTTGCGGTCGTCACTTGATAGCTGCGCGGACGAAGCGTCCTGCGAGAAAAAGGGACACGCAACTATCGCAGCGGCAAATACCAGGCAGGTTGAGACCCATATGCGATTCACCAACGTAAACTGCATCAGCTGTTCTCCAGGTCCAGTCCGGAACCAAACTCAACGACGCTTCGGTTTGAGCCTCATTCTATACTGCGACATCGACGGCATGCACGCAGCCAAATCAGATATATGCGACCTCGCTTCATGGGGTCACGCGCCAAACAGTGATCTGGCCTTCGTCGTCCCCGGCGGCGAGCAGTCCCCCGTTCGGCGAGAACGCAAGCGAGTGGAATCTTCATCCGCAATTGCAGGAGAAACGGCAGTGATGATAAGGGCCACCACTGCAAGTGCTTTGGACAGCATCGGCATGACGCCCCCTTCAGATCGTCGACTGTGTGGTGCAAACCGGGGTCTTGCGAGCCTGTCGCATCCCGTGTGATGATAGTCAGGCGGAAGCGCATTGCACAACGTGAACTCACCTCACAGAGCGTTGATGTATTCGTTACAGCGTTGCATTCAGGGTGGTCTTGATTCGACGTATTTGTTTCCGAACAACCATCGGAATGCGTTCCAGAATGGGCGACGGACCAAATAACTGCGAAAAGCGATCGACAACATCGGGCAGCGCGATCTGAAGCTGGTCGCTCATGGTGGCAACTGCCTTCGTCACTACTGCTGCTCGCACGCCCAGATCTTCTGCGACAGCCTGGAGTTGCCTGACGCCAATCTGATCCGGGTCGGTCACACCGCCCAAACTCATTGCCAGGTGGCGAGAAATGTTCTTGTAGTTCCTTGTGCAGACAAGATCGTAGAAGGGTGCAAGCTGCAGACGACGTCGATCGACGTACAACAGTGACAAATTCTTTCCATGTGCATCTGCGTTTCCGATCAGCAGATTAAAGAGCGTCCAGTGCATCAGTTTCTGAAGTTCGACCAGTGGAAAAGAAGTATGACGACGGATAATTTCAGCACACTGTCGCAGTCCCGGGCCGCCTTCTTTTTCGTATTTACAGGCGGCACCAATTCCCAGTGCCTGACAGAAATCTTCCTGATGCAGTCGTCGATAACCTCCGTTTTCAGCGACGCGATCATAGCGCGCGATGACGGCAATGGCCGATCGTTTTGTCGGTCGCAGACGAATGTCCACGACTGGTAATCCGACAGCACTGGCCAGCATGGTGACAAACGTTTCATTCTCCGGCAGATGCGAATAAATCGGCGACGCAAACTTCAACAGCGACGTACTGGGCGTGTTGCCAAGCGGAATAAAAATGCCGTCTTCGTTCACATGCACCGGCAGCTTGTCCTGAGCTCCTGCCAGTGACAGTCGCACCTCATCCTGTCCCGTCACCGCAGAAAATGCATTCGGTGTTCCAATGGACCAGTCCGCCAGCTGACGTTCACTGACGGCTTCATAGCGCTGATCCTGCTCTGTCGGTGTGCCGGAACGCGTAATCTCCAGAGCCCCGGCGCAATCTCCTCCAATCGCTTTCAACAATTCAAAATCGTTACCTTGCGAGATCTGCAGTGACTGGCAAATCTGCAGGCGAACGTTCGCTTCGGGAAGCAGGTTCACAAAGAAATTGTGGCTTGCCTGGGCATCGAATTTGCCGTCCAGTGGAAGAGAGATTGAAACCGGAAAGCTGTCCGGGTTGCTCTGCCACTCCTGACAATATCGAAACTCAATCAGCCCGGAAGCAGACAGCGTCAGTTCTCCCACGGTGTGTTGCTGATAGTGCACAAATAAGGTTTCAGCCACGCTGATCACCTCGTTGTTCCACGTGCAGTTCCAGCCCGAACAACTGCAACACGCTGATTGCCAGGCCCAGCTGCAGCGTCGGTTTGCCACGTTCCAGCTCCGACAAGAAACGAACACCCACGCCAGCCAGTGCTGCGGCGTCTTTCAGTGTCATGCCAGCTTCTTTTCGTCGTTGGCGCACGAGCTGGCCAATCTGACCTGCACTATCGACCTTCACCATCAAGATAATCCCGAGCGGGAATTTTTTGAACAATTCAACCACAGATCACAGAAAATGTCCCGAGCGGGAATATTAGGCTGCATTTGCCCATGCGTCAAGCAGATTTTTCCCGATCGGGAATATATGCGGAGTCGACTCGTCACACGCGTCAACAGATGGGGAACAGGACAATGTCCCTGAGAGTGCCCGAAACGTAACAGATCAAGCGACAGGAAAGCCCAGCGTTATCGGGCCTTCAGCAAACATCCTTCCTGAAGCTGATCCCCGGGATGCAGCACGACATGTTCGCCTGCGGACAGTCCATCCAGAACTTCGGCCTCAGCATCATTGCGATGTCCCAGTTTCAGCAGTGTCGTGGCAGCGCGATTATTGACGTTACGAAAAACGGCCCATTGATTGCCCGAACGAAAGAGTGCCCCGGCCGGCACTTTCAAAACATCCTGACCTTCCCACGTAACGATTCTGGCATCCACACGATAGCCATCCCCCAAAGCCGGCGGTTCGTCCGCCAATTCGAAATCGATGATCACGTTAACACGCTGTTCTTCGATCCCCAGTGCGGAGATCTTTGTGAAGGCGGATGGCTCCACCAGTCGCACTTTTCCAGTCAACGGCTTGTCACCGCCCCACTGTTCCAGAAATACCATCGCTCCCGGTTCGATACGAACGGCATCACTCGAAAGGACATCAACTTCCACTTCGAGGTCGGCAGGATCGCCGACTTCCAGCAGCGGTGCGCCGGCCGCCACGACGGTTGCGCTTTCCTGAAACACTCGCAGGACGCGCCCGGTAATAGGGGATCGAATCGGTAACTGAAATTCCCGGCTTTCTGCGGCTGCTTGAGCTTTCTCCGTCTTATCGTCAGTAGTCGCAGTTGCGTCACTGGTATGAATCAATGCCGCCTGAGCCAATTTGAGTTCAAATTCTGCGATCTGTTGAGCATAAACGGCATCCGAATATTCAGAACGAGCGACCGCGAACGACAGTTTGGCAGCGTCCAGATCACTCTTCCCGGTGGCATTTTCTTCTGAGAGCCTCTGAATGCGTCCCAGTTCTGTTTCGGAAAAATTCAGTTTCTCCTCCGCCAGCTTCAAGCGCGGTTCCAGCTGAGCAATCCTCGCTTCTGCGGTTTTCACGCGAGCCTCCGCCTCGGCCAGTGCGCGAGGGTCCAGCAACGAAGGATCTGTGGGCTGAATCACAGCAACCTGAGTTTCGCTTGCGGTGACGACATCACCTGGATCCAAATCGACTCGAACAAGCCGTCCGGATAACGGTGCGGAAATAATATACTTCTCCCGAATCCGCGTACGGCCATCATCCTGAACGGTCTGCACCATGTCGCCCCGAGAAACTTCGGCAAGGTCGACGGCGACTGGTTTGGGTTGCAGCAGGAACCACACCAAAGCAACAAAGCTCAGGAGTCCGGTGATGATGATGATTCGACGCATAATTGTGATTTCAAAACAAGACCGAAGGCATGGATTCATTCACGGCTCTTCAGCACTTCCACCATGTCCAGTTGATCAATTCGCCGGCGCACAAGCAGGCTTGAAACAATGGTCGCCAGCAACACAACGACGGACGCAAACAGATAGGTGAACCGGCTGATAATGAACGGGATGCGATACATTTCTGTCTGCAGAGCCTGACAGGTCAGCCATGCCAGAACGTGCCCGATCATCAGTCCCAGTGGTATAGCAATGACGGTCAGAACAGCCAGTTCTCCCAGCAGGATCCCCGAGACTTCACCCGTTGTGAATCCAAGAACTCGCAGTGTAGCCAGTTCACGACTGCGTTCCGCCAGGGCAATTCGGGCCGTATTGTAGACGACTCCACAGGCAATCACGCAGGCGAAGGCAATGTTGAACAACCGCATACGCAACTGATTTTCTGCAATCGTATCCAGGAAGCTTTGAATCGTCGCCATTTTGACGGTGACACCTGCCACACGGGGCGTCTGCTTGAGCGTTTCGTAAAGCTGCTGCTGACCGGAGGCATCGACCGTTAACCACGCGCCGGAAACCATGGGGCGTTCGGCCATGATTCGATCAATAACCTTGCTGTGAACATACGCATTGGTTCCGCTGAAGTCGCGAATCAGACCGGACACGATCAGGCTGGTCTGAGGCCGCTTACCTTCCAGTACATCGACGGCGACTCGATCACCCACAGACACATTGAGCAGTTGAGCCAGCTTTTCGGAAATCAAAAGACCGGATTCCGGCAGCTGGATCTCCCTGACGTCCGCATCGAACAGTCGAAAAAGCTCCCGCTGCGCTGACAAACCCATCAATGCCAGACGCCGATCGCGCGGACCGAATGTCAGCCGCACGGGAAGCGAACGGAATGCTTCGACCTGGATAACGCCAGGCAAATTGTGCAGTTCATTCAGCACCGTTTTTGGTGTTGGCTCATAGAAAGTCACCATAACGTCATCACGCTGAGCCATCCGAAACTGAAACTCAATCAGATAATCCAGAGCGTCTGACCCAAAGCTGCCGACAACCATCACGGCCGTTCCCAAACCAATCCCCAGACAACTGAGCGAGGATTTCCAGGGGCGCCGTTGCAGTTGACGCAGAATCATCCGCCAGGTTTGCGAAAACCAGCGCTGCAGTCCAAAGCGTTCCACAAGTGTCGGTTGGTATCTGGGTGGTGGTTCGGGCCGCATGGCTTCAGCAGGAGGCAATTGCACCGCGGCGGCAACGGCACTCAGGCTGCCAATGGAAGCCGCCACAAGGCTCAGCGAGGAAGCGAGTACCGTCGATCGCAAATCCATCGCAAAATGGAACATCGGAAAACGGTAAAACTGGGTGTAGATGCTGGTTAAGCCGTGCCCCATCCACGCCCCGACGGCAGTCCCCAGCACGACACCACAAAACACAATCACGGCGATCATCTGAAAATAATGCAGTCCGACTTCCACGTTGGAATAGCCGAATGCTTTCAAAGCCGCAATTTGTTCGCGCTGTGTGCTGATCAGTCGCGACAGCACGATGTTCAGAAGAAACGCGGCCACGGCCAGAAAGACGATTGGCACAATCATTCCAGTGCCTCGCAACTGGGTGATTTCTTCATCCAGATAACGTGCCGATACTTGTTCGTCCCGGCCGTAGGCTCCCCCGTTGCCCCAGGGATCCAGCAGCAGATCCATGCGGCGTTTCGCTTCGTCTTCGGATGCTCCGTACATCAGTGATACGCTGACATCGTTAAAGGCTTCCTTCATATCGAAGGCCGCTTCCATCGTGGTGACGGGCATCCAGAAGATCCCAAAGCGTTTCGTGTCCGGCAGCATGTCTCCGGCTTTGATCTGCAGCACATATTCCGGCGACAGCGCAACACCAACGATTCGCAGTGTTCGCAGGCGTCCGTTCAGAATAGCCTGCACGGAATCCCCCGGCCTGAAACTGTGTTCCGCCGCAAACGATTCGCCCACCAGTACTTCCAGACCATGTCCAATTTGAGGCATTCGACCGCGCCGCAGATAAACCTGATTCAATCGCGATGTGCCGGTGTCCGGAATGGAAATCAGGCGAGCCACCGCAGGCTCGGCCAGACCTTCGACCATCATGGTGACGTCGCGCACAATTCGTGCCTCAACCTGCGCCACTCCGTCAATTTCATTGAGTCGTGTTGCGACATGCAGGGGAGCCCGTTTAACAGAAGCAAACAGATGGGCGAAGGCAAACCGTCCGTAGTAGGTATCGCGTGTTTCGGAGAGTGATTCCAGCGTACTGAGCGACATCACACTGATAGCAACACCGCAGGCAATTACGGCAGCAACGGCAACGGCCTGGCCTCGCAGCGTCCAGAGATCGCGAACTAATTTTCGGTGAATCGCGAGCATGAATTACCATTCGATCTCGCGCGGCAGTTTTTTGTGATCGTTGATACGTTCATCAACAATGCGACCATCCGACATGCTGATCACGCGATCCGCCATCGCTGCAATCGCTGCGTTGTGAGTGATGACGGCCGTTGTTGTGCCAAGTTCTCGATTCACACGCTCAATCACTTCCAGCACCAGAACACCAGTCGTGACATCCAGGGCACCGGTTGGTTCGTCACACAGCAGAACACCCGGCTGCTTGGCAATCGCGCGCGCTATGGCAACCCGCTGCTGTTCACCTCCGGACATTTGAGATGGAAAATGGTTGCGACGTGCTTTCAATCCCACCATTTCCAGCGCGTCGGCAGGTTTCATCGGGTGCTCGCAGATCTCCGTGACCAGAGCGACATTCTCTTCGGCCGTCAAACTGGGAATCAGATTGTAGAACTGAAAGACAAAGCCGACATGATTTCGCCGGAACCGCGTGAGCTGCGAGTCGGTCATGGCCGTAAGCTCGCCGTTGCGAAAAAAAACCCGGCCGGACGTAGGCACATCCAAAGCACCAAGGATGTTCAGCAACGTTGATTTACCACTTCCGGACGGCCCCACCAGGACAACAAACTCTCCTTCATAGAGTTTCACACTCGTGCCGCGCAGGGCAGTCACATCCACTTCGCCCATACGATACACACGAGTAATATCGTGCGCTTCAAAAACGGCGGTCCGAGATTCAGGTTGTAAAGGGGACTTGGACATTGATGCAGAATCACAGGTGGTCCTGGATGTACGGTAAGCCGGGATAATATCAGTTTGTCGAATCGCCTGCTGCGCAGCGCGAAATTGATGCCTGAACATCGGACGCCTGAACGCGGAAAGTGCGGACACGGGAAGCGGGTGAGAAGACAAGAGGCTTCAGGTTCAAGGCGTCGGGATCAGAAAGTGCAGGAACGATTCCTGG
>JAGQQE010000268.1 GCA_020426345.1 Planctomycetaceae bacterium
AGGTGCAGTCTTACGAAATCATTGATGGCAGGGTGTACTGCGCCGGCCAGTCTCTTGGTCTTGCAAGTGTCACAGTCGATGGGTTCAGAATCCTGCACGACACAACGGATTCGGTGAAAGATCCACTGAACAACGCTTTCATCACGGGCCTCTGCGAATTCGGGCAGGGAGACGTCCTTGTCAGTGGCTATGGAACGGGCTTTGCGATCGCAAACGAATCCGATTTTGTATTCTGGGATACGCCGGCCAGCCATCGCTGCAAGTCACTGATGGTCAAGGGGGTCACTCGACTTTCCCCGGACCGATTTGCTGCGACCTGTGAAATTGGCGTGTTGTTCTTCAATGCCGATGGCGAAATCGAAGACTACATCGGACCGCAGAATGGTGAAGGTATTGGTTCCTGCAGGAACCGCGCGATTGTCGACAAAGACAACGTGATGTGGATTCCAATGCGTCATACGGGGCCGCTGGCTCGACTCGATCTTCAGAGCCAAACGCGGCGACTGGCACCGATGGACCATCGGGTCGAATGGATCGAGCAGCATCGGGATCAACTACTGTTTTCGTGCGGACAAGAGGTAAGAGAGTTCAACGTCTCCGAAACAAGCAATCCGGTGCCCACCGACCTGAAGCCGGGGATCCTTCACCACTCTCTGGATGCTGTCTGCACCGAGGACGAACTCCTGTTTAGTCTCACGAATGGTCTCGCAGGGATCGATGCTGATGGGCAAACATTTCAGATCGATGTCGGGCAGTATCTTACAAACGGCGTCTATCTGCCGAAGCATAAGCTCACTTTGTTTGGTACCACGGATTCAGGGATTCATGTCTTCAGAAAGACTGACGGACAGTGGGAAAGCCTGGGCAACCTGCCCGGAGCAAAGGGACGTTGCGTGGACCTGGTCACTAATTCAGATGAATCGGAGATTTGGTTTCAGACGGATGTCAACGTTGTAGGTCGTCTGATTCCCACCCGCGTCAATCTGTCCAGACATCCGTTTCTTCGCAACCCTGGAGAGATGCCCCCGCAAGAGCCAGCGGCAGTGAATGTATCGACGGATTCATCCGACAGCCTGGTATCTTTTCCAACCGTCTATTCAACACGAAGCAGCTCAATGGTGTTCTGGAAAGATCGCCTTCTCTTCGCGTCCAACGCCGGGTTGCTGGAATTTGATCCCATCGAAGATGTATTCACTCGTTTCGTGCCAATATCGGATGAACTGAAATTCCTTGAACGCAGGATTGTTTCGACACTGACAGTCGACCCGCACGACAATCTCTGGCTGGCGACGAATGAATCAGAACTAATGCGTATTCGGGCAAATGGTGAGGCCGATTGGCCAGTAGGATTGCTGCCGGGAGATGTTGTTGCAGCCATCATTTCGTCTCAGCGTGACGACACGATTTCGGTGTTGACTGTCCGCAACGAATTGATTCGATTCGCCCTGAATTTTCCCCGAATGATGGGCACACCCGGCGTCCGAATTCACGCGACCCTGAACGACGAAACAGAAAACGAAAATCCGCTCGGCCGCGCGACGATTCCATCGGGGATGTTGTTTGACGGAAGCGAAGTGCCCTTTGGGGGAGGGTCCGTACGTTTTCAGTATGCGTCCTTATCTCAGAATCTGGCCCCGACAAATTCGTATCAGTACCGACTTCGAGGCTTTAGCGACGAATGGTCGGAATGGTCAAATCAGCCGGAACAGCAATACCATGCGCTGCCGACGGGGGCCTATACGTTTGAAGCCCGAGCCAGAAGTCGTGCATTCAAACTTGGGCCTGTCTCCAGAATCCATTTCTCTGTCGCTCCTCCGTGGTATACATCCAGCCGTGCATTATTGAGTTATGGTATTGGTCTGGCCTTCGTTACCGGGGGACTGGTGCAATGGGGACGACACAATTCACGACGTCAGGTCCAGCGCCTTCAACACGTCGTTTCAGAACAAACGTCAGATCTCAAACAGTCACAGGAAAGATACCAATGGCTGGTCGAAGGACTCAATGAGCTTTACATCTTCACCAGTCTGAATGGCAGCAAACGGATTACTTTTGTAAGCCCGTCGGTTCAGCAGGTTCTTGGATATAAGCCGGAGGACATGATTCACAAGAGGTGGAATGATTTTCTATTGCCAGGGGAGGCTCTTCCGTCATTGCCCGAACCGACGACTGAAAATGGGCGAACAGATTCCCAGGTTGCAGTGGGCGATGTCCGAGTTCGTCATGCGGATGGCACTCTCAGGCACCTCGAATTCGCTTTGTTTCCGGTCCGCAATCGTCGAGGCATCGGAGAGGCAGTTGACTGTATCGCGAGAGATGTCACAGAACCTCGAAAGGTACAGGAATGGCTTGAAGATGCGCGCGTTATCCTGGAACGCCGTGTGGCCGAGCGAACGGAACAACTTCGCTTACTGAATGCCCAGCTGCAAAGTGAAATCGTAGAACGTCGACAGGCGGAAATGCACCTGAAAGAGAGTGAGTTGCGATATCGCTCCATCGTCCAGGACCAATCGGAGATGATTGTTCGATTCGACAATCAGGGCAAAATTACATTCGCGAACAAGGCATATTGCGATGCCAACGGTGCGACAGCAGATGAATTGATTGGTCAGCCGTATTTTTTTCGCATCCACGAAGATGATCGGGAGGACGTTGTCCGCATC
This sequence comes from Planctomycetaceae bacterium, assembly GCA_020426345.1. Taxonomy (GTDB): domain Bacteria; phylum Planctomycetota; class Planctomycetia; order Planctomycetales; family Planctomycetaceae; genus F1-80-MAGs062. The sequence goes on from JAGQQE010000268.1 coordinate 2,664, forward strand.
GTTGAAAGCGCAGGCCAGGATGTGCAGTCTGAGCACGTTTCCAGCTCTCGAGCGATCCGGCCCGACGGCTCGGTTGCCTGGGAAGCATGGACGGGGCGCGTGCTTATCGACTCCGATGGACGGCGAATCGGATTTCAGGCGGTTGGACGCGACATCACCCAGCTGCATGAAGCCCAACGAAAACTGCATGAAAAAGAACAACAGCTGGCCCATCTCGCTCGTGTGTCGACGCTTGGCGAAATGGTTGCAGGCATCTCGCACGAGATCAATCAGCCGCTGGCGACGATTTCGAACTTCTCGTCCGCCGCCATGATGATGATGGACCAGAATGCGTGGACAGATTCAGACAGGGAAAAGCTGCGGATCTGGATTGAACGTATTTCCAGGCAGACGGAACGAATTAATGCCATCATCCAGAGGCTCAAACGTTTCGGTCGCCCTGGAAGTCAGAGCGAACCGTTCCTGATCGTCGATGCCATCAACGAAGCCGTGATGGTGACGGAAACACGTACAAGAGACGCTATCGACCAGCTGGATATCGACTGCCCGGCTGACCTTCCGATGGTTTTCGCGGACCGGGTTCAGATTGAGCAGGTTCTGGTCAATCTGATTCGTAACGCCTGCGACGCAGTCGAACGTCTGTCCGCAGGCGAACGAACGCTGCGGATCGGCGCTCGGTTGACTGACGGTTTTGTTACCGTCACCGTCACTGATTCGGGCCCGGGAATTCCGGAGGAAGTGGCGAGCAATATCTTCGAATCGTTTGTTACATCGAAAATTGAAGGGATGGGAGTGGGACTTGCCATCAGCAGATCTATCATAGATGCCAATGGTGGTCGTATCCGCGTTGTCCCCGAGAATGGTACCGGTTGTTTTGAATTTACAATCCCAACAAGCAAGCCCGGGAATGAATAGCGAACCTGTGATCTATATCGTCGACGATGATGTCGATTCACGCGAATCCGCCGTAGCGCTGGTATCGCAGATGGCGATGCGCACTGAGGCCTACGAATCGGCCGAAGAGTTTCTGAAACACTACAATGGTCACCGACCAGCCTGTCTGCTTACGGACCATCGAATGCTGGGGATGACGGGGGTTGACCTGCTGGAAACGCTTCGTTCAAAAGGCGTCACTCTTTCCGTCATCATTATGACAGCATACGCCGAAACCCAGCTGACAGTTCGTGCCATTCGAAGTGGTGCGATCACTCTGCTGGAGAAACCTTTTTCAAACACGTCACTCTGGGAGGCCATCAACAAGGCGCTTCAGGAGGACAGAGTTCACGCAACCAATGAAGCGAGAGTTCGCAGGATTCGCGAACGACTGGCCTCGCTGACCGATAGTGAGCAGGAAGTGCTTCGGCTGATTGTCAACGGCGAAACCAACAAGGCCGTTGCGTTCGAAATGGGGGTCAGTGTTCGTACTGTCGAAAGCCGCCGCAGCAGCATCTTCGAAAAAATGGGTGTCACTTCAGTCGCCGAACTCGTGCAGCTGGTGATGGCAGCAAAAGCTGATTCACCGCCGCCTTCGTCGTCGTAATTTCCCCTTTGCCCCCGCAGCCCCAAAAAAAATAAATTGAGACGACTCATGAATCAGACATGTGGCACCGGCATTCGTCTACTGGTCTTTCTCAGCATCACTGTCGTGGCTCAATCGGCTGTGGCTTTGGGGCAAATCAAGCGTCTGGAAGCCGCATCGACGCGGCCATTTGCGGTGGCATGCGTCGTGGATGATGTGCCCCTTGTTCATACCAGCTTAATCCTGCCGACACTGACGGCAGCTGACATGCCCCTGGAGCAACAGGTCTCCTCGACGCTCAGAAACCTGGCAGATCGTCTGGCATCAGCAGGCACTTCGGCAGAGCATGTCGTGCGGGTTAATGTCTCCATCCGAAATCAGGAACTCGCCTCAGAAGTTCTTGCCGAGCTGGACAGGCAATGGCCAATGCCACGGATGCTCCGCCCGTGTATCTCCCCGGTGATTTCGCGTACGCCGGACCCGGACGCTTTGCTGGGTATAGACGTGATCGCAGTCCAACCATCTCGGGCCGAAAAGCTGCCTCTCGAAACCAACTCACAATCAAAGGTACAGCGAAACCAGGATTGGTCGGTGCTGCCGGAAGGCGCTCGACTGTATGTATCGGGGCAGGCAGAAAGTTCTGCTCAGCTTGCTCAGGCAACGCTGAGCACCCTTGAGGGATTAGAGAGAACACTGGAATCACTGGGACGTTCAAGCGAGGACATTGTTCAGTTGAAAGCCTTCGTCATGCCGATGGCTGATGTCGGCGTCGTGCAGTCCAAAGTTCAGGAGTTCTTTGATGGCACGCATCCTCCGCTTGTTGCAGTTGAATGGAAATCAGGGCAGACAACGCCCATTGAGATCGAGCTGGTGGCCTGGGGCGGCCCGGCAAATCCGAACGCCCCGATCGTCGAACACCTCTGGGTTCCGTGGCTGACGAAGTCACCCGTTTATTGCAGAGTGGCGAGGATCAATCGCGGTCGCACCGTGTACACCGGAGGTATTCAGGCTGAACGATTGCAGGCGGCTTCAGTATCTGATCCTGCTGAACTTGCTGAATACGAAGTAAATTCCATCTTCCAGCAGCTGAAGAAGATCATGGAGTCAGCCGACAGCAACATGAACCATCTGGTGAAGGCGACTTACTTCGTTTCGACGGAATCCGCCAGCCAGAAGCTCAATGAACTGAGGCCCCGGATTTATGATCCCCTTCATCCTCCGGCCGCCTCAAAAGCCATGGTGTTGGGAATGCCAGTTCAACAAAGTGGACTTTCGATCGATATGATTGCGGCCCCGGCTTCGAATTGATGCGTCGCTTCCGGAAAGACAGCCCTCCCTCCGAAATTGTCCGGCAGAATTTGCCGCGTACCTGGAAGCGACCGGCAACCATTGATGGGTCTGCCGCGGCAGATTTTGCCCGGCCGTAACGCTTTGCCCAACAGATCGTCTTTCTCTGATCGTTACAACCCGGCAAATCCCAACTTCTTCGCACGGATGGTCGATCCATATTTCTCATAGGCGTCTACGCGCGCTTCAGGGCCAGGGTGACCAGACCGGGTTCGTACCGAACTTTGTTCTGCTCGACCCTAAACGGATTGGGCTGATGTACCGAGGTAAAACAATGCTGATTCGAATTCTGCTCGCAAGCGTCATCCTGATGCCCGCCGCAACTGCTGGTGGAGGCTTGTTCGGAGCGGGTCGACTGAGTTCAGCAGCCGTGCCGGGTTGCGTTGATGGTTGCGGAGAAAGCTTCGGTGATTATTCTGGCATGATGCCTCCATCAGACATCTGTGGTATTGAACCAATCTGTGCCGCCCCGGTTTGCGAAGCACCAGTCTGTGCAGCCCCAATTTACTCGATGCCTGAAGTCGCATGCTCGACACCGGACGTATGTGGAGACATGTCCATCATTGGACAGTACCCGGATTATCCAGTGGGCGATTTCTGCGGTGACGGTTGCGGTGAGTATTGTGGCGAAGGTTGCAATGGATTCGGGGCATCGTGCGATGAACGGCTCCTGGGGCTCTTCCGACGCAGCGACGACTGCTTCCGGCACTTCATCAGCCCGATGACCAACCCCGTTTTCTTCGAAGATCCTCGAACGCTCACAGAAGCGAGATTCATTTACATCAATAACCAGATCCCGGGTGGCATCAATGGTGGAACGATGCAATGGTTTGGCCTGCAACTTCGCGCAGCTGTCAGCGAAAACGTATCGATTATCGTGAACAAAACCGGCTACACGACATCCGGTAACGCGCTTGCTGATGATGGATGGTCAAATATCTCTGCGGGATTCAAATACAACCTGTATCGGGACGTTGCCGGACAGTCTCTGGTCAGCCTCGGAGCCACCCTGGACATGCCGTCCGGGTCTTCTGATGCACGCACAACTCGAGGGAATGGCGAATTCAATTTGTTCATGACGAGCGGACGAGAGATTGCGAAAGACTGGCACTACCTGATGGCTGGCGGATGGCGTCTTCCTGTAGACCAGAATTCTGACAGCACCTCAATTTACTGGTCAAACCACATCGACAAACGGCTTGGCAATTCCGGATTCTATCTGCTTGGCGAATGCAACTGGTATCACTGGACGAACGACGGCACAGTCTCAGCGGGTGGTTTTGAGGGACTGGACCTCATCAACCGAGGGGCCATTGGCGTCAATGCAAATGACGTCGTCACGACAGCACTGGGCATCAAATTCAAACCATCCGCTCACACCGAGATCGGGTTTGCCTGGGAAAAACCGGTGACGGGACGCAAAGACATTATCGACGATCGATTCACCATGGACCTCATCCTTCGCTATTGATATCTGTTCACAGATGCACAGCGAATGCGAGGCCCATCTCAACGAGCCTGAATGTCACCGGGAGTCTTTGTCCATGGGGCCCTGGCATTTCGTGTGATCTCGTCATCCAGTTCCTGCATTCGGACCTGCAATTTTGTAACGATTTCCGGACGCATTGCCGCAAGGTTCTGCTTTTCGCCCAGATCCTGATCGAGATCAAACAGCAGCAGTTGGCTTTCTCCGATTACTCCCGACTTCCCTTTCTGATTGCGTGAAGCGGGTGGAGCTTTTACGAGCAACTTCCAGTTATCCTGACGCAGACCTTCCAGCACGCCTTGCGACGTATAGTAGATGAATTCGGATCGCGGCGACTTCGCAGCCGTTCCCATCCAAAGCGCAGAGACATCCAGTCCGTCAATTTCCCTGTCCGAGGGCAGTGGAGTGTTCGTAATGGCTGCAATTGTTGGCAGGACGTCGATGGTACCAGTCAACTCATGGCAAACCGTTCCAGCGGGAATGCCCGGCCCCCGGATCAGGCAGGGTACGCGCTGACCACCTTCGAACGTCGTTCCTTTGCCGTCTCTCAATGGACCAGCAGAACCGCCATGATGCTTGAATTGCAGCCATGGACCATTGTCCGTCGTGTAGATCACAAAGGTATTGTCGGATAGTTTGTGTTCGTCAAGGTGGTCCAGCAGACGCCCAACTTCCGCATCGATGTGTTCCACCGTATTGATGTAGGCATTTCGTGGATCGGCATCACGGACATCATCCGGAACATAAAGCGGGATGTGCGGCATCGAATGTGGGAGATAGACAAAGAATGGCTCGTCCCTGTGCTCTGAGATGAATTCGATGGCCTTCTGCGTGTACCGCCTCGTCACCGTTCTTTGATCCACGGGGAGCTCGATAATCTCCTCATTCTCATACAGGGGGGTGTTCCACTTGGTCAGCGAAGAATCAGGATCGTTCCAAAGCAAATCCATACCATCAGGCCCGCCTTTGGGTTTGCCTTTGTTATCCGGATGATTCATGTCATTGGAATAAGGAATGCCAAAATACTGGTCGAAGCCATTTGACGTGGGTAGTACCTCCGGATGATGTCCAAGATGCCACTTTCCAAAACATGCCGTTGCGTATCCCTGTTGCTTCAAGTGATCCGCGATCGTGTGTTCTGAAGGATTCAGCCCTTTGTTCGATGTTGGAAACAGGACGTGTTGATGCATTCCTACACGTTTTGGGTAGCAGGCCGTGAGTAACGCTGCACGAGATGGCGTGCACACAGGCGAGGCGACCATGAAGCTCGTGAATTTACGCCCTTCGCGGGCAAGTCGATCAATGTGCGGTGTGCGGATTGTTGTTGATCCGAAGCAACTCAAATCACCGTAGCCTTGATCATCGATGAAGATGATGACGACATTCGGCTTATCTGCGAATGTGGAATTGCATGATACTCCAGCCAGCCATATTGCGACGACGCCGAAACCGAACAGTAGTCTTTTCACAATTTCAAACCTGTCTAATGGAATGGCACCTGAATTCGTGACCGGGCCGACGCATCCCGTGGGGGATTTCGGCTCTTCGTGAGATGAAGTGCGCGGTGAAGAGTATTGCCGGGGGGTGCGTCTACGAAAGGTGGTTGACGCAACCTGATGAGCAGTATCTAACCTAACAGCCTGTAAGAAAACGGGACTGGCTCAAGCGGGAGACTTTAGAATGCGACAGTTTCCAGTCGTCCTGCGTGACCGTCCCGGTTTTCAACGGACAGCTAATGCTGTTTCACCAGAAGATCCGAGATGGCTACCGGAGCGGAATTGTACAAGGCGAGTGGAGTGAATGGCTAATGAGCCGTTGGCCTGCTCGCGAAAAGAAGGTGTTTTTCATGTGTGACGGGCGGGGAAAAGAGG
>JAGQQE010000026.1 GCA_020426345.1 Planctomycetaceae bacterium
CCTGTTAAAGAACGGAACTGGCTTGAGCAGGAGACCGTAAAACACGATGGTTTCCAGTCGTCCCGCGTGCCGGTCCCGGTTTTTGAACGGACAGCTAAACTGCCGGCATTCCGGAAGTCGGGGCACTTCTCACGAATTCCAACACAGCCTACACCGTGACCTGGGGTTCTGCGATAACCCGCAGGGACCGACATTTGCAACTTTTTCATTGGGAGATTCGGAAATGAAAAACATGATCCTGACAGCATCTATTCTGACTCTGTTCTGCATGCACACGGCAGCCATCGGCCAGGAAGCTTCAGCATTTCCGACGCCAGCTCAGCAACACAACTGGCTCCAGAAGTTCACAGGGGAATGGGCCACCGAATCCAAAGCCACCATGATTCCGGGCCAGCCGGCGATGGAGTGTCACTGGAAGATGTCGTCACGATCGCTCGGCGGATTCTGGATTCTCAATGAGATGACGGGCGAGATGTCAGGTGCCCCGATGACCTGCATTCAGACGATCGGCTACGACGAAAACAAAAAGAAATATGTCGGCACGTGGATCGATTCGATGACCGCTTTCATGTGGAAATACGAGGGAACTGTTGATCCATCGAACACAACCCTGACCCTGAATGCCGAAGGTCCAAATTTTATGGAAGCCGGCAAGTTGACCCAGTTTCAGGACGTGTATGAATTCACGTCAGCCGACGAAATTCTGATGTCGTCACGGATGCTGGGACCAGACGGCAAATGGATCACATTCATGTCGGGTTCGGCCAAACGAATCAAATAGCAACGATCCAGCCTGGATTCCCTGCGCAGCATCAGAAAACTCCGCCACCAGCATTCGTCATCACTGTTGCTTGCTGACCAGGATCTCGAAACGACCGCCAATGATCCCATCAGGCGCATCCACTTTGTGACCTCGTTCCAGGTCGGACAATTCTGTTCAGCGTCACGTGGCAGCGACGGGAGTCCGCCCATTCACGGTGCGCCAGACTCTACTGGTAAGATATCCTGTGCCGTTCGGTTCAGGCAGTTGGATACAAACTCCCTGATCTGCTTCCGGTACTCGGCCTTTCCAATCAGGCAGCAATCCTCGTGGTTCGCCCCGTCTACCAAATGAATCGTCGCAGATTCCCCGGCCCTTTCGTACAGCTCCTGACTCATTCTGCACGGCACCCTGGTATCTTCTTTGCCATGGATAAGGCAAACAGGGCACCTTATGGAATCCATCTTGCTGAGCGAATCAAATCGCTCGGTCAGAAGCAGGTCGATCGGAAGCAGCTGCAGGAACCCGCTGTACTGCAATGCCGACATGTCCAGAATGGAGGTAAATGTGCTCTCAACGATCAGGCCAGCTGCCCCTTCGGCCTCATCTCTGGTGGCCAGTTCGATCGCAACGGCACCACCAAGCGAATGGCCATAAATGAAGATCGGATTCGAAGGATATTGATTTCTCAGGTAGTTCAGTGCAGCCACCGCATCTTCATAGACTTTGGACTCGCTGGGCGCCTCGATCCCGTAGCTTTCAGCAAAGCCACGATAGTCGACAACCAGCACGTGGCACCCACATTCGTGAAAGCTCTCAGTGTGCTCCAGGTTCTTCCCTCTGGTCGCATCCTGACCATGCAGATAAAGGATGACAGGTGCGTCTGCATTGTCAGCAGGCACCCAAAACGCATAAAGCTGTTCGTCGGTGTCTGCACCACCTTCAGACAACGGAATACGAACATCCTCGTGAGCCATACCCATTCGTGCAGGGCTTGAGGGTATGTCCGATCGTGGAAGAAATATCTTTTCCACCTGCGTCGTTCGAAAGTACGCACAAATGGCGACGTAAGCAACCACGAAAACGCTGATGCTTCTTTTGAGTCGACGAACCATGGATCCGGACTGCGATTGACAAAGAGGCTTTTTTTGAAGTTCAGGCACGGGCGGGAATCCTGAAGAGCAGAACATTCTGTAAACAGGCCGGACGGCGTCTGTTGGACTGGCTGTATACATCCAGCGCAGAGAAAGTGGCAGCCCTCTTTTGATTTGCCACGAGAATATTCTGGCTCCCGGTTAGTGCATCCGCACCGGACGAAAGTAAAGAGTCCTGCCTCTTGCCCCCCCCTCTCCTTCTGCCCCTCATAGGCGGCGTGTTAACGTCGTTGCCACAGAACCTCGACCAGGCGGCCGGGTGAAGCCGCGGGAAATGCGGAATGATCAGTCAATTCAATGGTACCTGAGGGTCTCGTTGCGCAGATGCACCATGTTCAATGAAGTGCGGAACCAGAAAACACATCGATGGTGCGAAATATTGAGGTGTGTCTGCTTGAACTCGGCGTGCTGTATTCGATTGTAAATGCGTCTCCATTCACGATGTATCGGGGAGGCGTCTTGTCGAAGAGGCTGGCAGGGATTTCCGAAAGGTCTTCATCGAGCGTGACTTCCAGACGCTCAGGAAGTTTTTCGAATTCTGTGCGATGCCGGGCGACTCGAAGTGCAAGCCGGGCGGCAAACAGACGCTGTCGCCATGCAAGGCCACTGGCACGCAGATTCGAGATACCGCCGAACACAAAATACAGCGGCGATTCAGGATCGGACTGCAGGTGGGACTGAATCTTCGCCTGAAGTGCGTCCCATTCCGCGGTGGCTTCCTGACCTGGAATATCGATCACTTCTGCCACTGCGGTCATTGTTTCGAGTACCCAAAGCTGTTGCTGGATGATGTTCATTTCATACGACGGTTTGCACCACTTCTCGTTCAGTGAATCTTCTGGTGCCAGAGAGATGGTTGGTAGGCCGGGACCAAATGCCGCCATGCTGCCAAGATGCTCAGCGACACGAGGTTCATTGATGTTCTCAAGCATCGTTATCGTGCTGGCTCGCTCAACAAGGATCGAGTTCTGCAGGCGGTACGCCGATTCGATCCTGGCAAGTCGCTTGTCGAGCGATTCGAATTGATCACGTGTGATCGGACGACCGACTCCCAGCAAGTACTCAAGGCAGTCGATGGCATCCATCCCCCTTCTAACCCGAGACATTTGAGAAATTGCGAACGGTTCCCTGCGAAGCAATTCCGCCAGATCACAGAGTTCGGCGATGGATATCGCATCACATGCATCTTGACACTGTCATATAACAGTGTCATAATCGCCGCATGGAACGAAGATTTCAGATTTCCGAGCTTCGAACACTGATCGCCAGGGCGTTGCAGTTCATTGACTACACGCCTGCCGAATCGGCCCGAGTTCGCGCGGTTCCGGATACTCGAACGATCCGCTACTACACCACACTCGGGCTGATCAGTCCGCCGTCAGAGCTGCGGGGTCGGACAGCATTTTACGAGGAAATGCACGTCCTGCAGGTTGTGGCCATCAAGCGACTTCAGGCTCAGAATCTGACACTGTCAGATATCCAGAATCAACTCGCCGGGCTGCCCGCTTCGAAGCTGAATACCATTGCCGGGCTGCCTGCAGATTTCTGGGAAGCAGCCGATCGGTATCTGGCGGAAGTGACTGAGCGAGCGGCGAACGCTGACGATTTCTGGCTTGTCCCTGCAGCGATGCCCGAGTCCTCAGGCGGGCATTCTGGTCGCTCGCCTGATTTCGAACTTCAGTCTGCCAGCCAGTCGAAAGATCGCAAAGCGGCACGAGTCACCGACTCAAATTCGGTGGTCCAGGTGGGATCTTTGATTCGTGTTCCACTGGCGAACGGAGTTGTTATTTCTGTTGAACTGCCTTTAACGGCAGGATCGCTGTCGTTCGACGGTGAGGCGTTACAGCTGGCAATTCAACCTTTGGTGAAGGAACTTCAGCGACAGAAGCTGATGGAGACCTGATCCCCAACGAATTCCCCGGGAGTCTGACCGATGATGATTGCCCTGAAGCGACTTGCCGCAATTGATGGTGAGTTGAACCCGCGTGGGTTTGGAGCCGTGACTTCTTCCGACGGGAACCTGCCGCTTCACCAGTTGCATTACCATTCGCAACTGACGGGGCTCTCCGTGCGCACGACCATTGTGCAGACGTACTATAACCCCTTCGATGAAGCCATCGAGGCGAATTACGTCTTTCCGATTGAAGGTCGCCAGGCCGTGATCGGCTGTGAAATGCGCGTAGCCGGGCGCATTGTCCGAGCACGCCTGAAAGAACGCGGACAGGCTCGCGCTGATTATCAACGCGCCATTAGGAATGGTCATCGAGCGGCATTGGTGGAGAAGAATCGGCCAGAGACATTTTCCATGAAGGTCGGCAACATCCCGCCTGGCGAGCCGGTTCAAATCGTCATCGAAACGGTTGGATTGCTGGACGTGGAACATGGTGAATGGACACTGCGACTTCCGCTGGTTGTGGCTCCGAGGTACACGTCCGGTCTGCCCCTCCCCTTCGGTCAGTCGGGAAACGGAGTTCATGCGGACACTGATCAGGTGCCCGATGCTTCGGTCGTCTCACCTCCGACGTGGCTGCCTGGGTTTGCGAGCCCCGTGAGTCTGCGTCTGACAGTTGATCTGGATATGGGAACTCTCGCCTCACCAGCCAATTGGAAAGAATGGCTGCAAAGCAGTCTGCACTCGGTTGTTTTGACAGATTCGACCCATGATCGATCCTTGCCTGCCTCAACGCCTCGGGCTGCTGGAGCAGCGGAGACCACAGAACACGGAGAGTTCCGGAACTGCCGGTGTCGTGTTCAGCTGCAGCCGGGCGAACGAATCAATCGAGATTTCATCCTGCGAGGACGGATTGATGGTTCGCAGATTCGCACTTCACTGGCAGCCGAACGGATTGATGTGCCAACGCGTCAGAAATCAGGTGCCCCGACAGCCGTATCTGAAAGTGCTTTTGCAGTGACCATCGTGCCTCCGAATCTCCGGCATCAGGCACCCAGGGACATCGTGTTTCTTCTGGATCGAAGCGGCAGTATGGGCGGATGGAAAATGCATGCCGCTCGGGAAGGCATCCAGCGACTGATTGAAGGGCTGAATTGCGATGACCGATTTAAGCTGGCGGCTTTTGATCATGTCATCGATGACTTTGGAGTTCATCGGAATGGCACTGAGATTTCTGGCACTGGAATTTCTGGCAACGCGACTTCTGGCAACTGGATTAACGCAACAGACACACACCGCATTGAGGCGTGTCGCTGGCTTAAGGCAGTGGATTCGCAGGGCGGTACAGAACTGGGAGCCGCTCTGATGCATGCCCTGGATGCGTTCCGCAATGCCGATGCCAACTATGCCGATGATAATAGTGGTCGCAGCCATTCCATCGTTCTGGTGACAGACGGACAGGTGACCGGTGAAGATACGCTGCTTCGTGTTTTGGGAACGATTCCGGAGCACTGTCGGCCTCGTCTGTTTTGTCTGGGAATCGATGAGGCGGTCAACGCGGGTGTTCTGCAGCGACTGGCCGAGTTCACCGGAGGTGTGTTCAGTCTGGCGGAATCGACGTCGCGAATGGCTCAGATTCTCGATGACTTTGCAAACGATATCGGCACTCCCGCGCTGACCGGCGTTCAGATCGAACGGCCCGACGGTGGCGAAGCCTGGCTCGCCACGGACCAGTCTCGAACGCTGTATCCTGGTCGTTCGCTGACTGTGTTTGGCCGAACGCCGGTTTCAGGCGTTGATCCATCCAATGCCTCCGCTTCCGGAATAGACAGGTTATCTTTGAATGTTACGGGCAGGCTTCCGGACGGAGCCATGTGGACTCAAAGCCTGACCACGGTCGTCCGTGATTCGACGCGATCCGTTCTTCTGCCGCTTTGGGGGCGAGAGAACATCCAGCAACTGGAAGACCGACTTGCCTCCCTCGGGCGCAGAGATCAGGAGCTGGCCGATCAGATCGTGAAACGCTCGCTCGAATGCAGCGTCCTGTCCCGTCTGACGGCATTCGTCGCAGTGGATGAAACGGAACGTGTTGCCGACGGAACGATGCCTCACTCAATTATTCAGCCAGTGGACTTTCCGGAAGGCTGGGCAGCTCCGCCATCGATCACCGCAGCTCAGTTGATTTCGAGATCACGTTCATCAGAGTCCCGAGGCACGCATGTGGATTCCATGAATTCTCGTCCCGTTCGATACTGCAAGGCTCGTTCCGCGGATCCTGGGGCAAGCTTTGAAAGTGTTTGTGTTCAGCGGGGCATCGTTTCCGCCGATCAGATGCTGGAAGCCGTTGAAATGGCAGGGCATCTTGGAATTTCTCCGTCGCAGAGCCTGTATCGTCTTGGCTATGCAGGTGACCAGGATCTGATGAATGTGCTGGCCGAGATCAGTGGCACAGACATCGTCGATCTTGAAGGGGCTCAGATTGCGAACGAGGTGATTTCGCGATTGCCCGAATCTCTGGCTCGCGAAAACAGAATGATTCCGACAGATGCTTCTGCGAGTCTGGTGACCGTCGCAGTTGCAGATCCAACAGATTTAGATCTCCAGGACAAGATTCGTTTTGTTCTGGGTTGTGATGTCAGGTTCGTTGCCGCAACAGGAACCGATATCGATGCGGCTGTGGCCAGACACTACGGAACGGCTGAAACCGAGTCCGTAGATTCGATGATCTGTGAATTCACAGAAACGCAGATCGATTTCAGCACTGGCTCGGCATTCGATCCTGAGGGCGGCGATGCCGGGCCGTTCGAAGAGACCGAGGACCTTCTGGCTGGTGAGGAAATCTGCATGGAGCAGGCTCCTGTTCCCTTTGCCGCTTCAGCCGCTTTTCCCCCACAGCCATCGCGGGCAACTCCGTTGATGCGGCGTGCTCGCCGACAGCCGGATCCTTCCAATATTGGTTCAGCTCCGATCGTGAGGCTGGTCGAACTTCTGTTGAATGAAGCCGTGAAGAAGAAGGCGTCCCACGTCATGATTTCAGGGAACCCGTCGATCGTCCAGGTGTTCTATGTGATCGGCGGGAAACTGGTTCTGCGGGACGCACCGCCAGCACGACTTCTGAGCGCTCTGATCTCGCGATTCATGATTCTCGCCGGAATGGACATTTCGATTAAACACGAACGACAAAGCGGCACAATCCGGTTTGCAGGTCCGAATGGTGAAATTGAACTTTCGACTCACGTGATCTACCCCGACGTTCTGATTGAAATCAATTCGCCCGCCAGTCAGTCAGAAATGCCGGACTGCGTGCGCGAATGGTGGACGCGTCACGCAAACAGCCGACGTGGACGAATTGTCCTTCGAGCTCAGTCAACTGCTGTTCCGAGCGATTCAGACGTGCCCAGCGACGCGGGGACAACCAGCTTCGAACTCAAACGCGCAATCAGCACCGCGTCTGCATCGCCCCCGGCGTGCGATGAACCGGCAGTTTCTCGGAGACCCCACTTTCGACAACACCGGTAGCCGAGATACCCAAACAGCCCAAACAACAGCACAAACGCCAGCCACACGTTACGTTGCGAGATTCGATTCCGAGACGAATGTCGTCGAAAAAGAAACCACGACAGCACTGTCAGTATTGCGGCAACACCAGCGGCAGCCGGAGAAGTTTGATAGGGTGCCGAGATTACTCCATTTGGCCGAATCACTGCCGCGCCGACAAGCAACACGGGAGCAGGAATTGCAAGTCCAACGGCCAAACAGCGTTCGTTCAATGACAATCCCACCCCGTGATTCACCCAACGAAGATCGTACAGTGGCTTATCGGATTCGAACGCATAGCCATCGTTCAATTTCCAGACTCTGGTTGTGACGTCTGATATGTCAGCAATCTGTTCATAGGTCGATGCCTGCAGATATCGCCGAGGTGACTTTCCCTCTTCCGTAAAGTCATAGAGCTGTACAAACGCCGCTGGCTCCACGTATTGCATCGACATGGAATACAGCAATTGGCCATTCGCTGCATGGAAGAATAATTTCTCCCGAGTTCGGATCACGATCAGATTCTTCTCTGGCGCAAACTCACTTGATAAAGTCGCACCCGTTGCATGATCTGTGACTTTCGCATTTGTCAGCGAAATGATTTCACGCGGAGATTTAAAGAGTGAAACGACGTCGGCGGTTTCGACATCCACGCGATATACATACTCCTGGTCGGCAATGAACAGAAACGGATCCATCGAATATTCGTCGTGCCTGTAGACTTCTCCGTCATTGGCGAAGTGACTCCATCCCCACTTGTGAAAAAAACGATCCGGGGGAATCTGGAATCGATGCTCCAAAGAAGGAATAGCACTCTGCTTGCCATTTGTGCCAATACAGAACGCCCGCCGACCGTCGGTGAGATTGTAACATTCCAGCCAGCACCGATCGTCAAAGCCCGGCTCTCGAACCGCGTACCAGGACATGTGACCTGATTGATCATCGACAATTCTTATAGTGCGCGAAGCCGGCATCATCCCAGCAGCTTCTGAGGATCCCTGAATCTGTATTGTGACATGACGTCCAGGAACTGGAGGGGCATCAGCCCCGGAGACACTCTTTTCCTCGGGCAACCTGTTTCCATTCAGATCAAATCGTTCGTTGAATGGCAGATTTCCATTGCGTCCCGCGCGACTAATGAAGAAGTCTTCGCCATCTTCACTGAGACTGTAGTACATGTTGCGAAATTCATAGTCTCGCCGAAAAAACGTAACGAATGTCGTCGTCAGTATGTCGTTCATGGCAATCCAGAGCAGGATCGACCCGCCTGTGATTCCCGCCGCAATCGACAGCGAAGTCAACAGAGATTCTTGCTTCAGATTTCGAGAGTTCATCATGAAAACACCGCTGGCTTTAACGTTTTCCGGGAGGAGGCTCGAACATTCACGCGTTCAACTCACAGCAGAAAGCTCGATCAATTGGGATGGTTTCTCGGCGACGGAGCGGGTGGACAAGGACTTCAATTGAGAACTCCGGGAACTAAAAATCCTTTACCGCGAATGTTTGATAAAGGGCTTGCAGCTGCATCCCGGTAACAACACACACCACTGGAAATCCGGTCAGCCACCAGGCTGGAAGGAACTGCATTGCAAAGCATAAGCCGCCGATTGCGACGCATGGCAATAACCGCGTCCCATGCCACCGATTCGGCAACAGTCCAGACTGAAACGCGGCCAGATATAGCATTGGGATGCTGAACCACGTCCGCAAAACAGGAGAAACCATCCACCATGCAAACGGGCTGGGATGAGTGCCGGGGGTTACCGCCCAGGCAATGTAAAGTGCCAAAGGAATAAATGAACAGACTGCCCACAACGTCAGTCCAGCAATCAATTTTGAGGTAAGAACTGATCCGCGTCGGATGGGGCGATGCATCAGGAAATACCAGGTACCGCCAACCTGCTCCCAGGCAGACTGCACAAGCCCCAGAGCAATCGCAAGCAGACCGCTGCACAGAAGAAAATTGGCCGACAGAACATCCAGAGACATCTGGACACTCCAGAATCTGGCGTTGACGATGAAAGGTTGCGGAGGTACGTCATATTCAGACGTCGTTAATGTTTCCCACCAGGTAAAACCCATGCAGGCCAAAAGAGTCAACGCTCCCAGAAACCAGCATTGCCGCAGTTCTTTGTAAATCAAGCTTTTATGCATAGACAGGCTCCAGCGAAAATGGAGGCAGACTACGTCGTGAACCACGAGTGAACTCAATGAACGCATCTTCCAGGTTCAGTTCCTGAACATCGACATTGTTTATGCTCAATGAAAACAAAGCCTGTTCCAGCTCTCCACTGAAACCGACAACGATCAATTCAAGTTGCCCACGAGTCACACGCGCATTGATGACACCCGGTAAACCTGAGCAGTCTGGCGTATCACCGCTGAACGAGGCCATGACGCGCTGGACATTGCTGCGGAAATGATCCGTCGGGCAATCGACGACCAGCCGTCCTTTGACCATGATTCCAACTCGATCGGCAATACGATCAATGTCCATGAGAATGTGAGAACTCAGCACAATCGTACGGCCGCTTTCATGGATCACCTCAATCATTGATTCCAGAAAATCACGACGCACAACAGTGTCAAGCCCGAGTGTCGGGTCATCAAGAATCAGCAATTCAGGTTCCGGAGCCAAAGCAATGGCCAGTGACACCTGTGCCCGCTGACCATTCGACAGTTGACTCAGTTTTCTTCGCTGTGGCACTTCGAAGTGATCCAGAATCATCTCGACCAGTGAGCGATTCCACCGAGTCTGAAAGCTGCGAGCAAACGCCACACACTCACGAACTGTCATCCAGCCATAGAGCGGGTGGTTTTCTGCAATATAACCCACCTTTTCCCGGTGCTGCGGCTTCATGCCAGCCACGTTTTCACCAAGCAGCCACGCATTACCAGAGTCCGGCTGCACCATCCCTGTGAGCATCCTGATCGTCGTCGATTTACCGGCACCATTGCGGCCGAGCAACCCGTAAACAGTGCCTCGCGGAATTGCCAGATTCAGATTGTCGACCACTCGTTGACCGTCGTAAGATCGCGTCAAATGGTCGGTGAAAACTGCATAGTCGGAAGGCGACATCACCTACCCTTTCCATTGAAATTTTTTCATCTGTTCCTCAAATGCCCTGCGCACTTCATCCTGAGTCAAACCCAGATGCACCGCGCCGGAAAGAAATATATTCAGCTGCTCTGTCAGCTTCTCGCGCCGCGCTTTTCTTGTGAGATCACTGCGAGTTTCGGCAACAAACACGCCAAGCCCCGGCCGCGTATTCAGGACGCCTTCTCGTTCAAGCTCAGTGTAAACACGCGCGACGGTATTGGGATTGACGACAATCTGTCGCGACAATTCCCGAACCGAAGGTAACCTGTCGTTTGGCTCCAATTTCCCCAGCGCGATGGCCAGCCGAATCTGATCGCATACCTGGCGATAGATCGGGACTCGACTGGAAACATCAACCTGCACGTCCACAACACTGTCCTCTCTGACTGAACATCAACTGTATTAGTAATACCAGTACAGTAACTACACAAGAGAAAATGCCAAATTTCCCTTCGCATCTGAAAAACTGCGAGGGGGAACCAACGGGGAAACCCAAAGGGGGCAGGTCTCTTTGTTTGCGTTGCGTCTGGCATCCTGCCAGCACCTGCCGACGGTCATGAGACACGTCGAACGCAATCCTGTGCGAGCCAACCTGGCCGAAGAATGGCAATGGGGTTCCGATTATGCTCGCCGAGGACCTGCAGACGAACGCCGATGGCTGGCGATTCCCGATGATCCCCCGTTGCCGCGAATCTGGCGTTCATGGGTGAACAAGGTCAAGACAGAGGCAGAGTTGAACGCACTTCGCATCAGTGTGAACCGCGGCCTGCCGTTTGGCGATGGTCAATGGACAAGAAGCAGTGCTGTTCGCCCTGGTCTCGAAACCACAACTCGGCCAAGGGCACGGCCAATCAAAGAGTCCTGAACCCTTTTCTGCTCCTCGCGTTTTGGCCATTAATCGCGAGACCAGATTGCCAAACTAGCAGGGAGTCTCCGGATTCTAATCGCGAATTGGGTCCGGGCTCCCGATCGGCGATTCTCCGCATGACTGGTCTCAGCATCAAACGAAGCTCGCCCGTACAATCGAAGATCTTTCAGTGGAGCGTCGCCGTTCCTGGGCCTCGATATTCTGAACAACACCGATCTGGTCAAACCCGGACTTGCCAACGTCATGGTGCGAAATGGCGAGGTCGCAAAGGCCGAGTCGACTCCAAGTTAGTAGGTCGTGAACCGCCAGCAGGCTATCGCAGATAAATAGCCAGACGACTTGAATGCCCACAATCGATAGCGATCTGACGTCTTATATTTCGTCAGGCGTTATTGAAATAATTTTTGTGACAACGCCTGATCAACGTATGGATTGAAGGAAAGATATCGCATTTGCCGATTTTTCCGAAGCAATCGGGACCCAGGAACCAAGGCGCAAGAATTGAAAATACCTGGTTCTGCGGCATTCCAATGCCAGCGAACTGAAATCCATTCGCAGGATGAACCGCTTTTCCATAGGTGCGTCGAAGACTTTCAAGTCAACCGAATCATTGCGAGTACTACGTAAGATCGTTGCGTTATTGATTTCAGTAGCTGGCTGGAAGGCGTTCGGAAGACTGCGCTACCGGTGTGCATTTCGTGAGGTAGTGTTTTCCATCAAACCATTGTTCCGTTCAGGACGTATTGATTTACCCCGGAATTCGAGTCGCCACATTATGCTTCCATTCGCCAAAAACGATGAAACGAATGTGCTGCCTGCAGTCCCGGATATCGTTGATGCAACTTACGCTACCAGCTGCGATGAGTTGGTTAAGATACAGCCAACGGATGCCAGGAACGCAAATCACAACGAATCACCTGCCGCACGGAATATCGCTCCGCTTCCGAATCTCGGAGATCGTTATCGTCCACTGAAGAAACTCGGCCAGGGCGGAATGGGAGCCGTGTACCTTGCCGAAGATACACTTGATTGTCGCAAGGTAGCGATCAAAGTTCTGCCAGCGGAATTCAATCTGGATCAGCAGGCCGTTCAGCGGTTTCAAAAAGAAATGCGGATGCTTTCCGAAGTACAGCATCCGAACGTGGCAAACCTGCTTGATTCTGGTGTTTTTGGAGACACACGATTTATCGTGATGGAGGTGGTGGAGGGAACTGATCTAAAAGCGGTTTTGCAGAGACACATGCCAATTCCAGAACGTGTGGCATTGGAAATCATTGCAGACGTGGCGAACGCCCTCGCGGTCGCACACAGTATCGGTATCGTGCATCGTGATATTAAACCCGCGAATATTCTTTTGTCTGCAATCAGTGCCGATGGTGAATCGCGCGACGACGCGGTCATGAATGCTGTACTCGACAGCCAACCTCTGACGGCGAAGCTCACAGACTTCGGTCTGGCGCGACACGTTGATCAGGGCGCATCAATGGAACTCACCCGCACCGGAATGATGCTGGGAACGCCGTACTATATTTCGCCTGAGCAATGTACCGACAAAGGGGGGATTACTCCCGCTGCAGACATCTATTCGCTTGGAGCGACCCTGTTTGAACTGCTTACAGGAAGACCGCCATTTCTCGCTGATGATCCAATCCGCCTGATCACAATGCATTGTTTCGATCCGGCCCCTGACCCTCGGAAAATTGCGCCGGAAATCGGCGATGGCGTCGCGGCGATCGTGTTGAAGACTCTCCAGAAGAGCCCAGAAGCTCGGTATGCTGATGCCGCACATTTTCTGCAGGATCTGGACTCTCTCCTGCAGGGCGAAGTTCATTCGGCTGAAGTTCATCCGCATCTCCCGGTCACAACAGGGAAGGTGTTTGAAGCCAATTGGGAATGGCAACTCGACGGAGATCCCAAAGATCTTTGGCCGCACATTTCCAATACGGAACGAGTCAACGCTGCGGTTGGGCTTCCCCCGGTGGAATACATGACACGTCGCGATGAAGCTGGCAACAAGCATAGAATCGGATCCTTCAAACTCGGCTGGACTCGTCTGAGCTGGGAAGAACATCCCTTCGAATGGATTGAAGGACGACGATTCAGCATTCTGCGTGAATTTGAAAACGGTCCTTTTCAATGGTTTGTTAGTACCGTTGAGTTGACACCTCGCGCCGGTGGTGGCAGCTTGCTGCGGCACAATGTTCGAATAGCCGCGCGGGGGCTGATGGGACGGCTGATTGCTCACATAGAAGTCAACATCAAGGGCCAAAAGCCCCTGGATCGCGTCTATCGGCGAATCGACAATGTTGTCTGCGGGCGACTGTCCGGTTCAACGATCACAGATCCATTTGTCAGCGTCGCACCGCCAGCAGCATCGGTTCGGAAAAAGCTCGAATCATATCGAGAGCGACTTTCTGGCGACATCACTGATCAAAGCAGCCTCGACAAGTTCCTGGACGTATTGGCCGAAGGTTCGCCACAGGATCTCGCCCGCATTCGACCTCGCGCGATGGCCCGCCAATTGGGAGTTGCCCCAGACCAACTAACGAATATCTGTCTGGCCGCATGTCATGCTGGGCTCCTTGAGCTGCATTGGGATATCCTGTGTCCGACGTGTCGCGTTGCCGCTGCAGTGAAAGACACTCTTTGTGAAATCGATCGCCACGCAAATTGCGAAGCCTGTGAACATAACTTTGATGTCGATTTTTCAAGTTCGGTAGAAATGATTTTCCGTATTCATCCGGAAATTCGACAGGCCGATCTGAAGACGTATTGCATCGGTGGTCCAGAGCATGCGCCGCACGTGATCGCACAGATTCAAATCGAGGTCGGAGAGAAATTTGAGCTGGACCTCAACCTTGATCGAGGATCCTATATTCTTCGCGGAACTCAGCTGCCGTATACGATTGGCATCGTCGCAGAAACAACTTCCGGCACAAATCGACTGCTGATTCCATTGTCACCAGGACAATCAAAAAGACGACCGGCTTGCGTCCATGCCGGACGTCAATTGATCACACTGGTGAATGAATACCAGCACCCTCTGCTTGTAAGGCTCGAACGCACGACGTCTCGCGCCGATGTGGTCACAGCGACTGAGGCCCTCAAGCTTCCTGTGTTTCAGCAACTGTTTCCGTCGGAGACGATCACACGCGAACGAATATCCAGCGTGGCAACGTCTACGCTGCTGGCGTTACGCATAACAAACGTGCTGGATCTGTTCGCAGACCTTGGTGATTCCGCCACTGTCGACGAAATGGCTCGTGAAATTCAGGCCTTCCAGGTAACCATCGAATCTTACGAGGGCAAGCTGATCAAAGAGCAAGACGACCGATTGTTGGCATCCTTTCCGACGGCAAGACAAGCGATTCAGGCTGGACTGACGCTGAATCAACACAATATGGAATCGCACTCGAAGGCTGGCACGCGAATTCAGGTAGCGATTCATCGCGGAGTCACGATGTCGACGAGCCTCAACGGTAAACTCGACTATTTCGGAAGATCAATCGCTGTCGCATCCGCGATGCTCAACACATCCGAACGACATCTACTGATTGTGTCACAGGATCTCGCCAGTGACGAGGACTGCAACACTCAGTTGACGGAAGCGCAGAAGAGCCTGAGGCCCGTTTCAACGAACGGCGTGGGCCGAATTTTTGAGATCTGCGACAGTTCACCCGGCGATGATCGCGTAAGAACTGCAGGCCCAGCAACCGCCGAACTTCATTCAATCGATACTCTTCAAAACGATACTACACTGCAATTTGATGCTACACCGCTGAAGTCTGGATCGGAGGCACAAGCATGACGACGACAATGAACCCTCCTCCGACCGCGAACACAGCGCCTCTGATTGAAACACATTGGCTTCTGGAAGGTTGCCTGCCAAACCAGACGGGGATTTCGCGGATTGCCATGCATCAATTTCCTTTCTGCATTGGTCGGGATGCAGCCTGTGATCTGCAGATTGCTTCTCGCAGTGTTTCCAAAAGACACGCAAAAATTCTGCACAATCCAGCCGCCGTGATCGTCCAGGATCTCAGCAGCACGAACGGGACCTTTGTTAACGGCGGGCGAATTTCGGTACCGACACCCGTTGGCGTCAATGATTTGATTCAGTTCGCTGATATCGAAATGCGGCTGGCGCGAGAGGTTTCGCAGGCTGCCGAATTCACATGCGTTGCACAGCAACCGGAACAAAGCTGGTTGATCTCGCGTCTGAACGAAGTACTCAACGAAGGTCGTATGAAGGTCTATTTTCAGCCAATTGTGACTGGACCCGATCGGGAAATATTTGGCTATGAAGCATTGGTACGCACTGATGTTTCCGGACTGGAATCGCCGTTGGAACTATTTCGAGCCGCAACTCGTCTGGGACTGAGCACCCGACTGAGTCAGAATTGCCGTTCAGAGGCTGTGCGAGCCATAGAAGAGGCTGGCGTTCCCGGAGCACTATTTCTCAACACCGAACCGAATGAAGTTCTGGGTGAGGAACTGATTCGTTCTATGAAGGATCTGAGAGACCTCACAAATAACCGACAGCTGGTTCTGGAGATCCATGAGGAAGCTATGCAGGAGACGAAGACTCTCAGTAAGTTCGCGGCGGCGCTGCGTGACCTCGGAATTCAGCTCGCGTTTGACGACTTCGGCGCTGGGCAGTCGCGACTGCTGGAGCTGGCGCAGATTCTTCCGGACTATCTGAAGTTCGATCGATCACTTGTGAAGGATCTGGGAACGCCCGGAGCGCTGCATGAAAATCTCGTGCGTACTCTGCACGAAACTGCGAATTCATTGGGAATCAAGACACTGGCTGAGGGCCTGGAAACGGCAGAATCGATTCAGGCATGTGATACGATTGGATTCGATTTTCATCAGGGATTCGCGTTTGGCAGGCCACAGCCTTTCAGAATCAGTTGAGTCAGATTCTGCACGAACTTATCGTCACTGAGCTCAGAACGATCGTTTTCGCAACTTCCACGAACTATCTCAAATCCACTGAAAACGTTGTCGGAGCAGCCACCGAGAACACTGGTGCAAGTCGCGTTCGTCGAGCAAACTTTGCACCGCCGCGGGGGAACCACTGAAACCCAAGAAAGGCATCGACCGTTCCTGTGTCAGCCGGCATGACCAGGTTCGTTTCACCATACAAGGCCAAATGATCGTTCAACGGGCTCAGAAAATCGGCACCAAATAGCGGTACTGTTGACTTGGAAACAGAAGGTCCAGTGACGGCATTGTTTTCGCCGTGGCCGTCGGCGAGTCCTATCCAAATTGTGGTTTGTGCGGAAGAATTCCAGACATGTCTCCAATAGAGCGAACTCTGGTTAAACGTCCGAAGCGATACTGGCCCTCCGCCGAAGGTTCCTGAGTCGGTCCTGGCGCGCAGTTGTGTCGTGATGCCAAACTGATTTCGGTCATCAAAATCGAAGCCCACACGACCACGCCACTGCGACAACAGGAAACGGTCATATGATTGTTCGATCATGAAATCGTGCGCGACGGCCCAGAGAAACCCGGAATCGGTTCGCTGAAACAGCCCGATCGTCGTGTAAGACTGTGTTCGACTTGTCGCCTCCCCCAAGAGCTCATAAACACGAACGGCATTCTGCGATGCCACGATCCCAGTTCCGATCTGTAGCCCAAGCCCTGATTCTTCGTCGAGAGCAATGCTCGCATTCACATTTCCCTGGAGTCCCAGATTCGCATTGACGCCATAGTCCTGTGGTTGCTTGGACCCATCAATGCCTCCGAAGAAGGTAAGATCGCTCACCCAACCGCAATCATCATTTGCGAAATTTGGCTGTGTCGCTTTGTCCGATAATGAGTCGATACTTTCGAAAGTATCAAAGATATTTGTGATACTCGTGCACCCGGGCGAAACTGGATCAGTACACGGTGGTTCACCAGACTCGACGGAGTGAAAACCAACTGCCTGAGCCCTCAACAAAGATGTTGGAAAATCATCAGCCGAAATCATATTGCACGGCAACGTGATCAACGCCGAAATCAGTGCGTGCTTGATTCGAAGAGAGTAATGCACCTTGGGATCCTTCCATTGCAGATGCCCGCTACGGCCGGTGGACAGTTTGTATATCGACGATAGTTCTGGAGAGAGCACGAAAGCTTCAATGTCTCCTCCTGAACAGTCCAAATTTGCTAACCCGGAACCAAATTGACGCAGATATTCGTCAAGGTCGACACGTTCTTTATGCAGTCGTGCTGCATAGGAGTGACACGATATTCGTTTTTCGCTTCGATGCAGACCGGCAGAGATTTGAGTGTCCATGGCCGGCAATGGACCGGCAGATTTCGCCACCACTGCCGCGTTCGTGGTGACAAGAACGAGAGAGCACGAAAGGTCGCGTCAAGGTAAACGCACATCGGCGTTGCAACAATTAAGACTTGTGAATCCAGTTTCCTGGGAGTTTGGGGTGTCAACTCGTCGTACTAAATCTACTCGTTGAAGTGCAGTTCGGAGACATTTTGGCATTGCTGTGATTTGCAGGCGTGTGCCCAAGCATTCAAAGTTATCGAAGGCTTCGAGGACATTTGGAAGAAACTGCTACTCAGAAATCTGGTTCAGAGACAGTCAGCAGCTCAGTTGAAGTTGAGAATGAGACACCGATTGTTGCTCAGCAGACAGCTCAGCATGATCCTTCGTGATGGAGCTCAGAAGATGCTTCAGGCTGCCATCCAGAACGAGGTCGACGATTACCTGCTCGCGAAGTCTGGGCTCGTTGACGAAGCAGGTCGGAAGCTGGTTGTTCGCAACGGGTCGCTGCCTGAGCGTGACGTCATCACGGGCCTTGGACCTGTCTCCGTTCGGCAGCCGCGAGTGCGTGACAAACGACCGGTTGCAGATCGCGAAGTCTTCGTGTCATCGATCCTTCCGAAGTATCTGCGAAAGACGAAACCGATGGAGGAACTTGTTCCGTGGCTGTACCTCAAAGGCATCAGCACGAATGATTTTCCGGAGGCACTCCAGGCATTGCTGGGCAAGGACATCGAAGGCTTTTCAGCATCGACCGTTACGCGATTGAAGTCGGTTTGGGAAGCAGAATACGACGAGTGGTCGAAGCGATCATTGAAGGACAAACGATACGTCTACATCTGGGCCGATGGCATCTACAGCAACATTCGATTCAATGAGAACGATGGTCGCAGTGCCGATGAAAATCGCCAGTGTTTGCTGGTGCTGATGGGAGCAACAGCCGATGGAACAAAGGAATTGCTCGCCGTGGTTGCTGGCGTGCGTGAGAGCGATATTGCATGGAAGGAGTTGTTGTTAACTCTGAAAGCACGCGGCCTGCGACATGATCCACTGCTCGCGATTGGCGATGGTGCGATTGGATTCTGGAAGGCTCTTGATCAGGTTTTTCCGACGACTCGCACTCAGCGTTGCACGGTTCACAAGACGGCGAACGTACTCGACAAACTTCCGAAGTCCGTACAGCCTCAGGCAAAGAGAATGCTGCATTCGATCTGGGATGCACCGACAAAGGGCGAAGCCAACATCGCCTTCGATTTGTTGTTCAACACGTTCGAAGCCAAGCACTCATCGGCGGTCGATTGTCTTCGAAAAGATCGTGATGTGCTGCTGACATTCTACGACTTCCCGGCAGAGAACTGGTGTCATATTCGAACCACGAATCCGATCGAAAGCACCTTCGCAACGATCCGTCTTCGTCATCGCAAGACAAAGAACAACGGGAGTGCAAAAGCTTCATTGGTGATGATCTTCAAGCTGGCTCAATGTGCCGAGAAGGGCTGGCGAAAACTGCGAGGTCACCAGCACATCCCCGAACTCATCAGAGGTATCCGCTTCATCGACGGTGTCAGCGAACACTCCATCAACAATCACAACTCAACGACCACCAAAACCCCTACATCTCATACCGAAGTCGTCGCCTGAGAGATTCTCAGCGAACACAACATTTGGTAGTAACTCCGGAATTGCAGGTGACAGCGTTTGTCGCCATGTTTTTTCCCCATGGCCTGCCTGCAGTTCTATCGGAATAGCCTTCGCCTGAATTGCCTAGCGCGGGCGATTCTTCCACCCTTTGCAGCCAATAGGACTGGGGGCCAGCCTAGGGTTTGCTGTTAGCCTTTTGCTGCCTTAGGATGCTCCGATAGTATCACGCGCAAACCCACACGATCTTGTCGAATGGCACGCGCATCCTGCAATATCTGAAGCCGGTCTTTTAGCCGGTCTTCATCCCAATCCAATGTCCGTTTTAACTGGGGACGAGAGGCAACTCCGCCCGCGGCTCGCAATGCGTCCACGATTGCCTTACAGTCCTGGACGCAATCGCTTTCATCCGAAGCGATCTGCCCGGCGGACAGTGGCATCAAGCCAACTTGGGTTACATCACAGGCATCGTTCGACGCCTTGTACTGCTCGCTCAGAGAGACTCTGTCTCCATGAAGTACCAATCGCCCTGAGTTCAGTTCCTGAGCTAAATGACTCTCGATCCGTTCTCGAATTCTTGGCCCCACTCTTCGAAATCCAAGTTCACGAGCGATCAGTTTGACCAGATCATCCAATTCCGTTGATCCAGCCTGCCCCAGAACGGCAGCAGCTGTCAGAAAGATTTGTTGATCGGGAACATCAGTGATTGCTGCAAATGACGGAACCTTCTGCTGTTCAGTCTGCACGAATGTAGGCTCCAGGCCTTCATCCTCATCGATTGGCTCAGGCAGTTGTGCGACCTCGTCACCTGAAGAACTAATCGCTGATTTATATGCCGCGACGATCTTCTGAATCTGCCGATCCGGATCTCGTACCCAGTCGGTCGACCAAATTCGAACAATGCGCCATCCCAGCGATTCCAAAACGCTTTGTCGAATGCGGTCACGATCACGCGCTGTGTTGGATGAGTGATAGCTGGCGCCATCGCATTCAATTCCCAGGCAAAACTTGCCTGGATGTTCGGAATGCTTCAATGCCAAATCAATTCGGAACCCGCCGCACCCGACCTGAGGCACGACATCCAACCCCTGATGCCTTAAAGCGACCGCAACTTCCTCCTCAAATGGAGATTCCGCCTCTGATGCAGATGAGTCGACAGAATCAGCAAGAGCGACGGGGCCACGCTCAGCATATTCAAGATACTTCTTCAACAGATGAGTACCGACGCTGTTGGATGCTGAAATATCCATATCAGCGGCGCGCACAGAGGTTACAAAGACGACTTCTTCCCGCGCCCGAGTGACGGCAACATTCAACCGTCGCTCGCCGCCGGACTTTGTGAGAGGGCCAAAGTTCTTAAGGAAACGACCGGCGTCATTAAAGCCGTAACCCATCGTCAACAGTATGACGTCACGTTCATCTCCCTGTACTGTTTCCAGATTCTTGATAAACAGCGGATCAGGCAACCGTCCGCTCAGCAACGCGTCAATACGAGAATCACTGCGTCGCCGATCATAAATGAGGTCCTCAATCGCGCGCTGCTGCGTTTGGTTAAACGCTATCACTCCCAGTGATCTGTCCGAGTGATTTCGAAAGTGGTCAATGACCAGATCAACAACGCGTTCGGCCTCCTTCAGATTCTTACGATCAACCCATCTTCCATCTGGCACATATTCCCATCGGACGGCATCTCCCACAGCGTCTTTAACACTGGGAAATGTTACGAGGTCACCGTCGTAAAAGTGCCGATTGGAAAACGCGATCAGAGGTTCACGACGCGAACGATAGTGCCAGCGCAGCCGCTTAGCGGGCATGTTGATGGATCGGCAAAGTGAGAGAATACTTTCAAAATCACCGATATCATCTTCTTCGTCGGTTTCGGCATCGACTCTACTGAAGAAGTTCGTTGGCGGCAGTTGCTTTTCGTCCCCAGCAACCACGATTTGCGATCCTCGGTAAATTGCACCGATCGCATCCCATGGAAAAACCTGAGACGCTTCGTCAAAAATGACCATATCAAAACGGATCTTGTCCGACTCAAGAAAAGTACTGACTGACAAGGGACTCATCATGATGCATGGTTTCAACCGCTGCAAAACATCCGGGATGGATGCGAATAATTTCCGCAGCGGCAGATGCTTCCGTTTTTTTGCAATCTCCTTCTGCAGAATTCCAAGTTCGCTGCTGGCGGCGGCAGCAAAGCCGCTGCGCGGCCTGTCGCTTCGCCCTAATTGAAATTGCCGGATACGCGTCGCCGCTGCTTTTACTTCCCACACGTCCAAATAGCAAAACCGTTCTCGAATGCGTTCATGTACTTCTACTTCAAATTCAGCCAGTGTCTTGTCCGTGGCGCACAAGACATCGAACAGTTTTCGATAGAACCGGACAGCAACCACATCGCAGACCTCGTCCGGTTCAAATCGACCACTTAATAACTCGTCAACGATTGCACCGAATCCTGCCTGACGCATGTCGCGTTTCCATCGGGAGAACTTCATCCAGTCATCAATACCTGTAGTCTGCTGTCGAAGCAGATCAAACCACTGTGCCAGTTCACTGAATTCAGCATTTCGGATGGTAATCCCAACCGATACGTCAGTATCCAGTTCAAATAACGACATCAGAAACTTCCATGAAGCTTTGAATTCTCCGGCAAGATCGCTATTGATTTGCTGAACGGCCCTGGTCACCTGCTGCCGAATTTCATCCTGCGAAGTCATAGCCTTGATAAGCGGTGTCACGCGATCTTCCCGTGATACCTGCAGCAGCCAGTTGAGCGATTCCTTATCGACAATCGACACATCATCGATTCCAAAATCGCGCAGGATGCTCAGATGAGAAGTTTGCTTCCTATTGACCTCTTGTAGTTGTCGAATCAACTGTAAATCGGCCTCAAGCCGAGCATCATCAATTGAGATTCTTCTTCTAAGATATGACTGCAATTCCTGCAGTCCCTCTGCTCTGGCTGCAAATGCTCTGGCAGCTGAACTGCTGGTTAGCTTCAATTCAGACACCATTTTGCGTGCACTGGTGGAATCTGCTTCATTGGGCCTGCATAGGTTGAGGTGTTGTTCGCATTTGCAAACGTGGCCAATCAGTTTTTGCAGGCAGTTTTTCAGCGTGGCCGCAGCTTCCGAAAGTGCAAACGCATCGATTTGTCCGGCCGTACAAAGTACATGACGCAGAGAATCGGAGTTTCTAAAGAACTTCGCGAGATGTTCCGCTCCGCGAACACCGGCAAGAATCTTTCGCCATGTGGATTCTTGAGTTGCCGTGCTGCCAGCCGGCATCCAATCCGAATGGTCTTCAAAAGTTTTGTGCAATCCCTGCGAAAGTGTCTCTCGGCGAATGGCCTTGTCTGCGATCTGCAGCAACTCCTTGATTCCGGGCGGAAAGCCGTGAAATACAACCGACGCCTTCGCGAGTGCCTGACGACATCCGACGGTCGCAGTTCGCAGCGCTTCAAGATCTGCAATCACAGTTTCCACCGGCGTCTGGTCCCATTGCCGGTTGCTGCCGAGACCCAAGAGATGTTGCGACAAAAGTCTGAAAGAAATGTCCAGCTTCCGTCCCTCAGCCTGAAGTAATCGCGTGTCAAGGTTGGTGCAAACAGCATCTCCCTTGACCCAGTCCCCCATTCGATTGACCAGACTTTCGGTCGCATTGATTCCCAGCATCAGCTGTCGCCATGCTTCTGCGTCTTGAAAGTCTCTGGCCGGCGGCAGGGTGTTTTCGTGCTGTCGCAGCATCGTCCGAACATCGTTCAAACGTCGATGATATTTGCAAAGCAGCTCCATGTCCTGAAGCAGACTTGTCTTGTCTGGCACCGCTGTGCGATAAAGATCGGCCACCGCTTTTCTGTACTGGCCGAAACCACCGAACAGACGTTTCCATGGTGAAGAAAACTGCGAAGCCTGAGCGGCAAGTTCACCGGCAGATTCACTAAAAGCCCTGTGAGACAGCCGATCAGAAAGACGTTCTTCAATCTGCTGAGCGTCTGAAAGGTCGTCGATTGCCGCCTGGCAGCTTTTCATCAATCGACTTCGTGTCGTCGCTTCTTTCCATGCCAGGTGAATGTACTGCGCATTTAACACATCCGGAAGCGCGCTGAGCAACTGCGTGCTTTGCTGCATCGTCATTGACTCATCCGACGACAGTCCCAGTCCGATTCGGATGGCATCTGCTGCCAGCGCGGCATCCTGCGCAGTCTTAAGTGCGCTGTCGATAACAGTTAGAAACTTGCCCAACGCATCGTCTGTGTCATCCGGGATGAGGTTCGCAATAATGGTCCAGCTATTGTGCAGGGATGTAAGAGAGTCTTTGCTGATATTCAGTTCCGGCAATCGCCCCAACGCAACCCGCGTCTGCAGTTCAGCTTCAAGGGCAGTCAGAGAATCCAATTCAACAAGTGAACGTTCGGCCGCCTGTTTCAATTGATTCCAGTTGTTCCGATCCAGCCATGCTGGCTGCATTGTTCCAGATTCGACAATGCATTCTGCGATCTGAACTACCAGCCTGATCGCAGCGACCGGCAAATCTTCCCTGAGTGGAATCTGCAGTAACTTGATGACCGGCGGCAGGTGGGTTTGAGTTTCCTCGGCACTAAGAGACAATCGTTGCAGAGTTTCGGCCAGGTCTGACAGAAAACTGTGTTGTGCTTCAACATCCGTGGGCAAATCAGAGGTGAGTTGACTTGTCCAGCCATGGACATCAAACAGCTTGTCGCGCAATCCGTCAACATCGACGGTTGTCGCCAATTGTTCGGTATAGTCCGCCAGATTTTGTTTCAGCGTTTGCTGCCCCGACGCGAGAGCCTGCAATTCTAACCCGATTGTGGCGGCACGGTCCGGGTATTTCATCCACCCCGCGCCTAAACGCGGCGTCGTCAGGCTGTCCAGAAGAGTTTTCCTCAGATGGTTGATCTCAGAAACTACTGGCGGACATTCGATCAAGCCTGCATCGACTAACGGTTGCACGCACTCGGAGATTGATCTAAACGCCTGAGACAAGCCCAACAGGTGGTGCTGCAGGTCGTCATTTAAGGCCAGCGATCTTGACACTAAACGACAGCCCCGCCACGGATGCTGATCGTAATTGCTGATAACCAGTTTGTTATCCGCAGCCTGAGTCAACAGATTTAGCCATCCGTCGAATGTCGTCCGATCCACTTTCGCCGGGTCAGGTAACTCGCAGCGAGATTTTGTTGCCATTCCCAGTCTAGTCAGGCGGCCAACATTGCCAAACAATTCGTAGGGAGACAGCCCGAGCGGACTACGAGGCCGGTGGATGCTGCGAACATATTCGTTGAGTCGGTTTCGGTTGTCGCGGGCTTCATTCAATCTCGGTTGGGCATCGCTATACACTTCGGCTTCAAGATTTAGACATGATTCAAGTTCGAACAACACCGATTTTCGATTGGCCTTGCTCGAGTGACATTCAAGACAGAAGTCACCAAGTCCCTTCTCGTCTAAACGCCGCTTTACAACCTGCAACGCTGAGACTTTTTCACTGACAAACAAGATGGTTTTGCCTACCGCCAGACCGTCCGCAATCATGTTGGCAATGGTTTGGCTTTTTCCTGTTCCCGGAGGGCCATCCAGCACCAGACTTACTCCGCGTCGAGCCGCCACCATGGCTTCCATCTGGCTGGAATCGCAATCCAAAATGGCTTTGATTTCGCCAGGAGCAATCTTGTCATCCAGCTCTGCTGCAGAAGGAATTTCGGTGACCGGACCAAACGCCATCATCGGATTGCCAGAGACTTCGCCGGCTATGGCTTTGCACAGTGGATGATTAACAACAGCATTTGCGTGATCACCCAAATCCTTCCACATGGCAACCTTGGGGAAAGCGAACAGTCCCAGAGCGGCTCGATCTTCAACTTCCCATCTGTCGCATTTACTAATCGCCGCCTGCACGGCGGTCAGGAACCTTGTTCTCGCTCCAGGCTCCTCAAGATCGTTAATGTCTGGCAGCGGGGGAAGTTCCAGACCATAATCCTGCCGCAGACGCTGCCGCAGGCATAAATTGTCTATTGCGTCGTCTTCAGCTTCTGTCAGTTCCCAAGGTGCGATGGTTGAAGCGCGCGACAGGGAAACAGGCACTAACATCAGCGGACTGTGTCGAGCATCATTGCTTTCCGGCGATTCGTACCACTTCAGAAAACCGAAAACCATGAATAAGGCATGAACACCCTGCTCTGACATCGCCAGTCGCGCATGGCCGTCCATGGTGCGCAGCCGTCTATCGAGACCGCGGTCGGTCAGATCGACCAACAAATCCAAGTTTTGCAGACGAGAAGACCGTCGGCACTCTTCGAGCGATGGATGCCATTCCTTAATCCGCCGGCGGTCGTCGGAAGTTGCTGTATCGCCAACATCGGCGACAAATGTGGCAGCTTCGTCAAGAGACTCTGGCGTTTGGGACAACAAATTGCCCTCTGCCGAACGAGCGGTCCCTGGTGCCAAATCGCCATCTTCGTCAGGCGGCGGTGGAACCAGTTCTCGCCGCCACGGAAAGCGCATGGATACCGCTCCGGCTTCGCCTTCTGCAGCCAATGTTCTCCAGACGGTTTCGGCGTCCGGAAGGTGAATCTCTAAAACGCCGCGGATCGCATTGAAGGAACATTTGATCAGCGGGTTGCGGTTACCAATATCAAGGAGCTTACTTCGCCATTGCTCAACTTTCTCGTGCAATATCTGCTGCGGATCACGAACTCGGAATGATTCTGTCTCAGCCATTTTAACTTTGGACCTATTCATAGCTGCCATAAATCACGACAGCGATAGAACACCAATCGGTTGCTAAAGGGGACATCCGGAAATTCTGCTTTTCCTTTTGCTTAGGCCTTCTGCGAGGCCTAAGTGACGATTAAAGGCCCAAGTTTGCAGCCACTTTTGTCTGCCCGAGTATCTCCAAACGGAGAGTGTCGAGCAAGGCTGTGTCTCGGGGCCTTGAGTTTGCCTTCGAAAACGATGGCTCGTGGAAACCTGGTGGATACGACGGTAACGCCTTATTACCACTGCATTTCTCGCTGTGGTCGGCAGGCGTTTCTTCGTGGTGAGGGGGCCTCAAGATCGGAAGCAGTGGATGTGGATATAGAACCGGCTGAAGGAATTGGCTTCGATTTTTGCTGTCGAAGTTTGTGCTTACGCGGTGCTCGATAATCAGTTGCACGTTGTTCTGCGGCTGAATGATGCGTCGACCGCTGGCTGGACGAAGAGACTCTGCGTCGTTGGGGGAAGTTGTTTCCTCCGCGAGGCAAGGACCCTCAGCCGCTGGAAGTCACGAATGCCCAGGTTGTAGATCGCCTGAAGGATGCAAAATGGATCGCGGAATGTCGCGAGCGTCTGAACGATCTGGGGTGAACGCTAAAGGATGGATCGCGGGTATGCGAAGTTTGAACTGTTAAACCGAATCGTGAATACAGGCAGCAGCTATGTATGCCGCATTCGGGACAACAGCGTCTTCACCATGCTTGAAGAGAAAGCTCCGTCGGAAGCTGATCGACCGGCTCGTGTGCTGTCGGAACAGATGATTTCGCTCGGGAGCGACAACGCCAATGGCAGGCCCGACACCCCAGTGCGTCTTATTGTTATCAATGCGAAGCCGCATGAGTCGAAAGGGCGTCCGGGAACGGGACCACCGGTCAGACCTGCGACGGCTTCCTTCTCTGACTCCTTGCAGACCTGTCACCTATGGTTGCCTTATTCTTTTTTTTGTTTCTTTTGATTCTTTTCTCTACGGATCGGTGTGTTTCGCTCCCTGGGATGCACGATGCGACTTCTCAGTTTGTAATGTTCTCTCGAATTCTCATTTGTATCGAAAAACACCGACACTTCGGGGGCTGAGCGCCATTGAGTGTACAGGGTCCTTCTTGAGCGGATCGGGCCCGGACGTGGATGCTGCCGTATCAATCTGTGGCGAGCGTCCAGCAATCCAGTCTTTGTCTGGATGGTTTGTGCTTCTGCCTTCAGATGAAGTTTGCACGGAACTCCGTGGTCGTTTCCGCCTGAACGTGAGACGACCCAGTACACCACAAACTGTTGCGTCCCTGACTGCATATGGAAAGCAGTTGGGGACCACCAGCTGCCAGTAAGAAAGTCTGTGTCGTAGAATGAGTGAGTCAGATTTACCCCAGAACCCGGAATCAGCCTCGAACCGACGTCCGACAGGAGAATTTCCTGTTTTCTCTTTCCGGAGTGTTTCCGCGGTTATTTTCATGTTAATTCTGATAACCGGCATCTGGCGAATGATGCATTCAGTTGTAGCGCCGACCGTTCCCGAGCCTGCAGACGCTGAAACTGGTATTTCGCGAGTCTCGCAGCCAGGTTCGGTCGGAGTCAAAGAATCTGCGGAGCCTGTCGACGGACACAGCCGAATGGTGGCAATGTTGAAATCCGTCAGAACTCGCAAGGTTTACGAGCATCTGTTCTTTGGTGCCCCATCCGTCGAATCGGAAGAGGCTGTCTTATCGACGACTCGGCCAAGTCCCCAGTCCAGGTTTATGGGACTCATTCGCGTTGCTAACCGTCGATTGTGGCTCGGAGACACTCGCAAAGCTTTGAAGCATCTGAGTCAGGCTTTGCCGATTTGTGAAGCCGGGGGCTCCGCTGTACCACAGCAGATTCGCAGTCGGCTTTACCGGTTTCTGGGACTTTCATGGCTGCGACTCGGGGAAAATGAAAACTGTGTCAACTGCAATAACGGCGAAAGTTGTCTGGCTCCCATCTCGGATTCGGGGATTCATACAAACCGCGAAGGATCCGAACAGGCCATTGTCTTCCTGATGAAGACGCTGTCAGTTGCCCCGGAAGATCTGACAGCTCGCTGGTTGCTGAACATCGCGAACATGACACTGGGTCAGTATCCGGAAGGTGTGCCCGAACAATACCGGATTGATACGAAACATTTTGATTCCGAAACTGAGTTCCCACGATTTCCAAACATCGCAGGAAGGCTGGGGCTGAACACCTTGTCTTGCGCGGGGGGCTGCGTCGTTGATGATTTTGATGCCGACGGAGATCTGGATGTCATCACATCGTCCTGGGGAGAAGGCGATGAACTGCAGTACTTTCGCAACGATAAAGGAAAGTTCATTGATGACTCGGCACGAGCGAACTTTGCCGGAATTTTTGGCGGGCTGAATCTGCTGCAGGCGGATTACGATAACGATGGAGATCTTGACGTTCTTGTGCTGAGGGGGGCGTGGCTTGGCAAAGTCGGCACAATTCCCAATTCGCTGCTGCGCAACGATGGCACAGGGAAGTTCACCGATGTGACCTTCGACTGCGGCCTTGCCGAAAATTCATTCCCAACGCAAACTGCCGTGTGGCTGGATTTTGACAACGACGGAGACCTTGACCTTTTCGTTGGGAACGAGGAATTTCCCTGTCAGCTGTTCGAAAACATCAACGGAGAAAGTTTTCGTGACGTCGCTGCGCAGTCAGGCGTGGAGAATCTGCGATTTACCAAGGGGGTCACTGCAGGAGATTACAACGACGACGGATACCCGGATATCTACGTTTCAAATTTGCAGGGCGAGAATCGTCTGTACAAAAACAATAAAGACGGCAGTTTTGTCGATGTCGCACCTGAATTGAACATCACAGATCCGATTGACGGTTTTCCCGTCTGGTTCTGGGATTACAACCAGGACGGTGTCCTTGATATCTTCGCTTCCGGTTACTCACTGGATCTGGACTGCCTTGGTTACGAGTACTTCGGCGTCCCTTCGCCGCAACAGTTTCACTTCCTGTATGAAGGGGACGGCCATGGAGGATTCCACGAGGTTGCTGACGCTCGGCATTTGAACAGTCACCTGCCTCCAATGGGGGCGAATTTTGGAGATCTGGACAATGATGGGTATCCGGATTTGTATCTTGGCACAGGAACTCCACAGTACGAAGCGTTAATGCCAAATGTCATGTATCGAAATCAGCAAGGCCAACGCTTCTTCGATGTGACAACGGCGGGACGCATGGGGCATCTGCAAAAAGGCCACGGCATCGCGTTCGCGGACTTCGATGAGGACGGCGATCAGGACGTCTTCAGTGAAATGGGAGGTGCGTATCCTGGCGACCAGGCAGTCAACTGTGTGTACGAAAATCCGGGGTTCGGCAATCACTGGCTAACCCTGCGGCTGATCGGAAAGACGTCCAACCGATCTGCCATCGGCGCCAAAGTCAGTGTCACTGTCAGTGATGGTGACACTGTCAGAACCGTCTATACATGGGTCGGAAGTGGAGGCAGTTTTGGGGCCAATCCATTACGCTGCGAAATTGGATTGGGGCATGCGGATCAAATCAAACAGATCGTGATCGACTGGCCAACCAGCGGAACTACCCAGACTTTTCGAGATGTTTCGATGGATCAATCAATCGAAATCGAAGAGGGCAGCGAGCAAATCCGTCCGACCAAACACGAATCGTAAAGCGAACCAAGGAATCGCTACTAAAGCGTCGCAGAGGCAGTCGTCAGAAAGAGAGGTCGATTACCTGAAATGAATTCTGCGAGCGCCCGCAGGCCGGCAGAAGCATCTGGTGTCGGCACTTCGAATTGTTGCAGAATGCTGTGTCTCCCTGCTCATTGCTCAAAGCCAGTCCCTTTGATCTACAACCGCTCCGTGCTGCTTCGAGCCGTCGGTTTCAGGCTGGACTACTGCCAGTCCTGACCTTCCTGAACCGTCAGCGGATTCCGCTCCACATAGAGCCTCATGATCCGAGCTCGAGAATCGCCCTCTCCGCTTTCAAGGAGAGAGCAGTGGCGAGAGGGTGGCTGGCTGAGAACCAGCCCGCTTAGACGCCCCCTTATCCGTCCATCAGCAGCCTTCTCCCCCGGATCTGAGGGAGAAGGAACTACTGACTCAGTTCCTGCTGAGCATTTATGTACCGGGCGTCTTGGAATGCGCGTGCTGTGGGAAGTCGAAGGTCAACACGAGCGGTTCCGAACCAGTGTTCTCGATTTCCACGCCGCCGCTGTTCAGAGCCGCCTGGGTGATGAATCCAATTTCGGGATAGAGTTCACCGAGCTTCATGTCCTGGTGATATCGCACTGCGAGCTTTCCAACGCGACCACTTCCGCCGTTCGTGTGAAACAGCGCGGGACTTTCCGGCTTGAAATTCGTTTTGCCACCAGGCTGCACGGTGAGTCGGAGAATCGAGCACTTCTGATCGCCGAGGAAGTCGCCGTAAACGATCCACTTTGCGTCTACTCCTTCGCCTGCGAATTCTTCCGCGTTGATTGCGGGTCGTGAATTCTTCAGGACAAAGTCCGGATCCTGATTCGCTGCGAAGTCGAATTTTTCAACCAGGTACTCCCAGTCTTCGTGCCTGGCCTTCGGATAGTCCTGTTCCCGACAGGCATAAAACGCGTCCGCCGCACCGATACGCCCATCAAGCGTCAGATCCTCGGCCAGGAAGTGCTCATCCATTGTGACGTGCAGCTCGTGTGTACAAAGATTCGTCGGCGAGTGCAGCACTCCATTGGGCATCACGAAGCCGTTATCAATATGCATCATTGTGTGCGGCGACAGATGCCGAACCCCGTTGTACTCGCCCTTTCCGAAACGCTTCATACAGGCCAGAAACTGGTCCTTCGATACGAACGGGTACAGACCCATCGCCGTCGTGTGATAATGCGACGGGCTGACTCCGGGATTGTCAAAAGAGTTGATGTCGTAGACTTCCCACTTTGACCAGTGAAGGTGATGCGGGATCGGATTCAGATTGTCGAACTTCTTTGAGACGATTGGCCATGTCGGATCGCCGTACAGCGATTTTGAAAAGGCTGTGATTTTCTCGCCCATGACTGCTTCCGGGTTGGCAACGATCAAATCCTGCAGCGAGATGGTCTGGCCATTCGGCGTAAGGACGTGCGCTTCCCCTTCGCGGAAAGGCGCCTTATTCGTGCGCGTATCGATGACACCCGTAACAATGGGAACGGTG
>JAGQQE010000269.1 GCA_020426345.1 Planctomycetaceae bacterium
CGCATCGACCAGCATGTTGTTTGAGGATAAACTGGTGCGAGCGAAACAACTGGCAGCAGCTTTCGGTGTGATGGCCTTACAAAGTGTTGAAAAAGTCAGTGCGTACGCCATCCACCAGCAGGATGGCCAGCCCTGGCGGCTTCCCGGCGGCACCGGACGTGCCAAAATCCGACCGATGCTTCAATTCTTTGAGCAGGTCGAAGGTGGCGGCGCCGTCCCTATTGAATCCGCAATCGAGACGATGCTGCGTTTTCATCGAGGGCGTGGTATCGCCATCATCATCAGCGACTTCCTGACGCTGGGCGACCTGACGCGGCCGCTGAATCTGCTGTACAGCAGCGGCCTTGAAGTTTGGGGGTTACAGGTGCTCGCGCCGTCGGAAATCCAACCCGATGTTCAGGGCGACCTGCGTTTCGTAGACAGCGAAACAGGAGAAACTCTGGATATCACAAACGCGGCGGAATTGTTGAATGTTTATCACGACCAGCGACTTTGGCTGCAGGAAACGCTGGACACGATGTGTCGACGACGAAATGGGAGATTCACGTCGATCGATTCCGTCACACCTCTGAACACCGTGCTGATGGATCAGCTTTGTCGACTGGGGTGGGTGCGAAGATGAGCTGGCCTGGTTTTAGCAACCTGTTTGGAGCGTGGTTTTTTCTGGCGATGATCCCGCTGATCATCCTGTATTTCCTGAAACTTAAACGGCCCCGCGTGGAGATTTCTTCGCTCGCACTGTGGCAGTCTGTGATCAACGATCAACGCGTTAATTCACCCTTCCAGAAATTCCGGCGTAACATTTTGTTACTTCTGCAACTGCTGTTGCTGGCCATGCTGATTCTGGCGTTGATGCAGCCCTTCCTGCAGTCCGGGGCAGAGAATGCAGAATACCTTCCCATCCTGGTAGATTGCTCCGCCAGCATGGGGGCAATCGACCAGTCCGATGACAAAAGCCGGCTGGACCTGGTGAAAGAACAAATTCAGGAATTGATCGACAACCTGCATGGCGATCAGAAAATTGCCCTGTTCTCATTTGCGTCCACAGGAAGACGGCTCACGGAATTCACCAATGATCGCCGCGTTCTCATTCGCGCGCTGGAATCTCTTTCTCCAACGGATATGCCGGGGCGGCTGGATGATGTTCTTCGTATGGCGGCCGCATACACTCGGACGTTCGACATAGAGAATGTGATTGTGATGACGGACGGCAACCTTCCTCCGAAAGTCGACTTCGAACTTCCATTTTCACTTGAGATTCGGCGTCTGGAAACCGGCGGCCCTAACATGGGCATCACCGAAATGAGTGCTCGGCGAACGGCAACCGACGAATGGGAAGTGTTCGTGCGAGTCGCCGGATCCACGAAAGACCTCCGCGGCGGAGAATTGCAGCTGTTCGAGAACGGCGAAAAATCAGCGGCGGAAATCGTCGAAGTAGCAGCCGATGAATCACAGCGTCTTGTGTTTCCGGTCTCTTCCGATCAAATGCGGCTGTTGGAAGCCAGACTGGTTCCGGCTGGCTTCGATTCCATGAAGAATGACAATTCTGTCTGGTTGACGTTGCCGGCCGTCCGCCCGTTGAAGGCATGGACGTCCCCAGGACTTTATTCCTGGCAACATGCTCTGCGGGTCCTGCCGCAGGTTGAAGTTGAATCAACCGGTGAGAAACCTCCAGCGCCAGAATATGACCTCATCGTCAGCGATACGGAAGACGTGGGCGATGTTGCTGCGCCGGTGCAGGTGTTTGTTGGTGTCATTCCAGGAGATCTCCAGTCACTTGTGACCGTTGAGGAACAGGTCGCGACCGTTGTGGACTGGAATCGTACGGCGCCGCTGCTTCGGCATGTCCAGCTGGGGGACGTGCAGATCGGCGAGCAGCCAGCCTACGGCCAGGATGTGACGACAAAGGACCTCGAAGAAAGAGGGTACGAAGTGCTGATCGATGGCAATGAAGGCCCGTTACTGATTCAGCGACGTGAAGGATTAAAGACGTCATTCTGGTTCCTGTTTCATACAGACCGTTCTACGCTTCCGTATCGTCTCGGATTCCCGATCATGGCAGCCAACGCGGTGGAGACAGCATTGAAACAGGCTTCGCTGTCGGAAGTCAGTGCAGCGGCAACCGGAGTTCTGCCGGCGATAAGCGTTGACGCGTCCCGTGAATACAAAGTGAAAGGGCCTGAAGGGGATGAGGTCGTTTTGCAATCCTCCGGCAGCGGATTGTTATCGGGAGCATCCGCTGCACAAGTTGGTCGATACGATGTTTTCGATGGCAACGACTTGGTCACCTCAATTGGCACCGGATTGCTGAATCCACTGGAAACTTCCCTGGATTCTTCGGCCGAAATTCAGTTCAGCGAAATGAAGGTCGAAACCGAGGCTGATGCAGTACTCGAAAGCGACCGGCCACTGTGGTGGATTCTGGCTCTGGCGGCGTTTTTCATCATGCTGCTGGAATGGTGGTACTACCAGCGCGGCAGAGGGGCGGTGGCATGAGAAAAATTTTCAGCAGAGCAACCTATGGAGCAAAGGGTGTCGATGCGAACGAAGCACTTTCGCCACTACGCTCCCCTCAACCCACGGCTGCGCTCAATTCAACTGCGGTCAACAAAGCTGCCGTAGCGATTTGTCTGTGGCGATGTGTCTTTTCTGCGCTGCTGGCAATTTCTTTTTCATCAGCTCTGACGCCCCTTGTCTCAGCACAGGAGACCCGTCAAACGAAGGAAGGCCGATCGTCTGTTTATCCCTATCCCGTCCGGATGCGAATCGAATTGCTTTCCATTCGAAACAGATCGTGCAGCCCGGTACCTGTGCAAATCAAGCTGGAATACAACAGCCCGAAAATCATGCAGGGGGAACTTCATCTGAACCTGCATGATGCACTGGATATCCGCGGCCAGGAAGACATGGTTGCTTCAATGGTCATCCCCGACATCGTGCTCAGCGGCGGCGACTATGTTTTTAACACCATACTGCCCCCGGTGCAGACGTCGAATATCCAGAACCTGGCCGTTCAGGCCTGGTTCCAAACCGAAACGGATCGTTACCCGCTGAGTTCCTCGCTGAAAGAAGTGAATCCCCCGAAACCGCACGACCTGTTGATGCCGAGTCCCTACGAACGAGTGTCTCTGCTGTGTTCCTGCACCGGCAACACGGTGTTCGGCAGTTCGTCCGCCAACAAATCCTTCCTTGATCGTGCGCTTTCGCTTGAGAACTACAACCCGAAGAAACTGCTGGATCAGGAAGTACCGGACCCCGGAGCCCCGGGTGTGCGCGGCAATCAGGCAACCGGTGAACATATTCAGTTCTTTTCCACGACCTGGGCCTCACGTGATCTCCCTGAAGATCCGCTGGAATATTGCTGCTTTGATATTGTGCTTTTGTCGGACGGCGCACTCTCACGACTGTCGTCCGCGCAAATGGATGCATTGACGATCTGGCTGCGGGCCGGGGGCAGCCTTTGCGTCATTCCTGATGGTTCACTTCGGCAGGTTCACGTGAACTTCCTCCAGTCACTGGTGGGCAGTCACCGAGCAGCACCGCCGATGCTTCTGGCAGACGACGGTAGCCTGATTGACGAAACCCTTCTTCAGGGTCAGCCGATTTATTCGAAACTGGATCTCGGGCGAATTGTCATTCTGCCCGTTCACGATGACCTGAAGTCGCATCTGTCAAAGGTGGATCTTGGTCGCATCGTCGCGTGGTTATGGAAGGTGAAATCTTCCCGCAGCGTCCGGCAGGGCAGGGACTGGCACCGGGAAGATCTCATTCAGTACCTGAATCAGCACGGCGTCAACGTGAAGAAGGATGAACGCGGTTACTATATCGAGAATCACTATGGCGGAGACCAAACGTATCGACAGGATCTTTCCGAAGAGCAGATTCGGGCGACGTATGGAGTCGACAGCCGCCTGGCGCCTGTTCGATCAGAAATTCTCGAAATTGCGGCCGAAGATCTGTTGCCACAGGATGTTGAGATGGTCCCCACGTGGATTATTTCCGTCATCCTGATTGCATACGTCGTCACCATCGGCCCGATCGACTATCTCGTGCTGGGTGCGCTGAAGATCCGCAAAGCAACGTGGATAGTCTTCCCGATTGTCACCGCCGCATTCACTTTGCTGACTATATCCGTGGCCCACCACTACATGGGCAGCACGGAAACCGGAGGGACCATCGATATCATCGACATTGGAGAAGGCGGCAAACCCATCCGGCGAACAGTACTGGAGATGCTGTTCTATGGTTCACGTGCAACCCATTCTGAAGAGTATTCAAACCAATTCACCACGGCGGCAGCGGAATTCCTGCCTCAAAGCAATTATGGATATTCGAGCGAGGCAGCCGTCAGTAGTGGTGGAAAAGCACTGCGATTCGAAGGTCATTTCCCAACCAGTTACGTAATGGCTCAGGATGTTCAGCAATGGTCACCACAGATTAATCGGACATTCCAGCTGGCCCCCCGGGATATCACACTGCCCGGGATCGACTGGACGGATCCGGATCTGGTGAGCACGAATGAAGGTCGCACCCGCCTGGCAGATTCCATTCGGTCATTATCCAACGGAGAATCCGTCTGGCATGCCGCGGTGCTTCACAGTGGAGAAACGCTATCCATCACTGGCTCTGCAGTCTTCAACTTGACTCACGGGGAGAATCTGCGGATCGGTCCGTATGGATACCAGAATCATTTTCATCAGTATTCGATGTACGGTGGGCTTGCGAGCGTCACCCAAACGAGCGACCAAACCGGGTATTTCAACCTGGTGTCTCGTGTCTCTCCCGAAGGATCCGGCATGCTTGAGGACCTCTGTATGTCAGATTCGAGCGACCCTTCAGAATGGGTGCTGATCGTCGTGCAGACGACTGAAAATGACTACAAAGTTTACCGCAGGTTCTACAACATTCCGTCGGAAGACAGCAATGACTAATTCTGCAGACATCACTTCCGCAGCCACCAGAGATTCTTCTGACAAAACAGAGAGTGCAGCTCCATCGGCTGCAACAACATCGAAGCCACTTGCCGTCTGTATTCGCGATCTCCGCGTGAACTACGGCAAGTTCGAAGCGGTCAAAGGCATTTCGCTTGATATTCCGCAGGGGGAAGTCTTTGGATTTATTGGTCCGAACGGTGCAGGCAAATCGTCTACCATTCGCGTACTGGCGACGCTGCAGCCAAGATTCCGGGGCATGGCAATGGTCTGTGGTCTGGACGTGCTGAGCAATCCTCAGCGCGTTCGCGAAGTCATGGGCTACATGCCGGACTTCTTTGGTGTGTATGAAGACCTGACGGCACTGGAGTATCTGCATTTTTTTGCAGCGGCCTACAAACTCCCGGTCTCGAAACGCCGTGGTGTGATTGACGACGTTCTGGCGCTGACGGATCTGACACATAAAGCCGACTCCCCCGTCGACGGACTCTCACGTGGCATGAAACAACGTCTCGCCCTGGCTCGCGTTCTGCTGCATGATCCGCAGGTATTGTTACTGGACGAACCCACCAGCGGACTTGACCCCCGCGCTCGTATCGAAGTTCGCGAACTGCTGAAGGCACTTCGAGGAATGGGGAAAACGATCCTGATCAGCAGCCATATTCTTGAAGAACTAAGTCAGCTGTGCACTCGGATTGGAATTATCGAAACGGGTTTGCTGGTCGCTGAAGGTTCACTGTCAGATATCTACCGACAGCTGCAACTGAAGCGCGTGATCCATATTCGAAGTGAGAACGCTTCAGAGGAACTGCTGGCGCGAGTGCGGGAAATCCATGGCGTCGATTCTGTCGAACAGCAGGTCGACCGCTGGGCGATTCGACTCCATGAAGATCAGACGTCAGTAGGCGACCTTCATCAGGCGCTCGTCGAAAGCGGAGCAAGACTGGTCATGTTTCAGCCGGAAGCCATGGATATGGAGACCGCATTCATGAAGCTGACGGAAGGAAAGACTGCATGAGTCTGCGATCGCTGATCCCTCAGCTTCCGTTACTGCGGCGTGAACTCACCGAACTGGCCAACCGGCGGGCGACGTACATCATCCGTATCGTCGGTGCGTTGATTCTGCTGACTCTTGTGCTGATTGCTTTTCAAAACTCGGTTATGAACGTGACCGGAGGATGGTTTGCTTCCGGAGCGTCAACGGGAGTGCCGGGAAATAAATACTTTGGTATTGGAGGAGAAGTCTTTAAGGATATTGTTCCCTGGTTATTCCACAGCGTTCAGCTTCTGATGCCCGCGCTGGTTTGTGGTTCGATCACAATGGAAAAGGAACGGAACACACTGGGAA
Source organism: Planctomycetaceae bacterium (assembly GCA_020426345.1). GTDB lineage: Bacteria > Planctomycetota > Planctomycetia > Planctomycetales > Planctomycetaceae > F1-80-MAGs062. The sequence goes on from JAGQQE010000269.1 coordinate 6,280, forward strand.
CTCTGCTGCTCACCAGGTTATCCCCCTTCACCATTGTCCTCGAGAAACTTGGCAGTCGAATGGTGCCCATGGTGACATTTCTGCTCCTGACGTTTCCGCTGCTGGCATACGTCTACTCCCTGGGGGGCGTCGACACATCCGTCCTGTTGAGTACTATCTGGCTGTTGAGCTGCGAGTGTCTGCTGTATGCATCCATCGGACTGATGTGCAGCGCCTGGTTTATGACAACGGTGAGTGCCTTCGTATGCTCCTACGTGATTGTATTGCTGCTCCTGATGTCGTCCGGTGCCATGGGAGTTCTGACCCTGACTCCGTTTGATATCTGGCAGGGGTTTGTTGCGAGCCCGGCAAATCCCGGCTTCGGTGTCCGCCGCGGGTTGATCAATCTGTTTCTGAACGCCGTGGCGAACTTCGGGGTGATTGGCGTAATTGCGATCTCAGTCCCATCGCTCACGTTGAGCGTAATTTGTGTGCTCATGTCGCGAATTTTCCTGATAAGACGAGCGTTCATCACACCAACATCACCGATTCTGAAGTTATTCAAACTGATTGACCGTTTCTTTGTATCTCTCAACAACCGGACAACGCGCGGCATCGAGATCATCAAGGATTCAAATACACTTCCAACCTTCGATCCCATCGCATGGCGTGAACTGACGCGAAAGTCCCTTGGGAAAGCGAGATACCTGTTTCGTGTTTTGACCGCTTTGGAAGTACCGACCATTTTCATCTGTGCGTTGGCAGCCATTTCCAACGGCGCCACTGGATTTTCAGGGCTGCGAGTCTTAATGGTAATGCTGTGGGCACTTGTGGTTCTGGTCATTACCGTCAAAGCCTCTACGGCGATTTCCTCCGAACGCTCACGCGAAACCATTGAGCCCCTGCTGGCGTCTCCAATGACATCGCGGCAGATCTTTCTTGAAAAAGTCAAAGGCATGAAACGCCTGATGCTGATGCTGGCAGTCCCCATCGGCACAGTTCATCTGACGTTGCTCCTGCTGCATCATGATATTCGTGGTCTGATCGAGCCGGGCGCTCTGTCACTTGCAATGACGATGCTCGGCTACGTTCTTTTAACAACGCTGTCGACTGCGAATGCCCTGTTTCTGCTTTCCTGGCTGGCTGCCGGAGTGGGTGCCTGGTGCAAATCGCAGTCGCGTTCAGTGCTGATGGGTGTCGTAGCAAATGGTTCGATAACCATTCTGCCGCTCTTCGCCGCGATGATTATTGCAAGCGTCGCTTCTTACATCCGTCCAACGCCCAATTGGGAACCCCAGCCCGCGCCGCGGGCCAGCTATATTGCATTTGCCGCAACGCCAATTGGACCGGTCTTGTTTTCGGAACTGTACCTTCAGGAAACATCGGGCTACACCTATCATAGCCTTCCCCGTATGGAATCCACACGTGGAGCCACATTTCTGGCAGCACTGTTCATGCTTGTGATCCAGATATTCATTCACTTGTTGGTTCGAACCGGAGTACTACACCTGTCTTCCAGACTACTGAATCGCTGCGAAAGTCGTTCGAATTCAACTGAACAGCTCTATGGCCTGCAACGGGCGGAGATCTAGATGTTATCCCAAACGCGGACGTCTCCGCGAAATCTGTCAATCGTCATTTGCCTGCTGCTTCTTGCCGCTGCAGGTGAACAGGTTCATGCACAAAACAAACGCATACGGATCGCAGAGACGCTCTGGGGATTTGATGGCCGCGTCGTTCCGGGGCAATTCAATCCGGTCTCTGTACTACTGGACAATCTGACAGACGATGCTGTTGAAGGCGTCGTGACACTGCAGGGGGTTTCAGGGATGCTTCAGGATGTCGGAGGACGTCTCGCAGAACCGCTGTATCTGTCTCCGCACACCATGCGATGGGTTCAGTTTTATCCGTACGTCAGCCGTGAAGCTACGACCTGGCGGCTGGCAATTCGTACAGACAAGGGAGTTATCTTTGCTAACGAACTGACTCAGGGACGATCTGTATTCAGTGATGCGCTGGACGGTACTGATGCAAAGACTGCTTCCGCGGTGATTCTTGATCCATCAGGCTTGACCAATCGGATTCCGACCAGCGTCAAGCACATGCCCGCAGAAATATTCCCTCCATACTCTACGGCTTTGGTGGGGCTACAGGTGCTATTTTTGGACCACGTTCCTGACTGGGAAACCCCACGACAGGATGCCCTGTTGTCATGGGTGCGATCTGGCGGAGAACTCCACCTGCTTCGCGACAGTAATCGTCAGTCACTGGTCTTTCCATCGGCAATGGCCGATCTGAATCAACCCTTTGACGATTTTCTTCTGGGATCCGGCCGCGTTGTTCGACACGACATCCAAAGAAGTGAACTGTCTCAGGCCATTGTCTACCCAATCACCCTCCAAATGGGATTTTCGGAAGACCCGGATCGGGTGGAGATTAAGCAACAGAATGAAATCAAAGTTCGTTCCAGCGTCTCGGCCCCGTCCGTCATTGACGAGGAATTATTTGCGGGGATGCGTTTGCTGACACAGCCCGAACATGCGTGGTGGCTGATTTTTCTGATGTCGCTTTGCTACATCGGACTGATCTTT
>JAGQQE010000270.1 GCA_020426345.1 Planctomycetaceae bacterium
TTTTTTGTTTTTTTAGCCTGCTGGTCGCGTCACCACTGCAGGCACAGGACGCCGCGAAGTCAGATGATGCGGCCGCGATTGACGAGGTGGTCTACTGGGACCAGGCCCGCGCCGTTCTGCAAAAGCGATGCTTTGCCTGTCACCGTGGCGATCAGCCCCGCGGTGGCCTGGATACGACTTCGATCTCCGGCCTGAATGCGGGATCAACTTCCGGCGCGGTGATCGCCAGTGGTCAGCCATTGAAGAGTCCGTTGTTTCTATTGGCCGCGCATCTGGAAGAACCAACGATGCCGCCAAACAGCCCTCGTATGCCGCAGCGTGAACTGGATGTACTGCAGAAATGGATCGAACACGGATTGAAAACGCGAGAGATTGCGGAGAAAGATTCGGATTCTGGTCTGCTGCCTGAAAGGTCGATGCAACGCCGACCGCGGGAATTCACATCCATCAAGCACGAAGCTCTTCCATTTATTCCGCCCAGGGGTTCATCCGTCGTTTCTCGCCTGCCGGGGGCATCAAAGACTGATCAGCTGAAGGCGGCGCTATCTGTCTTACCACGACCTGTCCAGAATCGGCCGCCTTTGGCGAATGCGATCACTGACGTGGGGATCAATCCAACGTCATCACAGGTGGCCGTAGCAGCCGGGCACAGTGTTTTCGTGTTCCACTGGCCTGACCAGTCGTTGCAGCAGATTCTCGTTCAGAAAGATGGTGACGTGTTCTGCGTGCGGTATTCCGTGGATGGACAGTTGCTTCTGATCGCCGGGGGAATTGGAGCAACATCGGGATATGTGAATGTCGTGGACGCCCGGACGGGCGAGCAGGTTTTTCAGGTCACACAACCAGATGATGTAGTTCTCGCGGCAGATCTGTCCCCATCCGGCGGTCTTCTCGCATTCGGTGGTCCAAACCGTCGGATTACACTTCAGGATACCGTTAAGAACGAACGCATCGCAGAACTTGGCCGCCATACTGACTGGATCCTGAATGTAAAATTCAGTCCAGATGGTTTACTGCTGGCAACCGCTGACCGATTTGGAAGTATTCAGGTCTGGGAAGCCGCCACCGGCAGCGAATTCGGGACCCTGCGCGGACATACCGGGCCCGTCACCAGTCTGCATTGGCGAGATTCTGCTGATAGACTGATCAGCACAGGGCAGGATGGCACAAAGCGGACATGGGATATGCATCAGATCGCTCAGGCGGAAGTGCAGGACCTGAATTCAGGACCGATCCTGGCGGCTGGGTTCTACCCCGATGGACGACTGGTCACAGGCGGTCGTTCAGGACAGTGGAAGATTTCATCCGTCGCATCCGTTTCTGCCAATGGTCCAGGCGATGGCGGTTCGAGTGCTGATTCGGATCTGGCTCATTCGTCCAGCTTTCCATCGCTGCCGGCTGACGTGACGCAAATTGCTTTCACGCAGGATGGCACCCACATTGTGGCATCGGATGTGGCCGGGAATATTCGACTTTTCGATGCACACAGCGGACGACAGATGGGGTCGTTGTCCATTCCTGTTCAATATTCTGACAACACCCAGGAAGATACGGAAAAGGATGCCTCTCAATGAAGTTTCAAACAGCGGTGGCTGGCTCTTATTCGTTGACAGTCAGATCGATTGTACTGGCTGCCTGTACCTTGATTGGGATCGTAACTGTATCGGCCGATGACTGGCCGGCATGGAGAGGACCACGTGGAGATGGGATTAGTCACGAACCGAATGTCCCTGTTCGCTGGTCCTCGACAGAGAACATCGCCTGGTCTGTGGCGGTGCCGGGGATCGGCTGGTCGTCCCCGATTGTGCTGGGCGATCGGGTCTTTCTGACCACATCAACACCTGAGGACGAAGCCCGTCGAGTACTCTGCTACCAGGCAACGAATGGTCGGCTGCTTTGGAACAGGAACGTTCATCAGGGGCCAGGTGGTAAGATGCACCGACAGAATTCTTCAGCGTCCTCCACACCGGCCACAGATGGCAACCACGTCTACGCGGCGTTTGTCGATGACGAGGGCATGACGGTTGCTGGTCTGACAATGGATGGCGAAATCGTTTGGAAGACCTCTCCCGGGTCGTATTTCTCTAACCACGGCTTTGCGGCATCACCTGTTCTTTATCAGGGGGGTGTCATCGTAAATGGTCACCAGGATGGCGCAGCCTTTGTTGTTATGCTGGACAAGATAACCGGTCAGGAAATCTGGAGATTCAAACCTGCCGTCGACCTGCGGAGTTTTTCCACGCCAATCATCATCCAGCATGACGGTCAGGATATCATGATACTAACGGGGGCTTCCCAGACAGTCGCCCTGAATCCCGCGACAGGAGAATTGATCTGGTATGCCGTCGGCCCCAGTGAAAAATTTGTATCGACTCCTTCAGTCGGCCATGGATTGGTATTCAGTTTTGGTGGTTCCAATGAAAAAAGGGCAATGGCAGTTCGTCTGGGTGGTTCCGGTGATGTAACCGCCACGCATATCGAATGGAGAGCAGAACGCGGCATGCCCTATGTACCGACCCCTTTGTTGTCCGGAGACTACCTCCACATTGTCAATGACATGGGAATCTACTCCTGCCTTGATGCGAAAACCGGCAAACAAATCAGCCAGAGTCGCAGCCTTGGATCGGTCTACAGCTCGCCTGTCATGGTTGAAGATCGCATCTATTTCTTCGAAGACTCCGGCGCCTGTTCGGTAATCCGCGATGAACCGGGTTTTCAACTGATCGCGAAGAATGAACTCGGTATGCAAACTTTCTGTACCCCGGCGGTGGCTCATGAAAGCCTGTTTGTCCGCACGAATGAACGTCTGTTGCGAATTCACCATAAGGCGGTGGATCAGCCCGATTAACGAATTTCATGAATACCGTTGATGATATCCGGAATCTGTTTTCCGACGCCGACATCGTTACAGAGGTGAAGAGTGAATCCGGACATCAGTGAATCCAGACGTTGAAGAGCGATTGATTCTCATCATCGTCGACTCGGATTGATGGTTACTCTTCAATTGCTGTCACCGATGTCTGAAAAGTGTAATGCCTGCCCCGCGTCGATTTCACAGACCTGTCGGATACACCTACGGGATTCCCGTTGAGAACAGACCGCCAGCTCTTCAACTTAGTACGACCGGAAAAATGCCGCGTCAGTGGGAATCGAATTCTCCCAAAAGTCAGTGAGCCCCTTTACTCTCCAGCGCGATTCATTCGTTCCGTTGACAGCTCATCGGGCGACGCCTGCAAATTTCGGAAAGGCGGCATCCGCAGGAAGTAGTGAAAACCCCTGGCACCAGAAATTTTTCCAGGAATTCTGTGTCGGGAATGCTACGTTTGCGTCTGGAGAAGCTTCACTTCTCAGCTTGGGGGGACACAGAAATGAACGATGACCTGCATTTGCTGGTTTATACGAGTGAATACACGGGCAATCAGAATTCGCTGACGAAGGATCTGAACGATATTCTGGAAGTGGCCAAACGCAACAACGCCGCCAATGGAATTACGGGCGTCATGTTCCATCAGAACGGTCGTTTTCTTCAGTTTCTGGAAGGTGAAGAATCACAACTACGAAAGCTGACGGCTAAACTGAAAGCAGACAACCGTCACCGTGCAATGGAATATCTCTTCGATGAAAGTCTGGATTATCGGGGTTTTCCGGACTGGAGCATGGATTGCTTCCAGCTTCGTCGCGACGAGGAACTGAACCTGGAGTTTCTGGAACTGATCAGAGACAGCTATCGCCGCAATTTCAAAACCCGTCCCGCAGCTCTGGTACAGGTCTTCAAAGGTTTCATCAACGAGTCCGTACTACAGTAATCCCTGTGGTGTGGTGTGCTGTCTGCTTGTTGGAAACCACGCCGTGTTGCCGTCGTTGTCGTGAGTCTGTGATTGTGATCGCGATGAGCATCGTGAGCATCCCTTTCGACGCGGTCTCATTCCGCCGAAGTGGATTCGGTCGGCCGGATGAGCAGGAAAGTTGCTGTTCGTCGCGAGGCATATCCGGGGAAGTCTGCATAACACCCCGCAATCAGGGACGCCGTTGTTTGCACTTCCGATCTGAATTCGCCAATCTGATTCCAGACCGCCCCCGTGATCACGGCGTAATGTCCTGCTTCTGATGCGTTGCGAATCGCATGACACGAACCTACATAAATTTGCTCGATGGATTTCTTGCCGATCCGGCTGATCCGCGGTGGTCGTCCGCTGCAATGACCCGCATGTTTAATTCCGTCGATGGAGACTCCAGGACTAAACTGTTTAAAGTCCTGAGGTACGTCGATAATCGGCTTGCGGATTGCAGCTGCGCACTGACAACAGAACAAACCAGCTTTCTTCGCGACGTTACTCTTTTCGCATACACGTCAGGTTGCGCATCCAGCATACTGCTTTCGGATATCGACTGGTTGCTGGCACGCCTGCAATCGAAGTCCACTCCGCAGCGCGCCCTGATAATTGTGCTGCTGATACCGTGTGACAAGTTGCCGCTCGACACCCGGTCATTGTTGCTCAGACTATTGTACGGCACACCCGGTGAACGATTTCTGGAAACCGATGTTGTGGGTTCACCTGAATAAGAATAACAATCAGTTCAGCCGGAGTTGCGGGATCGCGCCGTTTCTGGTTGCCGGGATGCCCTTGCCATGATTATTGTTGATGCACTTGTCGGGATTCTGGTAGCGGTGGCACTGTTCTACTGGGCAGTGTCGGCGATGATTGATATTGGTGTGTTCTTTATCCGATGCCGCGGCCGCTCATCTACAAGTGCTGTTCCCGGAGTTGCCAGCATGGCCGGGATTGTGGCATTCATCGGCTGTCGCAATTACTTTCAGTTCATTCAGTCGCCGCTCTGGATGATCGGATTCATCCTGCCTGACATCCTGTACCAGACCGGTGAATTGATTCTGTTTCTTCGCATCCGAATTCTAAAATGGCCGGACAAGGCAACCCAACAATCGCCCGAAGCAACATCGTCATCGAAGGAGCAGCATCACCAGACTGCCTAACCTTAGTTTAGTTTAGTGGCCAGTTGAAATACGGGACTGGCTCGAGCAGGAGACCTGACAACACGATGGTTTCCCGACTGCCTTTGTGCATGCCTGAATTCTGTGCACGGAGTCGTTTGACAGCAGGTCTGGCAAGGTCCTGCACTGGATATTCTGCTCGGGCAGCATTGGAGTGGAACATCAATTCACTGCGATAGCCCGGAGATGTTCGGCGTTCATTCGGGAAAATGCCCCTCGGTGTTCTGCTGCGTCAATCACCAGGCGTTTCGCGGGTGTTTGCGGGGCTGTTCGAGAAGTCACTTCGAGCTTGAATCCGGGGTTGCAACGCTGATCCTGGACGTCGACCGCTAGGGACGCGGTGTCGACGGGGTCGTCGAGTCTACAAGCGGTCGGTAGTGGCGGCGGTTGAAGGTTCCGGCGGATGGATTGGCCGGGCGGGCCTGACTCCGAAGGTGCGATGTCCATTCTCGGGCGAGGGGTATTCCGCGTACCGATCGGCCGACCGACAGTAGTTCACCTGTCCATCGAATCCTCCGCCGCGCAGCACGCGTTTTTCCTTCAGCGTTCCCGGAGCCAATCCTTCGTTTATGGGATCTGGCACTGTAGCTTCGGGCTGCAGATAGAAGTCGTTTGAATAAACGTCACGGCACCATTCGATGGCGTTGCCATGCATGTCGAACAATCCAAAAGCGTTGGGTTGTTTTTCTGCTATCCGATGTCGTTCAGAACCAGAGTTGTCCACGTGCCATCCGAGATCATCCATGCTGTGGGCTCCGGAATACGGCAATGGAGAGTTGGCTCGACATGCAAATTCCCACTGTGCTTCTGTTGGCAGGAAGCATTCTGCTGTCTTGCAGAAGGATTCGGCTTCGGCCCAGCTGATTCCGCAAACGGGCATATCGAATGCTGCGGTGTCGCCGGCGACCACAGAATGGATGCGTGCCCAGTTGCCCTGAGTGATTTCATATTTTGAAATCAGGTACGGGCTGAGCGTTACTTCGTGTAGATCTTCGTCGCGTTTTCTGCCGGGTTCGGATGCGGGGCTTCCCATGAGAAAACGACCACCCGGGATCAGCACATAGATGATCCCGGTCACGGCGTCCGGACGGTATTCGCCATTCCGGATCTCGGGCAGGAGTCCGTGTCGATGGTCGACGAATTCATAGAGTCCTGACTGTGGGTTTTTTCCAATGGGACAGAGACCTTCGCGGTACTCCAGGACCAGACCGTTGTATTCCGTCCGGAGAGTTTCATCCGCCAGTTGCCAGCGCTCGGCCAGTTGTGTGTCGGAAGGGGTTCGTTGCAGCCATCCGACAACAGCGGCTCTCGGTCCGTCCGATGATGCCAGGTTTTCAAATTCCCGGACCAGCAGTTCGGCTTTACTCTGAGTCAGAGTGGTATCGAGTGCCGAATCTGTCGAAGACATCACCGGGCCGTCTGACAGTTCCGAATTCCCGAGCTCGGCAAGGGCTTTGTCGGCAAGATCTTTTCGAGTGAGGAGATCGTCAGCCTCCGACATCCAGGCGAGCATATGAGTCCTTCGATCTTTCAACGGAAGGTTCACGAGTGCGCCGTGCCGGCTGATGAGTTCGGTGATGTGCGTCAGATCCTCCAGACGCGAAACGACGTGTTGACTGTCCTTCAGTCGCCAGATCGAAAAAGAAATTACGGTCGTCAGCAAGATTGCAAAGACTGCAGACAGTTTGAAAACCGTTTGGTTTCGACGAATCTGTTTTCGGAGTTTGTAAATGAGCCCCGGGCGCCGTGCCTGGATCGGCAAATGCTTCAGGTATCTTTGCAGGTCATCCGCCAGCTCGGAGACGCTTGCGTAACGAAGATGGGGGTCCTTCTCCAGACATTTCAGGACGATCCAGTCCAGATCATCTGTCAGTTTCTTTGCCAGTCTTTCTGCGTCGGATTCGTTTCTTGCAGTCGCGGTTTGCCGGGTTCCCTGCATTCGAATGGCTGAGGATGGCGGCATCACCTCCCTTTCGCGGATCACGGACAGCCAGGCAATAGGGGATTCGGCCGTTTGCAGTTCCTTTGCGAACGGAGGTTCACCAACCAGAAGTTCAAACAGCAGCACACCCAGTGAATACACATCTGTCCTGTGATCGACCGTTAGTCCTGGCATTCCGGTTTGCTCAGGACTCATGTATCTGGGCGTGCCGAGAAGCTCGTTAGTCCGAGTCTCCGCATCCTGAAGAGTGACAGACTGCATCGCTTTCGCGATTCCAAAGTCGATGATCTTCACGACATTTTCATTGTCCTGTCGACCAACCATCACATTGGATGGCTTGATGTCTCGATGGATAATCCCTTTTTCATGCGCATGCTGAATGGCGTGGCACACATCGATGAACAGTTTGATTCGTTGTTCGATGGAAAGCCGGTTGGTGTCGCAGAAGTCGGCGATCGAAATGCCCTGGATCAGTTCCATGACAAAGAAAATGGTGCCATCCGCCGTTGTGTCAACATCAAACACGCGCGCGATGCCGTTGTGGTTCATCAGAGCCAGCAGTTGCTGTTCCGTTCGAAATCGCCTTGCGATCGATGCCGAATCTGTACCGGCTTTCAACAGTTTGATGGCAACCTGTCGGCGCACGGGTTCTACCTGAATTGCACGGTAGACCTTTCCAAAGCCGCCCCTGCCGATTTCTTCCCGGAGCTCATATCGTCCAATTCGCCGGACATTTGACTGAAGTTGAAACGCCGGTTGTTCGTCGTCATGCGTTGGACTCGGTGCACCCAGAATGGTTTCATCGTTGGTCAGATCTCCCTGCCGGTTCTGCTCCTCACCGGTTGCATCATTGTTCCGCTTTGTCGGAGGTTCCTGGCCCAAGATGATCGGTTCCTGTTTTTCCATCAGGCGACAGCGCCCCTGGCTCCGCCTTGTGAATGATTGAGGATTTGGATTGAGTGTGGGTTTTGCCCGCAACCCCCGAATGTTCCTCCGGGTCAGTGCAGCCGGGGAGGATACCAGCAGACAGAGACTGATTCCATGAGAGACGGAGTGCGATTTCTGCCAACGGAAACAGGCGTGGCCTTTGCAACGATGTCGCGTCGCAGGACTCAGGTGTTGATCAGATCGCCGTTCTGATCAGGCGAAGACTTCCTGAATGACTTCGCCACCAAAGACCGTTGGGATTTCGTCTCGATTATTATGACGCCATGTCAGTCGGTACTGATCAATTCCCAGAGCGTGAAGCAGTGTTGCGTGCAGGTCCGCCGGTGCCAGTGGACGTTCGACAGGGACGTAACCCAGTTCATCCGTGGATCCGATCACCTGCCCTCCTTTGATTCCTCCTCCGGCCAGCCACATGGTGTAGCCAGCCGGCGAATGATCACGGCCGCGTCTGGCTCCTCTGGCACCCCCTTCAATGGTTGGTGTCCTTCCAAATTCGCCACCCCAAACCACAAGTGTATTTTCCAGCAGGCCGCGCTGCCTGAGATCCTTCAGCAAAGCTGCAATGGGGCGATCGGTTTGAGCGGACCGCTTCAGGTGATTGGACTCCAGGCTGCCATGGGCATCCCAGCCGCCGTTGCGAAGCTGGATGCATCGCACGCCGCGTTCAACAAGTCTTCGCGCGAGCAGGCAGTGAGTCCCAAATTCAGCAGTCTCTGGCTGATCCAACCCATACATGGACTGGATCGACTGAGGTTCCGTTGAGATGTCGAACACTTCTGGCGCGGCCGCCTGCATGCGATAACCCAACTCAAACGATGCGATACGCGCTTCCAGTTCCTGATCCGGTCCCTGGCGGCTCAGGTGACGTTGATTCATTTCATTGA
>JAGQQE010000271.1 GCA_020426345.1 Planctomycetaceae bacterium
TCAGGGTGTCAAACCCTTGCCCCTCCAGTAAACTGCTCCGCGGCGGATTCTTCACCGTGATGAATCCCGCAAGCAAACAACCTCGCCGCAAGTACTCACATCGCTGCAAGGTTCAACGCACGATCTATGCGCCAGCATCCTGCCATCGCATCGATCGCAATTCGATGTTTTGCCGACAGCAGCGTCATGGAGCTTCTTCAATACACGCGATCACGCTCGCCCGAGCTCGCTGAGTACATCGACGCCCTCGCGCACAGTCCCCTCTCCTTCGATGGCCCGCATCCGCTTCAGCACTCATCTGGCAACCACATTCACCTCTGGAAACTTGAATACCTCGCTGATACCTGCGACTGGATTGACGTCGATTATCGCGTGGAATGCGTGAACCACATCCTCGAACAATGGCGGCGGCGATTAAAAGGACTTCCGCCATACAACGACCGGGGGTACCGCATCTACGTTTACGAAGACCTTGCTCCAACGATTTCAGTCGTGGCGGAGACAGAGATCGGATTTCCGTACTCCAATGGTCATCCCGTTTTCGTGAAGAACATTCGAAACGTACTCGCGCTCTATGAAGATCGAAGCTGGAAAGATTACTTCGCCTCTGGTGACTGGCGAATATCAGAAAAGCGTCTTCTTGATGTCGTCACAAGAAACAAAGGATCAATCAGCAAACCAACCGCCGATAAACTTGGCGTTCCCGTTGGTAAGCTACGGTCCCTGATCATCAACATGGGGCTCAGCGTTGAGGTCAACTCGGTCCGCAAGAAGTTCCAGCGTCGCCCTGCTGATTTTTCAAATGAATTGGTGTGTTCTGATCGCTGGCACGTCTTCGAGCGTGTATTACCGTCTCGGTATCGATGAAGGCAGAAGTCCATGTGGTGCACCCGAGCATGCGAGTCGGGCGTTTCGAAATGGAGAGTCAACCGCGCGTGCCGGGTGACCACTGCCGTTAGCTTAGCAGCCTGATGAAGAACGGGACTGGCTGGAGCAGGGGACTTTAAAGCACGACGGTTTCCAGTCGTCCTGCGTGCCAGTTCCGGTTTTTCGAAGGACAGTCAGCCTTTACAACTGTCCCATCGAACTGCAATGGAATCGCGCGAGGACACACGGATGAAGTCCATGGTACGACTGTTTCCCAACTGGTTCTTCGACGTCGCGTGGGACTACACGTACTTCGCCATGTGGCTCGATTCCAGAATTGTTTGGCTTGGTTGCTTTAACGATACCGATTGAACACTGACAGCCGCAAAGGCGACGAGCAGACCGTTGCACACGGGAGTTGTTGTCAGCTTGTTGGCCCGGTCTCCGAGCTGTAGACTGGATCCATGCCGCACCAGGACTCATCGAAGTCTGCGGATGACCATAAGCCGCCGATGGCGCGGGTTCCGGAATCAAAGGTAACTCCCGCCACCCCGTTGTGCGGATCGTTATTGGGCAATTCGGACCAGCAATGAATCCGCTTGTCGGCATTGGCGACCAGGCATTCAAACCCCATATTCACCGCCTCGAACGCGACAGGGGGCAACCACCGTGTTTTCCGCATTCATCCGCTCTCGTTGGGGCGTCATTTCGTTCGCGATTTTCCTTGGGCTCTGGATTCCGGTCGCGCATCGCCGGACGGTTTACGAATGCGGTCTCTCACTCTGGATTCTGTTCGCACCAGGCTTTATCACCTACGTTGCGATTGCGCGGCCAGTTCTTTCAGTTCTTGCCGCCCTTGTACTTGTCGTCGTCTTTTCACTTCGCCTGTACACGTTAGACGTTCCCTGGTTTTACGCTGGGCCGCCGTTCGCTCCGGATACCGTATTCATCAACATAGCGGTCGCTACGGCGTGCTTCTGCATCAGCGTGATCGCTTCTACTGTGTACTTACTCAGGCCGAGTCTCCTGCGTACATGGCAGCCGGAAATCAATTCAGCAACCAAATAACAATGCAATGCACACCGCGTTGGTGGCTGTGCTCGTTTCGCTTTACCATAACGCGTGCGCCAACCGGGTGATTGGCGTCGTCAATCCTTCGGATCAACCAGGAGACACTCCATGGGAGCATGGGCGGAAGACACGTTTGGGAACGATAGTTCCTGTGATTGGATCGGCACTTTCCTGGATGATCCAGGATTGCCAGTCGTGAAGTCCGCTATCGAGGCCGTGCTGCAGTCAGACGATTACCTCGACAGCGATGATGCATGCGATTGCCTGGCGGCATGCGAGGTGCTCGCTCGCTTGCAGGGGAAATGGGGCGTACGCAACGCATACAGTGAAGAACTCGACAAATGGATCGAGGCCAATCCGACTTCTGTTCCGGACGATCTGAAAGTATCTGCGGACTTGGCGATTGAACGCATCCTGGGCGAAGATTCAGAACTCCCGGAACTATGGGACGAAGGCGGACACAACGAGGACTGGCACCGGGCGATCGACGACCTTCGTTATCGAATCCGAGGCTGACAAGGCGGTCACTCGAGCGGCGGATCGGGGAGATTTTTGAAGCCAGAGGTTCCCAGCCGCTGCCAGGTTATGTGGGTCGTTTGGTGGCCATAAGTGAAAGGCAACTCCATGTGGACGCCACCTCCGGAATCAGCAGAGGCGAGTGCTCTATCCGCTATCGCCAGCTGTGCGTCAGGACCATCGCTGGACCCTTCGTTTCGCGTTACGATCAATTTCCATCCGGACCGCAAAGCCGGTGATTCATGGTTGCTCCAGGTTCTGGCAAAAGACGGGGTGCTCCGTTCCCAGTTTGAAACTCGGACCAGCAACGGAGGCTTGACCGCATTCGAGGGTGGTGCCCGCTGGAATTGGGAGAGTCGGATATTTTCGGGGGCGTATGACATCGAGTTGCCATCCCGGAGGCCCAAATACGGTGCGCTCAACCACCGTCGACGATCTGTCGGCGGTTCGCCACGATTCGGCTCGTCCCATTTCCGACTGGCTTCTCACGTATTGAACCGGACCACGTTTTGCTACCCCGACAGCTTTTTTGAACCGATTCATTTTGGTAACGCATCACACATGGGGCTGATCGATGCATGTGAATCCGATCATTGCGACGAACTTGATCGTTACATCGAAGCGCACGTGCACGGCCCGGTGCGCCTGTCCCGGGACGTCGAAGCCCTTGTCCTCGACGAATGTTATCACGGAACGGCTGTTGCACTGGATGCAATGAAATTGCCCGTTCATGTTGAGTGGCACTCAGGTTTCCGTGTCTCCCTGGACACAATCCATCAATACCCGGATTATCGTGGCCCATCGATTCTGCGATTGGCTGATAGTCTTGCGGTAGACGGCTGGCTCACGCCAGAAATCATAGGTATGGCTGCAGCTTCCGGAAGCTACGCATACGACGATTTAAAGAAAGTCTGGCACTATGTAGCGCGATTCGCTGTGACGGATTAAAGACGGTGATAAGCCGCGATTTAGAACCAGGCTTGTGTTCTTCCATGGGACGACGAACAATGCGTTGGATGGGCGGGTTGGCACTGTCAAACGCAGGTCGAAAGTGAATCCTGCATCCTCAGAGTTTGCTGCCGCCTCTGCCTGTGCTTGTGTTTCCCCTGAGGTTGATGCACTGGTGAGATGCATAAGCACGAGTCTCTGTCGCCAAACACTAGGCTCGCCTCAAACTCCCAGCATTGCTGGACACCCGCTGAAACGAAGAACTCTCGACCGTGAAGGCCGCATATACGATCAGATTGCTCCTCACCATGCACTACTTTATTCAGGTTTCGGGTTCCAATCCAATTTGAAATCGTCTTCATTTAGTTTCACTAGAATCATCATCTGGAGCCCAGACGACCCAGCCCAGTCACCATTCTTTTCGGTAACCAATTGCCCCTCAGTTCGATATTTGCCAGCCGGCAGCGTCATCGATTGACTCGAAGCAGGGATGTGCGTTTGTGGCCCCAACGCTGACCAACGGAAGCCTTGCCCAACCTCTTCGCCGGTGACTTCGTCAATTACGTGAGCGCCAGCTGTTAGGGTGACGCGTGCTTGCTCTGCGGGAGAACCACCCTGGTAGTAACAGTAGAGGACAGCATTGGTTCCCTTCGGGATTTCCGGAATATCCCATTTCCAACGCGTTTCTCGTGTTTGCGGAACGCGTGTCGAGACGAGTTCGCTCTTCCAGTGTACTAATTTGGGAATTATTGGGGGCAGAATTGCCTCAAGTGACACCGTCTTTCCATCTTTGAGCAACAACTCAAGCCGTACACCCTCAGCCCTATTGGTGCCTGCCTTTCGACCAATCGACAATGTGTGCTCGCCATTGAACTCTTTAGGAAAGTCACCTTTCAGCACCAAGCCTTTTGTTGTCTGCAGTGAGACGACTTTCGCTGGATAACTATTCGCATCACCATATCCAAATCTGAGCAAACTAGACTCTTGTTTGTCGAAGATCATCCAGGCACGGTGATTGCATAACTTCATACACTCCAACCACTTATCGGCAACTCCAACGCCAAGCTCATTCTGAAAGATGTAGGTATCGAGATACTTAACATTCAGCTTCTCGTACTGGCTGAAAACGTCCTGTCGACTTTTTCCAGAAAACGTTCCCTTGAGTGGAATAGCATCAACCATAACGGAGCCAGAACCCCCAAGTTCCTTGAGCCGATTCTCAATACCGATCTGGTTTTCATACAGAAGCGATAGGTCTTTCTGGGCGAAGATTCTTACGTCTTTCCCGAAGCGGAGTATGGCATCGCAATCGCATCGACTTTCCTGTGCCAATGAGGTGTTGTAGCCAGAACACAAGAGTAAGAAACACAAAAAACGTGACATCCTAACTAATCTCCTTAGCATCAACTGAATTCCGGTTTCCAGCCTCCGAGGTCGCAACTCGGAAACGCTCGGCAGCCGGTTATCTAACGTGGGTGATAAGAACGTCGAGTTCAGTTCCTCTGATTCAACTTCACGGTAGGCATGCTGCACTTCCAGATCTATACGAAATGTATTTCTTAGAGTCACTTTTCATGAGATTAACGGCAAGAGGGCATTCTACAGGTCCCGTCCGCTCGGTCTTCCTGCATCGTAAAGGGATGTTTTAGGGTGGAGGATGTCATCCGTTTTTGGCTGCCAGTGAAGATCTCCAATGGAGTGCCGCGAGGGAAGCTATGTCGTAGTGCCTTGAACTCGCCTTCGGTTCTGGTGCACGGTCTCTGGCTCATGTCTGGATGCCAACGGGGACGGGGATGGCTCCTTGTCTCTGAGCTGCTCATTGAAGTGCACGGTCCGTGAGTTTCGGTGCTTCGGTTTCGTTGCGTGGTGTGATCGATGGAACGACTGAATTCTCCCAAAAATTGTGTCTCTTCGCCCTTGTTTCCTCCGGATTCTATATGTAACCTGATGGTTACCTATGAAGCCTGAATCAATGGATGCCGTGTTTGTGGCCCTGGGTCATCAGACTCGGCGAAAAATCCTGGACATCGTCAAGTCCTTGCCCGGTTGCAGTGTTGCGGATGTGGCAAAGTACTTCGAAGACATTACGCGCATTGCGGTGATGAAGCATCTGGATGTCCTGACGGCGGCTGACCTAATCGTGTCTCGCAAGGTCGGTCGCCGACGAGAATTGTTCTTTAACGCGGTGCCCATCCAGTTGATCTATGATCGCTGGACGACTGAATACAGCCGTTTTTGGGCATCTCAGGCTGTGGATCTGAAGTACCTGTTGGAGAGTCGGATCGAAGCAAGCGACAAATCCGACTAGACATTTATCTTCATCTGAAGTCGGTTTCCGGTTCGCCGGCGGCTGTCCATTTCGAGGGGGCATTCATTCGAATCCCTCTCTCGTACTCGTCCTGTATGGGCGAGTACTTTTCTAGTAGCGACCGTTCACACAATTATTTCATCCGGGTAACTTGTTTATGTCCGAAACAACACAGCATATCAGTCGTGTCGTGATCAAAGCCGGGATTCAGCAAGTCTGGGAAGCACTGACGAAGCAGGGCGAGGTGCTGCCGCACTTCTTTGGTTCCGTCATGCACACAACCGGATTGCAACCCGGTGCACAGCTTCGTATGCGAAGTCCTGATGGTGCATTTACCGGAGTTGTCGGTGAGATTCTGGAATGTGACCCGCCGTATCGTTTTTCCCATACGTTTCGGTTTACAAACTTTGATGAAGCTCCGTGTCGGGTTACCTACGAACTTAAAGAAGTCGAAGGTGGTACGGAGTTCACTTTGATTTCCGACCGGATTCCGGCAGGGACAAAGACTGAAAAGCAGATGATTCAGGGAGGCCCGTTCATCACAGATGTGCTCAAGTCGGTGGTGGAAACCGGTCGGCCGTCTTTTGGCAAACGATTGTTGCTTCGAGTGATCGGGATGATGAGCTTTATGACACCTGCAAAATGCCGCAGCGAAAACTGGCCACTGGATCGGGCAGTTTGATCTGACCTGAATTGTTTGCTCCACACGAAAGCAGGGATCCCATGAACATCGACTGTACGGCTGATTTTCCGGTCACGGATGCCGAATGCAAGAAAGTTACCGGAAGAACTCTGACGCAATGGTTCAGTGTGATCGACGAACGCGATGACCTGAAATCAAAGCGTCGCGATTGCATCAACTGGATCTATGAAGATGTCGGAATGACAAATGTCTGGTGGCCCACCACCATCTGGGTGGAATACGAGCGATTCAAAGGCATCGTTAACAAGAAGGACGGTCGTATCGAAGGGTTCAACATCTGTGCAACGAAGACAATTAATGCTCCGCCGGCTGATGTCTATGCGGCATGGACGACACCAGCACTTCTGAGAAAGTGGTTTGGCAGCAAGTCTAAAGCGACGGTGGAGAATGGTGGCGCGTTCAGTGACGGTGATGGCAACTCCGGCACGTTTCTGCGGGTTCGCGAAAAGAAGGATCTTCGCTTTACGTGGATTCAGCCAGGGGCAGAAGCTCCAACACAGGTCGATGTCGTATTCTCGGATAAGGGCAAAAACAAGACGGGACTGATGCTGAATCATCAGAGAATTCAAAACCGGAATGAAGCTGACGGATTACGCCGCGCGTGGGGAGAATGCTTTGATCGACTGAAATCGCTGCTTGAAGAGTAGGCCGAATCGGACAACACCCAACTCGGTATCACTGAACCCCGCAGTTCCGTCCGTTTTGCAGGCGGGTGTCGAAAACGCCGATCCCCCGTTGAAATTCGTACTTCATGCCGTTCCTGATGTTGTATGTCCGTTGAAGTCCAGATAGATCGTATGTCTGGCGGATGGATTGGAATGCAGCTGAAAGGTTTGATTCAGCGCGAACGGGGAAGTGCCATTTGTATTCGTCCCTCCGGCAATCGTCGTTGCCTCTTCAGCAGGGTCAACAGGTTCCGGAGCATTCCATTCGTTCCCGGCCGCGTCGAGACCAATGGTGAAGGGCGAATGATCTGCACTCAGCAGGCAACGAGGTTCAAGACATTCCAGAGCTTGCCGGCTTGCTTTCAATCGTGGTCTTGAGTTTCGCGGGACACCGTTCAGGTGAAGATGGAATAATGACACAACGACACGCCGCCATCGGCTGGGCACCATGAATTCACCGCCTTCGACAAAAGGAATAGATGGGATGGGACGGCAACCGCCGAAGAAAGCCATTGCCTGTATGAAAGGGGTTTGCGAGATCTGCGAATTGTGGTCCTGAGAGGAGGCCGCATCGCCGAAAGGTTGTCAACCGAACGGATCAGAGCTGAAAGGCGCATGACATTAAAATACATGATTGCATTTCTTCCATCCCGAATTGCCTGAACAGATAAAACGGCGAAGAGAAACTGCCGGGGAAAAGAAAGTCAGATCAGACAAAGCAACACGATGTGGTCCGAAAACACCTTAGTAGGGCGGGGACAATACGTTTGAATATTCAGGTCAACAGTTCCTGAAGCACATCACCATCACTGACAATGGCCGGCCGTCCGTCATGCAGCTGGTATATGATCCGACTCGCGTCATAACCCAGTGCGGCGAAGACGGTGGCGTGAATATCGGCTGGTGTCACGGGTCGCAGTCTTGGAGCAGCTCCGGTCTTGTCGGATTCACCAATCACCTGACCGCCGCGAATACCACCACCAGCCAGCACCATCGAATAACATTGCGGCCAGTGATCTCGTCCAGCATCCTTGTTGATTCTGGGTGTCCGACCAAAATCGCCCATCCAGACAACCAGAGTTTCATCCAGCAGGCCGCGTTCTTTCAGATCATCCAGCAAGGCCACGTAAGCTCGTTCCATAGGAGGAACCAGCCGATTCTTCATCTGGTTAAAGTTGTCTTTGTGCGTGTCCCATGTAATGGACGGACCGTTGACCGTCGTAACAAAACGGCTGCCCGCTTCAATCAGTCGGCGGGCCAGCAGGTGAGACTGTCCCCAGCTGTGGCGACCATATCGATCACGAACAGAATCCGGTTCCTGTGACAGATCGAAAGCATCTGCCGCCTGGCCAGTCGCAATCAGATTCATTGCCTTTGCACGCTGAACATCCAGATCGCGAGTCATATCGCATTCCGCCAGTGCCACCGAATGAAGGTCAAGAGAATCAAGCAGCGAACTTCGACTGGCCATCCTCTCGGCACTGATCGAATCATTCCGCCTCAGGCTCTTCACCTGAAACCCCTTCGCATTGGGATCTGCATTCAACACAAACGGATCGAATCGGCTTCCCAGGCAACTGCCAAATTGTCCGGGAGTCAGATAGGCAAAGCTGTCACAGTGCGGCTGCGGAGTGATCACATACGGAGGAACGCTTCCTGAATAGCCGT
>JAGQQE010000272.1 GCA_020426345.1 Planctomycetaceae bacterium
GACATCACCACGGAAGCAATCGCACTCAGCCGAGACCGGATGGGGGAGCGTCCGGAGCTCGGTTTGGCTCCCGTCGCCTGTGTGCCTGTGGAGTCTGTGGCCCTGTGGAGCCTGTGCCAAAGAGGAAGATCAACGCCGCGGTCGTCGTCCTGGGGATCGCAAGTCCACAGGTTGTCCCCGGAAGTACCGCGGGACAACCGGCCAGGATTTGGTCAGAAAATACGCATACGTTCCGTCAGGGAATTCAGGTGTCGCGCAGTATCGACCATTGCATTCATCCAGTGAGCCGAGGCCGTTGACATATTCATAATCACGGACGAATGCCCCGTCGTAATTTCCACCCGGGCCCAGATCTCCATCCGGCCGTTTCCCGGACTTCAATCGGTAGCTTGAAGTGAGTTCGATAATTGGCGATGTTGGGTCATTTGCATCGCCATAACCATAGGACGCGTAGACCGGGAATCCGTCGGCGGCCCACCCAATCTGGGGCGAGTGTCGGGTTCCATCGGCGCCAAGCTGCTTCAGGTACAACGTTGGCAGGCCGTGGTAGTGATAAGAACCGTCGGGCTGAACATGGGCGTGGTTTTCATCGAGCCCCAATCCAACAGCTCCGCCGAGAGCTTCATAATTCCAGTCAAGCTCGCGATCTCCTCTCCAGAACTCAGCTGTCCCCGGATCCAGCAGTACACCATTCATCGCCACGCCGAAAGGACGATTGGGCGGTCCCTGAACGCTTGCGGAGAAGTGAAGCGGGGTGACTTGATCGGCGACTTTGGGGTCAGCGGGAATTTTGAAAAAATATCGCTGTTCTTCAATGGTGTGCGGGTTGCCTCGGTTTGGAAACTGGCCCACCTTGTGTTCCGGAATCCCGTTGGCTTCCAGCACGAGTGTTCCATTCTCTGTCCGACGGTCGTGCCGACTATCGACTTCCGGTTCTTCTGTGGCTGGAACGAGTCGAAGGGGCTGAGAGGTGGTTGCGGTGTGCCGTCGCATGGCAGGCCGACCGCGGTTCGACTGCGCCAGCGCTACGGTCAGTGCGGCAAAGATGCCAATCAAAAAAATGGGCCTGATTCGACGTGTTAGCATAATGACGCTCTTTCTCAGCGAATGCGGAAGGCATAATTCAGGGGCAGGTTCTCATCGGAGCCTGGTAGCGAACGCCTGCAGTTTACGGAATCAGGCTTAAGCGGAGATGAAGCTGCAGCATTGCAGGCCGAACGGTCAGCAAAACTGCTGCAAACGGGTCTTGTTTTTGTTCCGATCACAACCTGAGAGGCGGTGACGCGGGGGGCCGACTGCTGTAGACTGGGGCATCTTCGGTTGGACTGCTATGCTGGCAGTGCCGTCGGTTTTGCTGTTTACTGGAGTGTCATTGCGTGTCAGACGATTCGGGTCGGATTGTGAAAATCGGCGATTATTCGGTTGGAACGGGTCGCCCCCTGCTTTTCATTCTGGGCCCGTGCGTGATGGAATCGCCGGATCTGGTAAACATGGTTGCGGACCGGCTGGCGGAACTGCGCGACCGAAAGAACCTTCAAATTGTCTTTAAGAGCAGTTTTGACAAGGCGAACCGAACCAGTGTTGACAGTTACCGCGGCCCTGGAATGGAAGAAGGGCTTCGCATGCTGGAGGCGGTCACGCGTCAAACCGGTCTGCCTACGACCACTGATCTTCATGAAGCCGGGCAGGCCGCATCGTGTGCCGAGGTTTGTTCGATCCTGCAGATTCCCGCGTTTTTGGCACGTCAGACAGATCTGCTTGTCGCAGCCGCTGATGCCGCGGCTGCGAGAAATATTTGCGTAAACGTGAAGAAACCGCAGTTTGTCGCCCCCGAAGATACCATTCACGCCGTAAACAAGTGCAAGGCCCGTGGTCTGCACAGTGTGATGCTGACGGAACGCGGAACCACGTTTGGTTACGGCCGACTGGTGAACGACTTTCGCTGTATTCCCATCATGAAATCTTTCGGCGTGCCGGTCGTCTACGATGCGACGCACAGTGTTCAGACGCCCGGAGGTGCCACAACAGGAGGGCAGCGGAAAATGGTGGCACCATTGGCGCGAGCGGCCGTGGCAACCGGTTGCGATGCGGTGTTCATGGAGACTCACCCCAGTCCGGATCAAGCCTTCAGTGACGGACCGAACATGGTAGAACTGGATCGCCTGGAATTTGTGCTCGACCAGCTGACCGCAATTCGTGAACTGGTCTGTAACATGCCTGGCCTGGAACTCTAGCGGTCGGGATTCGTGCTTCTCAGATCTCTTTCCTACTTCAGCAAAATCAACTCAACCAGACTTTCTGCAAGCCAGCACCATTTGAAAGTTCAGCATAAGAGCTGCGATATTTCGGGGCGCCTTTCATTCCCGCAGCGCGGGACGCTCTGAGTCTCGAAGAACTATTTTGAATTTTGAAACTGTTTTGAATCTTGAAGTTGTGCAGCCACTGCAGAATCTCTGACCGGAAAAATCGATGATGTTGTCTGTCAAGATGTCGCCTGTCTCCAGAATCACCTCCGTCAACAGGTCCACTTCGCGCGGTGGCTCAGCATTGCTGAATGCACGCTTCACGATTTTCAATTCCGTGTCGGTTGCCGGTCTGGCCTTTGTTCTCTGTCTCGGCGGTTGCTCGTCGGGTTCAAAACCGGAAATCAGTTCTGTAGAGGCCGAAGCGACATCTGCGCAGGAAGAACGCTCCCGGTGCGAGAAGAAACTGGCTGGCGCTTTGTCTCGTTTGTCACCGGACGCGATGGCAACCACCACCCGACGTGAACCCGTCGTTAACGCGCTCAATTCATGGCTGACCGAATGCGTCGATGAAGACACACGTTCCAGCACCGAACTCAGCGAAGCCAACGCAGCTATGGTGTCGGCCAGTGCGAAGCGTTTCGCCACCGGGGCACGCTTCTCCGAAAACGATACGCTTTACATTCGGGACTGCCTGATGCTGCGAGCCCTGACCGAAGCTGTCTGGAAACAGGCAGATTCGCAGGCCAACAATGGCATCGCCACCGACACCGAACGCGTTGTCCTGCTGTTCGATGAGGTTGTTCGTAACGTTGGGCTCATGCCGGAGTCAGAACAACGAATCCCCGTCGGACTCTATGAAGTGCTGCTGACAGGTCGGGGCACGATGAATGACCGAATCTCCATCTTTGCCGAAGCGCTTCGCCAGCGACAGCTGGATGCTTTCATTCTGCGTCCTGCAGAACCTGCCGAAGCGGAAGATGCAGGAAACCGCCTGCAATCGGCAAATGCTTTGATTGGAGTGGCCGTCAATTCTGAATTGTTGCTTTTTGATCCCGCGGTCGGCAGTGCAGTGCCGAAGCCTGGTGATGATCAGCCGATTGTTACTGAGCCTGCCGGGATGAATGAACTTGTTGCCAGCGAACGCTGGAAGAATCCCGCCGTGCAGATTGTTGCGCATCCTGCCGCATTCGCTTCGCGGATGCTTACCCTGCAGGAAAAACTGCCAGCAGAAGACGCTGCAATTCTTTACGAAGAACTTCGAGGCGGCGGGAGCGAAATTCAGCCGCTCGTTGATCGCATTGTTGCGGTCGGAAATGGACTATGGTCTGCTGAAAATGTCTCCGTCTGGAATGTGCCCGAAGAACGCACCGTTGCTGCCGCAGCTCTGTCAGAAACCGAGCTTGCTGAATACAGAACTCTGCTGCGTCCCTACGACACACCCTTCGAACGTGATCCTTTGAAGTCCAGTGAACTACTGGGCAAGCTGGAAATTGAAGACGACCCACAACTCTCCGAAGCCGAGAATATTCAGCGGCGTATGATGGCTCTGGCAGAACGGTTCCAGCAGATTGAAGAGTCCAGCGAAAAAATGTTCGGCCGGGCGTCAAAGCGACTGCTGAAGACGCGACTGGAACAAATCATGGGATCTTCCGATGTCACGATGATTCAACAACTTCAGCAGATCCGAATTGCAAGTATGCAGGAAACCGTTGAAGTCTCGATCGACATGGGAAACAAGAAAGCTGCCGTTCGAGAATACTATCTTCCACCGAATATTCTTGCTGTACATCGCTCGGCCACCAGTGATGCGTTGTACTGGACATCGCTTTGTCAGGTCACACGTGGAGATCATGGGGCATCGGTAACCACATTTCGTAATTACCGCCGGCAGTATCCAGAGGGCAAATGGAAGTTCCATTCTCTTGTGAACGAAGCTCTTGGGCTGATCATGATCGGAGATACTACGACTGCTGTCGAAGTGCTGATTCAGGCAAATACAGACGAGAATCCCGAGCAACTTCGAACTCAATGGCTGCTGTCACGACTGCCCAAACCGAAGTCAGAAGAACCCAAGTCAGAAGAACCCAAGTCAGACGAACCCAAGTCAGACGAACCCAAGTCAGACGAACCCAAGCCAGACGAACCGAAGCCAGACGAACCGAAGCCAGACGAACCGAAGCCAGACGAACCCTCAGAGTGATGAGCACTGGCTTTCGTGATCGAAGCTGTTGGATGTTTGATCTCGAACAGATCGTCGAGATCAAACAACGACGTCGCAGGGCGGGCACTTATTCGCGTTGTCTGTCGACCGGTCGACCTGGTGGACGACCCCCACGTTCGGCACCGCCGGGGCGTGAACCGCGAGCGTCAGGTTCTTCGGGGGTATGACCGACGATGATTTCAAAACTCGCCTGCAGTTCTCCCAGCTTCGAATTCTGCATGGGAGCGAAATCGGCAGTGACGGCATCCCTGCGATCTCCCAGTGCCTGATAGATGCCATCACGTGCGTTTCCCGGATCATCCTTTACAAACAGTTGGGTGGTCAGAAGTCGCTCCCGACCTCGTGAAACGGCAAAGTGAATGTGTGGTGTCCGGCCGGGGTAGGCGACGGGCTTGATCGTTCGGAAGTAGTACCGTCCTTCTGAATCTGTGAGGAAACGTCCGTACCCCTGGAAATTGCGGTCACGCTTTTCAGCGTTCGACGTACCGGAGTGAAGGTACGCCCCGGCACTGTCGCATTGCCAGACTTCGACGAGACAATTTTTCACGGGCGATCCATCGACCCCAAGAACCCGACCCGTGACGTGGGAAATGGTTCCTACTGCCGAATTGATACTGTCGGTAATAATCAGAAGGTCGTTGTCCGTATCCAGCGGCAGTTGATCCGGGTAGAACGGCCCTTCTGTCGTTCTGGGCGTCTTCGCAAGCTCTGCAGCCAGCCATCCGGGTGTGGAAGCAACGGCAGCCAGTGATGCTGTTTTGATGACAAAGTCTCGGCGATTCAACATAGGGACAAACTCCTCAAGGCACTCCCCGACTGGAATTCTTCTTGCAGGCCAGTCACGCAGAATTGGCAACGCAAACGGGCAAAACTGAGTCGAAGGATCGCTGGGGAAAGAATGGAAGTGAAGACAGGCGGATCCGAAAATCCATCTTAACAACAATAAACGCGGAATCGCCAATTGAGATTCGAAGAATTCACTCCAGGATCGCTTCAAGCGAGAACAGCGACGGAAACAAACCGAATCAGCGTCTCTTCTGCCCGGCAGCAGGCGGCCGCGATCCGTTCCTGCGATTTGTGGATTCACCTTGTTTTGGTTCCTGTTTTCCGGGGTGGTCCGTTGTCAGCATTTGCGGAAGCCGGTTGCGCGAAGCGGATGTCTCGTCTTGTTGTGGCAGAGGCTCGTGACCATTAGAGTCCTGCTTGTGCAGGAGAAGAAGATGATCCCGAGAACGGCATTCAACGAGCGTTCACTGTGTCACTTGCTGATTTTGCTGCACGGGGTCAATGAAAGTCTTCCAGCAAACCAGTCCCTGAGGTCGTATGAGTTCTGAAACCTCAGAAATTCAAACGGTTCCCTCTGTTTCTGGTCCAGTCAAAATTTCTTCCGGAGTAACTCGCATGACCAATCTGAAGAATAATACGAAGGAACCCGGCAAATCTGTTCAACGGGCTTCACGGGCATTGTTAACGCTGGGCGTCATCGCCGGCGTTGCTCACTTCAATACGACTCTTTCCGAATGCAGGGCTGGCACGATGCCACTTGAAAGTAATGCAACCGACGGTACGGAACTCTCTTCTTCGAATCCATTTGCGAAGCCCAGTGATCTTCCGTTTCACGCCCCGGATTTTACCGCAATCAGAGATGAGCACTTTAAGCCAGCGTTCCTGGAGGGAATGAAAAAACAACTGGCCGAAATGCAGTCTATCGCTGATCAGGCAGCTGCCCCCACCTTCGAAAACACGATTGAGGCAATGGAGAAATCGGGAGCGTTGTTGCTGAGAACGCAGAGCGTGTTCTTTAACATGACTTCGGCTCACACGAACAAAACGATTCAGGAAGTGCAAAGCGAACTGGCTCCGCTGATTGCGGCCCATTCCGACAACATCTACCTGAATAAGAAGTTGTTTGCACGAGTTAAGGACCTGTATGAGAAACGGGATACGCTGAATCTGACTGAAGAGCAGTCCGAGGTTCTGCGCCAGACACATGAGAGTTTCGTTCGTGCCGGAGCAGAACTGACCGATGCGCAGCAGGAACGAATTCGTCTGCTGAACGAACAACTTTCAACGCTGGAAACAAAGTTCGAAGAAGCACTGCTCGCCGTCACGAAAGAACGCGCTGTTCTGGTTGATGATGTCAAACAACTGGATGGGATGTCTGAAGGTGAGATTGCTGCGGCTGCGCAGGCGGCGAAAGACGCGGGCCATGACAGCGGCTATCTGCTGGCCATCACTAATACCACTCGCGTGCCAACGCTGTCTTCCCTGAACAATCGGGAGACGCGAAAGCGGCTCTGGATGGCGTCTGCCTATCGGGCTTTGGGACGTGAAGGCGGAGTTGATACACGACCGTTGGTTCTGCAACTGGCCAAACTGCGAGCCGAACGTGCGCAGTTGCTGGGCTATGAAAGCCATGCGGCTTATCGACTGCAGCCTCAAATGGCCAAAACACCTGCGGCAGCTCGCAAAATGCTGGTCGACCTTGTGCCAGGAGTGATCGCGAAAGTTCATGAAGAACAGGCGGAACTGACAGCGATGATGAAGCTGGACGGTATTGATGGTGAACTCAGGCCCTGGGACTGGGAATACTATGCAGAGAAAGTTCGAAGCACGCGGTTTGATGTGGATGAAAACTCCGTCAAGCCATACTTCGAACTCGATTCCGTATTGAAGAACGGTGTGTTCTTCACAATGAACAAATTGTTTGGTGTGACCTTCAGAGAGCGGGATGACCTGCCGGTTTACCATCCGGACGTTCGTGTGTTCGACGTCCTGGACGCGGACGGATCACAAATTGGATTGTTTTACGCCGACTACTTCCGTCGTGATTCGAAGCGAGGCGGCGCATGGATGAGCGACTTTGTCAATCAGGCCAGCCTGACCAGTCAGCGGCCCGTTATTGTGAATGTGATGAACATTCCTAAACCCGTTGATGGCGAGCCGGCGTTGGTCAGCTTCGACAACGTTCAGACGATGTTCCATGAAATGGGGCATGCCGTTCACGGATTGTTTTCAGACTGCCGCTATCCATCGATCGCAGGAACCAATGTGCCTCGCGACTTTGTTGAATTCCCGTCAACGTTTCAGGAAGACTGGGCGATCCAGCCCGAAGTGCTCGCCAACTACGCTCGACATTATCAGACCGGCGAGCCGATCCCGCGCGAGTTGCTCGACAAGGTCATCCGTGCAAGCAAATTCAATCAGGGATTCGATACGCTCGAATACCTGTCAGCGGCACTTCTGGATTTGGAATGGCATTCTCTGACACCAGATCAGGTTCCTGACGATGTTGAAGCTTTCGAAGCAGCCGCTCTGAAGCGCGTCGGTGTGGACATCGATGTCGTTCCGCCGCGGTATCGGTCTCAGTTTTTCGCCCACGTCTGGCCGGGCGGATACTCAGCAAGCTATTATGCCTACATCTGGAGCGAAGTGCTGGCTGCTGACGCGTTCGCATATATTCAGGCAAATGGCGGACTGGGCCGTGAAAAAGGGGACGCTTTCCGCAAAGAAATTCTGTCCCGCGGCTTCAGCCGGGATCCAATGAAATCCTATGTCGAATTTGCCGGACACGAACCTGATGTCGACGCACTTCTGATTCGACGCGGTCTCAAAGCCAAATGACACAAGTTGTTACGTCCGAAACGCCGCCCGCAGATGAATTTCGTCTGTGGGCTTTTTCATGCGCTGCGACCTGCCTGAAAAAATCTTTGTAACACCTCTGAACAGATTTCGCCCGGAACATCAGGCGGCCATTGTCGCACGGTTCCAACATCGACTAACAGGGGAGTCCCATCATGAATAAGCGAGCATTTCAAATTGCAGTTCTGGCATTGGCTGCGATCTGCGTGAGTGGAAATTCGTTGCACGCAGATTCGAAAGGCCGCGGCGGACGCAGCTTCGGCGGTCGAATGTCCAGCGGTCAGTCTTCACGAATCTCCACGTTCAAAGGTGGCGGTTCAAAGGGGAGCTCTGGTGGCGTCACTGGAACGTTCAGCGGATCCGGCAAAGGCAGCTCAATTTCAGGGAATCGATTCGGTCAGTCAGGCCAGATGTCGGCTCGTACCAGCGGTGGCCTGCAGAATTCCGGGACGTTCAACAAACTCCCTTCGAACGGAATGACTTTCAACGGCGGAAAATCAGTCTTCACACGTCCGGGGAATAGTACCTCCGGAAATAATAGCGCGTCCGGAAACAGCA
>JAGQQE010000273.1 GCA_020426345.1 Planctomycetaceae bacterium
TCCAGATTCACTTTCCCTTCAATGCCGTCAAAGGTGGTGCTTTTCGGAGCCGCCAGACTCCTGCCAATCGTGAACGGATCCTGCGCTTCAGCGATTTCCTTCAACGGCAACAGAGCCCAGGGGTGTTGACTGCGTTCTTTATGAAACGTGATATTCTTCTCGAGCCACTCGATCTGTTCTCTTGAGCTAAACCGCAGCACACGGATTTCTGTCGTCGTCTGGATTTCCGCAATTCTCCGCAGCTCGCACAGCAGCTCCGCAATCTGATTGTGAATATCGTCCGTCTGACGAATGACAAGGGTAAGTGTGTTGAGCTCAGGCACGACCATTGCATCAAACTTCCAGGAATCCGGTGCAATCGTTGTCTTGATCAGTTCCACGAGACCGGAATAGTCGGGCTTCATTTGCTGCTCATCCGGTTCCGGAGAATTCGCG
Organism: Planctomycetaceae bacterium; assembly: GCA_020426345.1. Taxonomy (GTDB): domain Bacteria; phylum Planctomycetota; class Planctomycetia; order Planctomycetales; family Planctomycetaceae; genus F1-80-MAGs062. The sequence goes on from JAGQQE010000273.1 coordinate 436, forward strand.
TCCGACATCGGTACGACCAAATCTGCGACCTGGTAACATCGGACAGTCATTTGCCCTGACACGTCCGGGAGGACAGCCTTATCCGCGGCGGGGGCGTGAAACCGGATCACTTCATGTGCGACCTGGTACGACATTCCGCATTCATCACACAACAGAGTCAGAGCATTCTCCAGCGTATCATCAGTGACAGCCAACGACACCCTCTTATCTGCCAAAGGAACATTGGCTGATTTCAACGAGCCTGTGTCAACGGCAATGCTCACTTGATGATCCATCGCGATCGTACGAACGGCTTCCATGAAGGACGTATCGTCGAACTTCAGAGTGACTTTCTGCGACAATTTTTTAAGCAAAGCCTGCGATCGTCCACTCACAAGAGACTCGTCTTTCGGCGACACCGTGATGGAATCGCAGGCCTTTAGAACGTCGTTCCATTTTCCGTTCAGACGAACATCTGCCAGGCTGATCAATCGATGAGTCGTCACAATCTGGCCCGTCTTTGCCGGGACCTGACGCCCCAGAACAACCCGTGAATCAGCGGCTGAAGCAAGTCCAACAGCAGAATTAAACGCATCCAGAAGTCGCGTTTCGCGTCCGTTCAGCAGCTCAATACGGCCCGGATTCTTCACGGCACCGGTCACTGTAACCAACCTGTCTTTCGGCCTTGCATCGTCGCTCACGGGATTTGCCTGAACCAGGACCAACAGCGACTCATTCTGCTTCCAATTGATTCCGCCGATCAGCAACGCCTGATTTTCGTCAATGCGAGCAGGCAATCTCAATGCCAAATGCTGCGTCCTGAGACCTGGAACAGTCAGGACTTCCTGACGGCCGTTCACTGTCTGTGAAACCTGCACACCGTTCTCGTCGTCAAGATCGCAAACTTCGATGTCACCAACGACAGACACTGCGTTCTCCTGAATCTCCGGCGTGACGCGCAGCGTGACCCCTTCTGCAGCTTTGTGCGTCTGAGGCTGGTCATCCTTGACGTCGACCAATATCGACCGGTCCACACCATCTCGGAACTGACATTCCGTGTGATTCGTCACGAGTGTGTCCGGAAGCTGTTTGATGTTCATTTTCACATTGTTTTGTGCCGTGTGCCGCAGGACTGAAAACGCAGCTTCATCAATAACCTGTAGCGGCAATGATTGACGATCCGGACCGAAGCCCGGCAGATCGGCGAGCAGGCGATCTATTGACTCAATCGGCCCGGAAATCAGAGTCGCCTGAACTCGAACCTGACGAAATCCATGCTTGCGGAGTTGAGCCACACGTTGCCGAATTCGTTCATGCCCCGTCGCGTTGTGAGTCAACAGCAACACATCGTTTTTCCAGATCGCCACGCCGCTTTCAGCTCGAGGCATTCCAGCGAAGGGCCAGATCTCGGCCACTAAAGCATCCTTCGCATCGAGTTCGGAAAACCCACGTTGTTTGCATAGCCTCTCGAGCAAATCCCCCACGGCGTATTCGATGGTTTCAACCTTCACCGCGGCGACTTCGTCGTCCTTATCCACCAGCCCCGGCTGCTCGAGCACCTGATAAAGAACTTCTCCTTCCGCAACACGCTCAGCATTCTGATCGGACGTCTGCCCCGGCACCGCGCCCGGCAGAACAGCGATGGCCAGCAGCATCGCGCCGGAAATACTCTTCCATGACATTCGCTTTTGACTTCCCTGTGTCAGCGACATGATTCTCTCCATTCGTTGAGATGTGATTTCCACGGGCTTCATGCCGGGAAAGACGGGGACGGGTTTCAAACAATGCTTACTTTCGATGACGGCCAGTAAAATGCGAGCATACTCCGATGGCGAACAGCTGCTGATGCGGATGGTTTCTTCGTCGCAGCACTGTTCGGTGGCTCGCGTCAGACGACGATTCGCCATCCACACCGGCGGCCAGAACCACCAGAGACACTGGGCAGTCGCCTGACACAGTCCCACCCACAGATCGCCTCGCCGAATATGCACCAGTTCGTGTGTCACGATCGGTCGCAGTTGATCGTCTGTCATGCTGTCCAGCAGAATTCGAGGCAGCACAATCACCGGCCGCAGGACACCCAGCACGGCGGGTCCGAACAGCAGGTCGGTCACCCACACACATGGTCGGCGTTTCAGTTTCATTTTCTCCGCCACCGAATTCGCGATTGCCTGAGGGCGATCTTCCAGAGAGACGACTCGCTTGCCGCGAATCGCCTTCACGCAGGAAGCATACCGAAGTGCAATCACCAGAAACCCAGTCAGCATTGACGCCAGCAAACCCGCCGCGAACCACGGAAACCGCCGCACTGGCTTCAGAACCGGGCCCGCCTGAAATTCTCCAGCGGATCGCGAAAACGCTTCGGCGTCCGGGTCTTCCGAATGATTCTCAATCGCCAGCCACGCAGAATCTGCAGCCACGAAACCTGCATCATTCATAAGACTGTTGGTTGCTGAAACTTCAGCTTCGTAACCGCCACGAAGCGCACCTGAACGATTCGAAAATCCGGCCATCGTCTCATCAGAAATCGCCGACACCGAATGCAAATCCTGCCGTTCATCCAGTGAACGAGACATCCACGGCCCGCTGATCCATGAAAACACGGACAGTTGAGAACTTACCAGAGGCGGCGTGAGGCATTTCAGCAGCACAACCAGCCACAGGCATCGCACGACGAACGGTCGATGACGCAAAAAACGCCCGGTCATCATGACCGCAGCCACGACAGCAACAATCTGAGCCGCATGGATGATCACGACCGACATGAAGAAGTCTTCATTCATGACGGTCTCCTTCCAACCGGTTCAACAGCGATCGCAGTTGTTCAATATCTGCCGTGGAGAACTCTTTTTCTTCAACCAGATGCTGTACCAGAGGCATAGCATCACCACCAAACAGCCGATCCACGAGATCGTCCACGGTTTCCCGAATCACAGTTCGAGGCTTCACGCGAGGCGAATAAATCTTCGCTCGGTTTTCCAGCCGAACATTCAGATAACCTTTTTCCTCCAGCCGCTTCAGATAGGTCTGCACCGTGGTGAAGTCCACCTCGCGCCCGACCGGCAGAGCCTCAAACACCTGCCGCACGCTGGCTGATTTCAGCTCCCACACCAGCCGAGCAATCTCCAGCTCAGCCTTCGACAACCCCGGTCTCGGCGGCATACGAAACTCCTTCTTTCGACACTCTACCAATCAGCGACAAATGTCCTTGACAGATTCGAAGCGTAAGGACATTTGTCCCTGAGTCAAGGGTGGTCGGGAGCACAAGCAGGCAGGATGGGCCAACCGTAGATTGGGACAAGAGCTCGCAGCGAACGACTGCCCACCATTGACATCGACCATCGATCCGCAGCCGTCATCCAATTCACGGTGGCCGGTGCGGAGATTGTCTCACCCTAAGGTACTTATTCGGGTGAGCCGTTGTTGGCACGATCACTTTTGAGAAGCTCTTCGACAAGCTCAGATGTCTGTTCCGTCCGCGAAAAGATTCCGCGCAGCCTGCCTGAACGATCGACGACGAACTGGGTTGGAATTGAGGTCACTCCCCACTGCGACTGAATTGGTCCACGATACGGGTCATGAATCAGACGGACGGAATCGGGCGCCAACTTTGCGTTTTGACGCAGCACGTCCGGTGCGCCTTCTGAATTTGACACCGCGATGTTCACAAACCGGAATGGCTGGTCTTTGTGCGCTTTCACTAAAACTTCATCAGGGGTACTCCATTCCGAGTTCCCGAATGCACGTCCGCTGTAAGTATCAAAACTGATCACCACGACGTTTCCGAGTTGCTCGAAGAGGCTGAAGACACCACCCCGCACGTCCACCGCTTCAAACGGTGGTGCTTGTTGTCCGACGATGACGTGTTCCAGAGCAAAGCGGAGAGTCTTTGCGTCCTGGCCGAATGTGTGTCCGGAAGTATCAGTGCGAGGAATATCGCCGTATTCCTTTTCGACGATCTTTAACCAGCCGATGGCATCCGATCGCAGTTCCTGAGGATCGATCGCCTTCAGGATCTTCACCTGCTGTTCCAGCACGGTGGCAGCCCGCTCCGCGAAATCCTTTGGCCCACTGATCACCTCATCTGTCGACGTTCTCTTCAGATCCGCCAGGAACGCTTCGATTTCGTTAAGCCGATGCAGGTTTCGCAGTTTCCGGTGAGCAAACTCCGCTCGGGTGAAAAGTGCGGCGGCACGCACAGCTGGATGAGGACTACGACCGGCTGCTCGTCGCAGCAGATCATCTGCCCCCGGTAGTTCCAGACCAAACGTATAGTCGCGGAGATAGATGAACGCCCGAGCAAGATCTTCGTGCCCCAAATATTGATCGCTGAGCCGATCGATGGCTTCACGTTGAATCCCGGGTGCACCAATTCTAATGACTTCCACAAGCGACAGAACTGCTTCCCGATGGCCGCGATATTCCTCTTCGAATTTCAGGAAACTTGTTGCCGGTGTTTCCTGCGGGACAGATTTCTCCGGTAAATAGGGACCGATCAAATCCTCCGAATCGGAGTGCCGTCCGAACTCCCGTTCACCCCGAAGTGCTTCCCTCAGCTTCTGCCACGCGTCTGCCGCTTTCCTGTCACCTACAGATTGAATCGAAGTGGCGCGATGGACTCGAAGTTCCCAGTCGACATTGTCGACATCGTCCAAATCAGCAGCCAGTCCTTTCAATGTGATTACCTGCCCCGAGTCCGTTGAAACATGCGGTGCAGAACCACCGGCCATATACCACTCGCCTCGGTCACGATCCCGAAACGCTCCAATGCCGATCAGATAGACATTCTCCGCTCTCGGCAGAATCATTTCATATCTGCCCTCAGCGTCCGTTTTGGTGGCGGACGTACCAATTCCGCCGCGACTAAAAGACACGCCTCCCGTGACTTCGAAGTCTTCAACAGGAGTTCCGTCGTCCCAGCGAGCAGTCCCGCGGATTCGCCGAGTGTCGGCTGCTCTCAGATCGACACTGCGGTTTTCCCTCCTGGCCGCGAGCGTCAGCTCCACAGGTGCAATCAAGGGAGTGGATTTTCCCGTGACGGAAACTTCGGGCAGGCGATCGGGAATCGGGGCGTGCGACGTGACGTGCAGCACACATTCCCCAGCCGCCGCCCCAAGCGAGAAGCGTCCGTCGCCATCCGAAACAGCCACTCGCGTCGGATTCCGGACGTGGGGGCGCAGGGTCGGCGGCGTTTCGCGACAGATGAGCTCAACAACCACACCTTCGATGGGATCGCCCGCTTTATTCAGAACCTTCCCTGAGACCACGGAACCCGGTTCAAGCCGGATATCGCCCAGATCGGTCTGATTCGGCGACACGGAAATCATCGCTGGCGAATGGTCGTCTGCGTAAAGGCAGAATGCCACTTCTTCGCTGGCGGGAACAGTGACCTCCAGTCGACCGTCTTCATCAATGTGCAGACTTTCCATCCAATGAAGAGCATGGCCTCCGCCGTGCATAACGGCTGCCACCGGCTGGCCGCTCGACGAAAGCACGTTCCCGGTGACTCTTCGCCCCGGAAGCAACTTCAATGGCGGAAACTCTTTACCGTCCTGAATCTCCTTGAGTGAAAGGCCGCCCCATGACATGCCCGCGGCGTATCCCGATTTCGCCGTTCTGACGGCAACGGAATTTGTCGGCGGTTGATGGCCGGCGTCGCTGATATCGATCATGAATTGCCCCGAACTGTCGGTTGTGGCCCACCAGGTTCGTAGAGTCGAATCGTGTGATCCCCCGATCTGTTGTTTGACGGCCGATCTCAACGTAACGGTCACTTCAACTCCTTCGAGCGGAACCCCGTTCTCGTCGGTGATGAGTCCCGTCACAGGTTTGGTGATGGTGATCAATTCAGGCTGCGGTGTATCCTGTGCGGGAGTCGTTCCCACCAGAGTGACGTCAGCCACCTTCACACCGTTCTCGTTTGAAATGACTGCATTGACCGTGTTCGACGCTTGAGTTGAATTGCGGGCGGCATCCTCTGCTGGCTTCGCCGGATCACCTGCTTCCGATGGACGTTCGGGTTCGTTCTGAACTCCTGAGGCAGAAGTTGAAGATGCCGCCTGAGCTGGAATGTCCGCTTCGACTGCGGGCGCGGTGGCCAGAGGGCGAATGATTCCCATAACGACGGCCACGCTACCGAAGACGGCCAGAAGAAGGTTGCGAGCTCCGGCGGAACCGGATCGGCGATCGGCTGTGGACGACAGAATCCACTGCAGACGCTGCTTCAGCGGAGGTTCGGCCATCGAAACGGCGGCGGTTCCGGGAAGGCGACGGCCGCTGAGCGACGCGGCGACTTCCAACAGACACTGGCCGTATTCTGTTTCCGCAAAGCCCGCGCACAGGACTCGATCATCGCACGCTCGTTCGCGATCCAGAAAACCTCGCTTCGCGGCGAACCACACCAGCGGATTGAACCACGCCACGCAGACCGCCATTCGCCCGATCCAGTGCCACAGAATGTCGCGGCGTTCCACATGAGCGATTTCATGAGCCATCACCATGCACAGCTTGTCAGTCGTCCAGCCGACAGCCGCCGTCGGTAGCACAACGATCGGACGAAACAGACCGGTTGTGAACGGCACCGGCGATTGGTCGGTGAGTCGAAGTTCCGGGCAAGCGTTCCGGCCCAGCCGTTCGCAGGCCGCAAGAGCCGCTTGCGAAACGTGATCAGGAATATCCCGGTCCGCGTTGGCCGCGATTGATCGGCAGCGAATAGCACTCAGGATAAACGAGAGCAGAAAACAGAGCAGTACCGCGAACCAGATCACCGCCAGAACTGCGATCATGGGCACGGTCGAAGATGCATTCGAGACCGTTTCAATGCTCGCAGCCGCTACTTCGACAACGTCTTTATTTGTAACGGGTAGCTCGGAAAAAACCGGATCGAACTCAGGCCTGTCTGTCGGAGTGAAGTCGGCCAACCCACCGTCAGATGCATCGACCAAACCATCCGACATTCGGTCCGTTAGCAATTCGTGCTGAGGCCCCCACGATGTCGCAGAAGAATTATTTGGTTCAAGTGACGCGGTTCCCAATTCCGTCGACTGAGGTTCCGGCGGTGTCTGCAGCGGAATTCCTGGAGCGGCAAACAGCACAACGGCCGTCAGCATGATGGCACTTCCAGTGGCCTGCCACAGGCTGAACCGCACGGCAGCGCTTTGTCGCCGAGCCATCCACAGCAGAAGCCGCCCGCAGACGCACAGCAGTGTGCTGCTGATGGCGATTCCGGAAAGTTGTTCGACGCCGATCTGATTGAGGACGGTGATCCACGAATGTTCATTCATGACTGGTTCTCCTTGCGAGCCTTCTGAATCATGTCCGACATTTCCTGCAGTTGCTCGTCGGTGAGTCGCCCGGCCGTTGCATCCAGCAAAGCTGCGACAGCGTCGGTCGGCGAATCTCCAAACACGCTGCTCAGCAGTCGCCGGACGGCTGCCAGTCGAGCTTTCTCCTGACCGGCGGCCGGACGGTACAGATACTTCTGACCGACCTGCCGAAACTTCAGCCAGTTTTTTTCCACCAGCAGATTCATGGTGGCTCGCACGGCCGAATAACTGGGCGGATCCTGAAGCTTCGCCTTCACGTCACTCACACTGGCCTCCCCCGCCGCCAGCACCGTTTCATAAATCTGCCGCTCCCGCTTCCCCAGTTCCAGAGGAGTCTTCTTTTTTGAACCACCCATTTCGCCGTGAACTCCTCTGTTACAAACCTGACACATGCTGCTAATTATTTAGCACATCGTGCTAATATTTCAGCACACCAAGCGTTTGTCAAGACCGAGCGGGGAAACTGGAAGACTGTTCGCCAAAGTCGTCCTTCACGTCGCCGTCGCGCTCCGTCTTGATCAGCTGGCAGAGTTGACTTGTCACATGATTCATAAAGCATTGGAGCCTTAAGCCTGCCGCAAAAGGGATATGCGATCAAAGAGAGTCATAATCCCGGTACACTCCGGCGGTTCGTGGGATGCTGTTCACCCCGGCCGTGGACATGTGGACCTGGCAAAAGGGAGTCGAATATCTGTGGAACGTCGGCACTCCGGAAGCCGTCGCACTACTGAAGCAACGGTATGATCACAAAGGCCCCGATGACGACCAGGCCAGAATGCTGCTCTGCCAGGCACTGATTGGATTTAAGGACGACCGCGGTCTTCCGGAAGCGTTGCGCCTGACGGCGGAAACTTTCGAAGAC
>JAGQQE010000274.1 GCA_020426345.1 Planctomycetaceae bacterium
TTCTATAAAACATTCCATTCATTCGGAACACGGTATACCAATCACTTCAAACATGCGCAAACATGCCCACACCCCCAAGATTACCCAAAATGCACGCTGGCCCTGCCGTCATCGGCAGTCAGCACCAGCTTCGACTCCGGTGTCTTCGGAAACGTAAAATCCCCTTTGAGGAACTGGTCGATCCAAAGCGGCCTCGCCACGGCGAACTCCGGTGTGAAACGGTGGTTCATGTGCGGAGTGAAGGCGTAGCGGACGTTCTGGTGAGGAATGAGTTCGCCTGTGCGATAGGTGTCGTCCGTAATGCCGTGGAAGTCGTTGGTCGCCCCCAGCCACAGCAACGGAGCCTTGATGTGCGGCGCATACGACTCGAACCCAATCGTCGCATCGAACAGCTTCACGTCACCGTTGGGCGTTTGCTTGCGCTGTTCGGGCAGCAGGGGCCACGGCTGGTTGCGAAAGCCTGATCCACCGACTGACGGAGTAGCGACATTCACTCGGTCGTCTGTCCCAGCGACGTAGACCGTCAGGTTGCCGCCCATCGAATGGCCGTAAACGCCAAGCCGGTCAGCATCGACTTCGGGTTGCTGCTCAAGGAAGGTCAGTCCCCGTCTGGCTCCCAAGGTGAGCAAGTACCAGTTGTTGTTTCGGGGAGACTCGACTGGATCGAGATACTTCTCACCGGGTTTCAGGTTGAAATACCCCGGCACGTTCTGCTGGGTCGGATCAACGGCCCCCCAGTCTGTGTTCGGGTCGCCTTCCTTCGCCTCTTCCATCTCTCGACCGCCCCAGTTGATCGACAGGCAGGCGTAACCACGCTTCGCATAGAACTCAACTTCGTGCAGAAAAGCTCGCTGACCACCGCCATGCAGGTGTAACAACCCCGGCCGCTTCTCTGCGCCTTCTGGAAAAGCGAAGAACGCTGCCATACGAGCCGGTTGGCCCTTGAAACTCCCGATGTGGAACGTGATGTAGCGGTAGACGACAGCGTCCTTTTCCCATTCCCGCACAACTCTGGTATCGAGCGGGTCTGTTCGGGGATCGAAGTCGGCAAAGAGTTCCTTGACTGTAGTGGGGACTTTGGGTTCGTCAGCGGCCATGTCTATGCACGAGAAGAGGCCGACAACGGTGGTGATGATCCAGACACGATTCACTTGTATGCCTTACTGAAAACCACGATTTTCACTTGGACGGAAACATTGAGCGTACTGAGTTCTTCGACCATCAGTGTGTTCGTATCTTCGTGATTGAAGCCACCAGAGCCAACCCATACCTGCGGATCTCCTTGATGGAGCCGCTCTGACATGCTTCCTGAATACATCTGGCACGCCTTGCGGCAGCAGCCAACCCAGAGTGATGTTGTGTTTCCAGACGGTGATGATTACTTCTACTCGCTGATTGAACAGATCTCCCCGAACAATAGCGATCTTGTTCGGTGATCCGTTGCAAAAGCTTCTGGTACATTTCCGGAGCGGATGTATTCGGCGTTATTTCGGGGATGGTATTCGGAGACTGCAGCACGGACATGGTGGCGCAGGTGCAAACAATTGAACTCAGGGACGGTGGCGTCCTGCTGTACGACGAGATGTTTCTGCCTGCTGAACTGGCTGATCGCTACTTCGTCACGGTCAGGGATGAGTGCCTCTGGGAGCAGAAGCCAGGGATCTTCGGACATATGCAGCCACGGCTGATTGCTTCCTTCGGTGATGAAGGCGTTACCTATCGATATTCAGGAACAACCAACATTGCTCTTCCCTGGACCAGGACATTGCTGGAGATCAAAGAGAAGATTGAGGCCATTCATGGACAGTACAATTACTGTCTGCTGAACCGCTATCGTTCTGGCCAGGATAGTATGGGGATGCACGCCGATAATGAGCCTGAAATGGGAAATGTGATTGGCTCCGTTTCGTTGGGGGCGACTCGGAAATTTCGTATCAAACATAACAAGTCCAAAGAGACGATGACATTCTCACTGGCTCACGGTTCGCTTCTGATCATGGCCGGAACTATGCAACAGTTTTGGAAGCACGAGATCCCAAAGACCAGGAAGAATGTTGGAGAACGAATTAACCTGACATACCGGCAGATTATTGAGCCAACCTGACAACCAAAGCTCCTGTCAGTCGCTGATTGAAATCGCACATGGCGAAGAAACGAAAGGCATCACCCCCGCCTGCAAGCTCATTCCATTGTCCGGGGAGAAACAACATCAGGAACTCGCGAATGGTATTGGAGAAGTTGGTCTCCGGAATCATCCTGCGTTGCTCAATGACAAGGTCTCTGATGCAGAACCGATAGGCGGTCTGTAAATTGGCAGGTGTCGACCCCGAATTCATCAAGCGGATGGGATCTGGTTCGCCCCCTGCAGTTGCAGTGTTTCGCAAAACCAAAAGCCGGTATTTTGTTGAAAGAGTTCAGAATTGTGGAAATAGATCATGCCTAAAGTTGTCTTGTTCATCGCCACGAGCCTCGATGGCTACATCGCCAGATCTGATGGAACCGTGGACTGGCTGTTTCACGATGCTGACTATGGTTATACCGAGTTCATGGGGGCGTTGGATGCCGTGGTGATGGGACGGACGACGTGGGAACAAGCGAAGACTTTCGAGGAAGTTCCGTTTGTCCGAAAACAGGTGTTTGTCTTTTCGCGGACGCTTCCAGCTTCGAGCGACAAACGTGTTCACCATGTTCATGGGGAAGTCGGGAGCGTCGTGGCTGCGATACGGCAGAATCTTCAACAAGACATTTGGCTGGTTGGCGGAGGCGATCTGATTCGCCAGTTTATCTCGCGTCGCTTGATTGATGAATTCCGTCTGTTCGTGCATCCGATCATCCTGGGAGAGGGCATCCCACTGTTTCTTTGTCACTCTGAACGAACGAATCTCAAGTTTGAGGGAATCCAGTCCTTTCCCAGCGGGTTGGTCGAACTTCGGTATCGGCTGGGGCAGGGCGGATCAACGGCATGAGTGGGCATCCTGATGCGAACGAGCGATCAATGACGACATCGCCTCTGCCTGGTGGCGACGCCAGGCACTGGTCAGGCAGATGGCAAAGTGCAGGCTTCTTCGATTTCGCGGACGGTCTCCCGTACAATCACATAAGGTCAGGCTGTTCCTGCCTCACACCCAATATGAAAGCGACACAAGAATGCGTCACGGTTCCAATCTCAACCCGCCGAATCGATTTGAGTCGATTCATCGGGAAGCAGACCTGGAGCATTTTGAATGGGACCAGGAATATTTGCGTGAACTTTCCCATCGCAGGGTTGAGTACATCGACGATGCGTCCAGGAGCATCATTTCGGAGAATACTTCCCCGGATATTCCCTTCCGATACAGCATTAACCCGTACCGTGGATGTGCCCACGCCTGTTCCTATTGCTATGCTCGTCCGAGCCATGAATACCTGGGGCTCGATGCCGGGCTCGACTTCGAAACGAGGATTGTCGTCAAGCATAACGCTGCTCAGTTGTTCCGTGACTTTTTGTCCAACAGGAAGTGGAAACCCGAACCGATCACTTTTTCGGGAGTTACAGATTGCTACCAACCGGTGGAACGAGAATTACGTATCACACGGCAATGTCTTGAAGTCGCTTTGGAGTGTCGCCAACCGGTGAACATCATCACAAAGAACGCCCTGGTTCTGCGAGATCTGGAGATACTCAAGCAACTCGCAGCCAGGAATCTTGTTCACGTTTTTCTTTCCATCACCAGCCTCAATCCAGAGCTTGCCCGTGACATGGAACCCCGAACAAGTATCCCGGCAGCTCGCCTGCGGGCCGTACGAATGCTGTCAGAGTCGGGGGTGCCTGTCGGCGTGATGACGGCCCCTGTTATCCCCGGACTCAATGATTCTGAAATTCCCGGACTTCTGTCGGCGGCAAAGGAAGCCGGGGCGATCTCTGCCAGTTACATCCTGCTGCGGCTCCCGCTGACCGTGGAACCTGTCTTTATCGAATGGCTGCAACGGGTCCTTCCGGCGAAAGCAGATATGATTCTTGGTCGAATTCGTGAAACACGTGACGGTCAGATGAACAGCGCTGCATTTGGTGAAAGAATGCGCGGTACCGGAATCATTGCCGAGCAAATCAGAAACATGTTTCATCTTTTTCGACAACGGAACTTGCTTGAAGCTCGACTGCCACCATTGAATTGCGATTTGTTCAGACCTCCTGCAGACAGATCCGGGCAGCTGAGATTGTTCTGATTCGACATTCTGAGACCTTGTGTGAATCTTCAAACCTCGTCTTCTTCAGAACAGTGCACAGGAATCCATCGTGTCAAAAAGTTCTACACCTGTTTCTGATCGTCGAATATCTCTGTCGCCTGTTGTCCTCCTGATGGTCGTCTGCACTGCATTACCCCTGCGGGGTTATGCCGACGAACAACTTCTTCAGTCGTTAATGCAGCAGTCGCCCGAAGTTCTTGCGGCGAAGGTGCATTTGCGAGGTGATCCAAAGCGCGGCGCTGTGGTGTTCTTTAAATCCGCAGCGGGGTGTGTTCGTTGCCACGGCGTTGGAAGGAACTCTTCGCCTTTGGGCCCGGACTTTGCAACGTTGTCTGCGAATGTCAAAGATGGAATGATTGACGGTCGCCCGGTGACGGAGCATATCGTGGATTCCGTTTTGCGACCGTCGCACTCGATTCGCAAAGGTTTTGAAACTGTCACTGTGCTGACACTGGATGGCCAAACTCAAAGTGGCGTGGTTGCTCGCCAGGCTGACGGCGAAATTGTTTTGCGTGACGCTGCTGATCTCCAGAAGGAAATCACCATCGCACGGTCAAACATTGACGAGATGACAGTTTCCAGAACATCCATGATGCCGGAGGGACTTGCCGGTGCTTTGTTTGACGAAGGCGAATTTTACTGTCTTGTGAAATATCTGTCGGAAGTCATAGAGGGTGGTATTGATCGACAACGTCTGCTGCAGCCATCCGACGATGAATTGATCGTGAAGGACGACTCCGTTGGGCTTAATCATGCAGGTATTCTTCTATCGCTCGGAAGTCGCGATCTTCAGCGTGGGCGCGAGATCTTCCAGGGGCACTGCAGAAATTGTCATGGCACCGCCGGCGACACACCCACCCTTCCTTCTGCCCGAGCCTTTGGGAAACAGCCGCTGAAGTTCGGAGCAGATCCCTACCAGATGTTGCTGACTTTGACTCGGGGCAATGGTTTGATGTCGCCGATGCAGCATCTCTCACCGCGAGAACGGTATCAGGTGATTCACTTCATTCGTGAAGAATTAATGAAGCCGGCGAATCCCTCTTATGTGGCGATCGACGAGGAATACCTGCAGAGTCTTCCGAAAGGAACAGGCACAGGCGATGAACAGCAGACCGGTGAACGTGACTTTGGTCCTGTCCTTGGTTCTCAGCTCGGAAACGCCGTGAACAACGCTCTGACTTATCGTCTTCCTGATGACATTACTGTCAGCTACGACCTGCACCGGATGCAGATTGCTGATGCCTGGGCGGGCGGTTTTCTGAATCTCTCAGAGACTCAGCACTACCGCCAGCGGGGTGAGAGAATGCCTCGTGTTGATGGAGATCGGATTCCGGGATTGAATACCTGGCAGTGGGCGTTCAGGGGTTCGTTTGATATCCCTGCCGATGCCAAACCACCGCGGGGCCCCGTGAACCCGGAACGCATGCAGTATTTTGGTCATTACCTCCATGGTGACCGTGCCGTGATGAGCTATGCGATTCAGGGGCGGCGCATTCTTGAAACAGTGCAGGCGTCGTCAGATGAGCCAAACGTAAATGAACGCATCTTTTCCGGTTCAGTGGTGACACTTCGTCATACGCTCCGTATCGAACCCGGGACAGAGCCGCTAATGCTGACGGTCGCAGAGTTGCCGAATAGTCTGGATGGATCTGCCGTTGTCGTTCCGACAGATTTGGTTTCAGAATCACGGATTGGGCAATCCCTCGTTGGCCATCCCGAACCATCTCGAGTTGGGACGCCGGTTCCTGTTTCTGATCGGACGGCCATGCTGACCGCGCCCCCGGACAGGAGCAGTCGCGGACCACGTATGTCGAATGAAGCCATGCATGTTGTGCGAGCAGAAGAGGCTCGCAAACTGGATCTGGGCACTACCGATCGCACCGTGATTGTCCGCTTTCGAACTGAGAATGACGGAACTTTGGTTGCCTCGACTCCGGATCGAGGCGAATGGAAGCCGGATGGGAAAACCTTGTTTGTGCGAGGCGGCCGTCTAGTGTTCGACATTGGCTGGGTGGGCGCCCTGGTTGGCAGGATTCCGGTCAGTGACGGGAAATGGCACACCGCCGCGCTGGTCGTGACAGCTGATGAAACCCGGCTTTATGTGGATGGGAAGCTTGATGGGGTTCGGAAGGGTTTTCGTCGAGATCCCGTGGCGGGGCATGTGCTGAAAATTGGGGCCACCGCTACCAATTTTGGAGGCGATTTCTCAGGCGAACTGGAATGGGTGACCGTGATTGATTCGGCGATGAGCGACGAAGCTCTGGCCTCTCAGGGCAATGTCGCCGAACGGCCACCGCGAAAGGCATTATTTGTCTGGGTTCCACCACACAACCATCCAGCACAGTCAGGTTCCGGGACCACAGCGGGCACTCCGCGGGTTGTCAACGCGGCTCAGGTGGCGGGCGATGTTGAAGGACTTCAATGGATTTCGAGCTTTGAGGATCGCATCGTCCTGGGCATTCCTGCCAGCGACAAAGTGCAACTGATTCAGATCAGTCGAGCATCGTTTGAGACGACGGAACAGAACATTGAGGCCTGGAGAGGCGGGGAGATTTCGTTGCCGCTGTGGTCGGCGAAAGAGGAACCCCAGGGCTCCGTCGAAGATCTGGGGCAACTCCTGCAGGGTGGTCCCACGCGCTGGCCGCAGTTGCTGACGGTCAGGGGACAGTTGGGCGAATCCATCAACGGCTACGCGCTGGATTCGATCCCTGTCCCATTTGAGAATCCCTGGAATTCCTGGCTCCGAACCAGCGCTCTGGATTTCTTTTCTGATGGGCGTGCCGTCGTAACGACTCACGGCGGTGATGTGTTCATCATTTCGGGGATCGATGCCTCTCTGCGGCAGGTCCGGTGGAAACGCTTTGCTGCCGGCCTTTTTGAACCGTTTGGAGTGCGCGTTGTCAATGACACGATTTACGTGACCTGCCGTGACGGGCTCAAGCGGCTGCACGATTTTGATGACAATGGCGAAGCGGATTTTGTGGAAGCATTCTGGAATGACGATGACGTTTCATGCCAGTTCCATGCATACAACTTTGATCTGCAGACAGATTCGCGGGGAAATTTCTGGTTTGCGAAGGCAGGGCAATACACGAATCACCATCGCCCGGGCAGCATCATGAAGATTCCACCGCAGGGAGGTACCGCAGAAGTTGTGGCCTGGGGACTTCGCACACCCAATGGCATGGGAAAACTGTCCGACGATCGTTTCACTGTGTCTGATAATCAGGGGCCGTGGATGCCGGCAGGGAAGATCTCTTTGATCAAAGATCGTGGATTCTACGGCAATATGCCAATTAACGACGAACAGGAGCAGTGGCTCAAGGCTCAGCATGGCGGGAGTTTGCCCGATGCCTTCGATGAACCGATGATCTGGCTTCCGCAGGATGTCGACAATTCCTGTGGCGGGCAGATCTGGGTGGACGACGGACGTTTTGGCCCCCTTGCAAATCGGCTTATTCATTCATCATACGGGAAGGGGTGGCTGTATTACCTGGCCTTGCAGGACGTCGACGGAATGACTCAGGCGAGCGTCGTCCCGCTTCCGCATCAGTGGGATGCCGGCGTGATGCGTTTGCGAGTTCATCCCGCCGATGGACAACTCTACGGTGTTGGTCTTTCAGGCTGGCAGGGGCCTCGTGATGGTAAGGATGGGTGTTTTCAGCGTCTTCGCTATACGGCAGATCCAGTCCTGATGGTTGAACAGACCGAGGTGACAAAGAACGGACTTCGTATCACGTTCAGTTTTGATCTGGACGAACAGTCGCTGAAGAATGCCGATTCATGGCAGGCTGAGATGTGGAACTATCTGTGGTCAAAGCGCTACGGAAGCGATCAATTTTCGGTGCGTCGACCGGAAGAACGACATCATGATCAAGTTGAAGTGACGGATGCCAGGGTTCTGGATTCTCGAACGGTCGAAATAACCATGCCCGGCCTGCAGGTCTGTGATCAAATGCAGCTGAAGATGAACCTGAAATCGGCTGGCGGACGTCGCTATGCCGAAACGATCTGGATGACCATTCATGCGATTCCTGATGCGGACTGACGGCCTTCTGACGCGCTGCCTGAATGTCGCCTCCAGGAATCAGAGATCGCATGACGTCGTCTGTCCATTTCCATCAGAATTCCTCCTGTCTTTCCACTATTGCCGCCGCGACCCGTCGAAGAGCTTCCAGGAACAGAGCGTCTGAAAAAGCTCTTGATTACTCCAATGGATTGAGCTGACAACATCTGGATTTACAGCGGCTTTGTTAAGTCATTCCGGTACGGTGAGTCCCGCTGCGGGATGAGGAAACCCGGGTGGTGGTAAATATTTATAGCCGAGGTGGCGGAATCCATTGAGGCTCGCCATACTTCGCGCGA
>JAGQQE010000275.1 GCA_020426345.1 Planctomycetaceae bacterium
GCCGACGCCTGTGCTGCGAATGTGCGCAAAGCCGACCAGTTCGATCCCATCGCCTCCTTCTGTGCCGGAGCCGACAATCGAAATATCACCGTCGACCGATTCGATCGAGCTGTTGTTCGTCAAACTGACTCCAGATGAACCGCGAGAGCCCCGGCCGTTAATCGTAATCGTGCCGGCGTTCGGGCCTGTTCCGGTTGACTGAATGGTACTTTGTCTGATCGATATGTAGCCATTATTGGTATTCAACGGGTTAACCCGGTTGGTGATCAGGATCGAACCGTCGACTGTTGAGACGTCGCCATCAACGATCACACTTTGGGTTTGAGCGTCACCGATCTGAATCGTGGCGGCTTCGCCACCAACGCCGGTCGAATAGATTCCAGCCGCCTGGACGGTTTCTCCCTGGAGAGTGATGGGCCCGAACGCCGACACGACGTTGCCGGAGACTCTGGTGGATCCAGTACCCGACTGCCCGACTGAGAACCGGCCACTGCCGGTTGACGCGAAGTTGCCGAAGAACGAAGCGCCAGCGGCCTCAAGCAGGAAGTCACTGTCAATAACATTCACGTTGCCCGACACCGACGGTACTTCACCGGAAAAGGTGAAGCGTGCGGCGGCTGCTCCGCTTCCTGTGGAAGTGATGTCCACATTCGAAAGTGCCACGCCCCGACCGTTGCTCATGGTGCCCGTCAAACTGACGTCACCGGCCACGCTGCTGAACGAGCCCCCCTGGACAAAAACTCCGTGGCCATTGCGTCCGCTGTCACCGGCCGTCCCCTGAATCGAAATAGTCGCGGCGTCGGCCGTCGTGCCTGTCGACTCGATAGCGACATTCGCGATCGTAATCCCCGGATTTTCACTGAAGCGATTGGTGGGGTCCGTGCGATCGCCACCGGTTCCAATCATCACGATGTTGCCATCGACGCTCCGGATAACAGACGGTGTCTCGCTGGACCCACTGATTGTCAATCCGTAGCGAGCAGTTGATCCATCACGAGCGGTTCCCACCAGAGTGATGGTGGCGGCGTCAGGGCCGGTACCCGTCGATTCGATGACACCGAAGTTGTTGAGACGAAGTGCGCTGCCTGCGGACTCGTCGGCGACGCTGGAAAGCAAGATGTCACCATCAACACTGGATATGCCAGTGCCCAGATTCTGAATCGAAACGTCTTTGCTTGCGATCACAATTTCCCCGGCATGTTCACCCACACCGGTTGACGCGATCCCGCCAAACCCATCCAGCAGAGTCCCGCTGCCATCGGTGTCGAACAGGGTGATGTCCCCATCCACGGTTGTCAGCAGGCTATTCGAGTCTTCAAGCAGGACCCCGACGCCGTTGGCTGCTGAGCCATGAATGGAAATATGACCCGCTGTGGCCCCCACGCCCGTTGAAGCAAATAAGTCGATATCTCGCAGCCGAACGCCGTTGCCGCCACGCTGCGGCGAACTGGTCCCAGCTCCTGTAATGTCAAGGTTGCCGTCAACGGTCGACCAACTGCCCGCGATGAAAGCTCCCCAGCCGTCAGCGGTCGTTCCGCCCTGGCCTGTGACCGAGATGTTCCCCGCGTGCTCACCAACTCCGGTGGATGAGACAATTGCAGCAATATTCACACCGTGTCGATAAACGCCTCCAAGACCACCCGATCCAACAATCGAAATGTCACCGTCAACGGTGGAAAGCTCTGTGGAAGCACCGGTCAACTGAACGCCGTAAGCTGCGAGTGCACTTGTCTGTGGTTCCGTCGCCGTGCCGATCGTTCCATCAATGCTGATGTTGGCTGCGTCCGGCCCAGTACCTGTCGATCGAATATAGGCAATGTCTTCGATCAAAACACCGCTCTGTCGGGAAGTCGTAGCCGCCTCGCCGCCACGACCAGTAATTCGAATGTCGCCATCGACGCTCGAAAGGCTGACGTTGGCAGATGCGAGCCAAACCCCGTAGCAGGTCGTTAACTCCGCACCGCCGGTCCCGTCGATGTTGATTTCCGCTGCGTCCGGGCCGATGCCGGTCGAACTGATGTCGAGCCCCGCAAGATAAATGCCAAAGTAGTTGACACCACTTCCGTCAGAGCGGAATCCACCGACGCCTGTCACAGTGATATCACCATACGCGCTCGTGAGTGAATTGCCCGCATCACGACTGATCAGTCCGTGTTTTAGTTGCCGACCATCCGCCCCAAAGCCTGAAATACGGATCTCTCCGGCGGTTGCCTCCTGCGAAGTCGACTCGATGGTCGTGCCGCCTTCAATGCCAATTCCCGCACTAAAGTTGTTGCCGCTGTGAATCCCCGAGCCTTCCAGAACGATCGACCCTGCACCAGACGTCGAAAGGGTGGCTCCGTCCAGATGGAGACCGAAGTAGTCAACATTGGAATCTGTTGTTGAGCGATCGGCATTGGCTGTCAGCTGCATTCCGCCATCGACAGTCCGAATCGCGGCGCCGCTGTCGACCAGAATCGCCTCAGCTGCCAGCAGGCTGATCACGCCGTCTGTGGTCGAAACATCGACATCGGAAAAAACCGTAATGTCCCCGGCAATGACATTCAGAGACGCGGTTCCCAGAGCAAAGCTTTCCGTACCACCGAAGAAGATGCGGTCGTTGGACCCAGCGTCCTGAACAGTGAGTGACCCGAGGTCGCTGATCAGCAGGGCCTGCTCGCCTGCAGTGACCGAATCCAGGTCACGGCTGGATTCAAACCCCGGAGCACTGGCCAGGTTGTGCTGCAGGTACCCATCAACGACGGAAAACGTAATCGTATCGACGGCCCCGTCACCCTCGAAGATGACGTCGTTGTCCGGACTCAGGGGAAGCGTCGAAACGGTCAGCAGCAGACGATTCTCGAGAGTTTGAATGATGGAGGAATCCAAGCGCCGGAGGTGACGAAATCGCATCGATTGTCGTCGCATGCTGAGGTCTGTACTTAGACCTGCAGAAACCACTTGCCGGCCGGAGTACGTCTCGATGCCGAACCTACCCGATGTTCGCCGCGAGCGACGACGGCAATTAAAAAGCGGCTTTGAACAATCGGACAGCAGCTGGCGGAGTGTCTTAAGTGTTGACATTTGAGGTCCTAAACGAATCACTGTGACGGTTGAGAAAAACCACAACCGTCTCATTACCACGCCCGCAGTGGTCCGCAGACGCAATCTGTTTGATGACAATGCGACGTTTGCATGTCAGAAGTCCGAAAGTTCCTGACGACTTTTGTGAATTCCCGGATTGGTGCCACTGTCCAGACTCGCTCGTGGAGTTCGGCGCGATCGCCTGAGAGCCGGGTGTCATCCACGCCACTGGACAGCTGGCCCAACCAGTAGCTGGCCCGACCAGAAGCTGGCAGACGGATTGGATCACCCAAAATGTGAGACCCTGATGGATTCTGAGTTTCTGCGTACAGTAGGCCCACGGAGGGGCAGAGCTGGCACTGACGCAGCGTGTCAGAGGTCAATGCGATGTTTTCCGGTACGAAATCCGAAAGAATCTGACCTATTTGAAAAGATTCCCCCAAACTGCCGCCGCTGGAGAAACATCCGGATGCCAGTTGTGATGCATTGAATTCACTCATCGTCTGGCAACTGCTGCATCGCGCGGTTACGCTATACCCAATGCACGACGTAACAAAAATCCTTGTGGAATGGCAACAGGGCAGCAGGGCAGCCCCGGAACACCTGCTGCCGCTGGTCTACGATGAACTGCGACGTATGGCTGCTGCACGTATGGCGCACGAGAGTCCCGATCACACACTCCAGCCGACCGCTCTCGTGCACGAGGCCTATCTGCGGCTCGTCAACGCCGAGCAGGTTCAGTCGTGGGACTCACGGGGGCACTTCTTCTCCGCTGCCGCGACCGCAATGCGCCGGATTCTGATCGAATCAGCTCGGTCGAAGAAGCGGATTAAGCGCGGCGGTCAGTCAGTCCAGTTTCCGGTGGACGACATTGCAGACGAGACCGTCTTTAATTCTCCGGACCGACTTCTGGAACTGGACGATGCACTGACAAAGTTTGAGGAAGAAGATCCGGAAGTTGCCGGGCTCGTCCGACTCCGACTTTATGCAGGACTCTCGATGCTCGAAGCGGCCGAGATGCTGGGCCTTTCTCGCTCGACAGCCTACGAGCGGTGGCAGTTTGCTTTGTCCTGGTTTGCCGTCGAACTGGGTGAATAGCGTCTTGCCAACCATTGAAGATGCATGACTTTCTGGAAATCCGAGAAAAGTCCGGACTTTAAAGCAGCATATCTCGCATTAATCTGGCGGAGCATCCTCCGCAGTGTCTGACACCAAGGCTCAGAATGATTGCAAACTTTCCCGCTGTGACTCCTGGCCGGTTTGCCGAGGAGATTGTGTTAACTGAGGGCACCTGATGCTGACTCCGGCTGAACCACCGACTCTCCGTGAGCTCTTTCTGGCCGTCGCCAGAGTGACCGAGCACAAAGCACAACAATCCTACCTTGATCAAGCCTGTCCCGACCCCGTTCTGCGAAAGCGAGTCGAACGACTGCTGAAAGCGAAACAGGAGCAGTCATCAAGCCTTCTCGATCAGGCTGTGGCGGAGTCTGAAAGATGGCACCCAGGTGAAGATCTGACCGGTCATTCCACTCACATCGATCCTGAAAAACCATCATCGGCATCCGAGATCACTTCTGCAGAGCCAATGCCTGATACAGGCTCAGCCGGTGTGATCGCCTCCCGGATCGGTCCGTACAAAATCATCGAGCAGCTTGGCCAGGGCGGGATGGGAGTCGTCTACCTGGCTGAACAGACTTGTCCGGTCCGACGGCAGGTGGCTCTCAAGATCATCAAGCCTGGAATGGATTCGCAGGAGATCATTGCCCGGTTTGAAGCCGAACGACAGGCGCTCGCAGTGATGGACCACCCCTACATCGCTCGCGTCCTGGATGCTGGCCAGACTTTGCTGGGACACCCGTACTTCGTCATGGAGCTTGTTCGAGGGACGCCGATCACCGAGTACTGCTCAGATGTGGGTCTGAAGCTGCATGAGCGACTGGAACTCTTCATCAAGGTCTGTCAGGGCGTCCAGCACGCACATCAGAAAGGAATTGTTCACCGCGACCTGAAGCCGCAAAATGTGCTCGTTGCGGAGTACGACGGAGCACCAGCTCCCAAAGTGATCGACTTTGGAGTTGCTAAAGCACTCGACCAGCAACTTACCGAACCAACAATTCACACCCACATCCAGCAATTGATCGGAACTCCCTCCTACATGAGTCCCGAACAGACCGAACTGGGAGGGCTGGACGTCGACACGCGGACAGATATTTATTCCCTGGGAGGGCTGTTATACGAATTGGTGACGGGAACGCCCCCCTTTGACAAAGCTTTGCTCAACTCACAGAGCTTCGACGAAATGCGGAGAATCATTCGAGAGGATCAACCACAACCTCCCAGCCGCCGACTCGCAACCACTGCGAAGCTGCCGACATCTCATCAGAAACATGCTGCTTTCCCGGCCTCCCTGAGCCTGTTGCAATCCCGAAACCGCGAGCTGGACTGGATCGTATTGAAAGCTCTGGAGAAGGATCGTGGACGGCGGTATGAATCGGCAGGCGCTCTGTTACAGGATGTGCAGCGATTTATTAAGAACGAACCAGTCGAAGCGTCTCCTCCCTCGGTGATGTATCGGCTCCGCAAGTTCGCACGACGCAATAAGGCCTGGCTCACTGCAGCATTGCTGATGATGTCTATGCTCGTCATAGCCACCATTGTCAGCACCAGTCTCGCATTTCGTGCGACCGAAGCAGAAGATCAGGCCCACCAGGCGAATGAGAGCCTGCGGGAACTGCTTTACGCTTCAGATACCGTTCTGGCAGCCCAGGATATCCTGAATAACGATGCACAGCAGGCTCGCAGTCGTCTGACGCGTCACATTCCGGAGCGTAATCAATCCGACTTGCGAGGCTTCGAGTGGTACTACCTATGGAAGCAGCAGGATCTGACAGGCGATCTGATCGTCGATACTGGATCTGCGGTATACGACCTGGCAATCTCGGCCACAGGTGATCGGCTGGTCGCTGTCGGAGAAGATGCCATTGTTCGAGTCTTTGATCTCGACAGTCATGAACAGCTGTACGCGTTCCCGACGGATCAGGGGGAAATCAATGGCTCTGCCTTTTCACCGGACGGTCAGCGCTTAGCCACTGCCGGTGACGATGGCACTGTGAGAATCTGGAACCTCACCGATCAGCAACAGTTGATCAGGATTGATGCGTATGATGGACTGGCGTTCGGCGTAGTGTTTTCACCTGACGGCAGGTCCATAGTAAGTTGTGGCGAAGACCCCGAGGTTCGAGTCTGGAACACAGCGGATGGGGCGTCTCTCGGGACGTTGAATGTCCATACCGAAAAAATTGAAACCATGGCGATTACATCTTCCGGGGTGGTCGCTGCCGGCGGCGATTTGTCACAGGTCAGCCTTTGGGATCTGAGCAGCAGTCAGCCACTGTGGGAGCGATTGGAGACACGCCAAATTCAGGACACGGTCAATGGACTGGTGTTTTCAGACAAGGAGAACTATCTGGCCTACGGTACCGTCAATGGGCAATTAACGATCGCGGAAACGGACCGTCAGACGATCACCTTTCGCCGTCGATTGGCTGATGGTGTTCAATCACTCGACTTCGCCCCGCGTGGAAACTGGCTGGTGGTGGGTGATCGCGCCGGACACCTGATGACGATCCCTTTCGAAGACGGTCTCTGGCACACGCAAGAGACGCGACAATGGAACGGACATGATGGGCGCGTCTACTCCGTCCGAGTCACTGCCGATGGACGTCGGGTTTTGTCGGCCGGTGCAGATGGGCGGGTCATTTCCTGGGATCTGTCTAAAAATGAACAGAGACAACGAATCCATTTCGACAAACAGTGCAACAATCTGGACCGCATTGACAATCGTCGTTTCGCTGTTGGGGCCACCGGCGGCATCTACGTCTGCAATGACGATGGCCACATTGAAATGGACCTGGGTGATCAGGCAGGAGACTGGTATGTCGATTATGCCGAGCAGGCGTCTTTGTTGTTCGCCAAGTCCGTTACGGAAATTGTTGCCTGGAATCTGGACGATCAGTCACAACCCTTTCAATGGATTTCAGATGCCGAGCGAGATATTCAGGGATTTGCCGTGACTCCGGATGGCCTGACGGTAATCCTGCGTCTTCATACATCATCGGGAGATCGGGAAGTCTGCATTCTCGACGTTTCAGCGGAAACGATCGTGAGCCGATGGCCTGCCTCGTCCGCAAACCGGATGGCTATTTCATCAGACGGTCGGTGGCTCGTCTATGATTCGAACAATGATATCCGTTTGATTGATTTGAAACGACGTGCAATTCATTCAACCTGGCCTGCACACAATTCGGCCATTCGCAACCTTAGGTTTTCTGCTGACAGCAACTCAGTTGTAAGTGTGTCCGAAGATCGCACCCTCAAGGTGTGGAGCGTTCCCGATGGAAATCTGATTTCTTCTGCTCTGGCTCACCGCACGGGCACAAACCGTTTAGCAATGACGTCTGACGGTCGACGAGTTGTCACCTGCGGTGACGACCACATGCTCCGATTTTGGGACGGGAAGACGCTCCAGCTGGTTTGGGAGCATCCTCTGCAGTTTGGCCAGGTCTGGGCTCTTGAGTTCATGAGTGACGACCAGAAGTTGATCTGCCTCTGCGAAGACCGCGAAATCGTGATTTTCGATGGATCTCGTGACGACGGAAAGACTCATTAGTCACGACGGGACCAGATCGGCGGAACAACATGTCTGCCGATCATATCGACTTAATCAACCATGCGGCGGATTCGTGCATCTTCATACTGAAAGTGCTTTTGGAATCCGGATTTCGATTCTGCGACCTGACGGCAACCTGATTTCAGGTCGCACACTCCACGACAATGGCCATTTCGTCGTAGCCTGGATTAAACTTCTCGATGAAGCCAGAAACCTGAACCGCTGACCATGCCTGGCAAGCAGGTGATGGTACTCAAACAGATTCGTTACACCTGATTTCCGCACCATGAAATTCATCCCCGCCCTCCTTGCCGCTCTCTTCCATGTACCGCTGGGTTCGGTGCACGCCGACGATCCGCCGAAGCAGGCGCCCAACATCCTCTTCATCATCGCCGACGATCTCGGCTGGGGCGACTTGCGCTGCTACGGCAATCAAGTCGTCGACACGCCCACGCTGGATGAATTGGCGAAGACAGGAGTTCGGTTTACTGATCATTACTCGCCGTCGCCGCTCTGCGCACCAGCCCGCGCGGGGTTTCTCACGGGACGCTTCAATCATCGCACGGGCGCCGTGGATGTGCCGAGCAATCGCGGGCTCGACCGGCTTGCTTTGTCCGAGAAAACTTTCGGCGACTACTTCCGCCACGCGGGCTATGCGACGGCGCTCATCGGCAAGTGGCACAACGGCGCGTATTCTAACGACTACCTGCCCCACCGTCGGGGTTTC
>JAGQQE010000276.1 GCA_020426345.1 Planctomycetaceae bacterium
CGCGCTGCTGTCCACGGGAATTGATGTTCTTTTCCGAGGTGCAGCCGTTCAGGCAGCTCAGGAACTGGACGTTCAGATCGTCGATGGCGTTCGCAATTTCCTGTTCGGTGAGCCAGGGCAGGGCGGGCTTGACCTCGCGTCCCTGAACATTCAACGAGGGCGTGACCACGGTCTGGCGGACTACAATACGACACGGGAAGCGATGGGACTCCCACGCGTCAGTTCATTCGACGACATCAGTTCCAATCCGATGGTCGCGGCCGCATTAGAACTAACCTACGGAAATGTCGACAACATCGATCTCTGGGTCGGCGGCCTTGCTGAGGACCATCTGGCCGACAGTTCGATGGGAATCACATTTACTACGATTCTGGTGGATCAGTTTCAACGACTCCGCGATGGAGACCGATTCTGGTACGAAAACATCTTCACAGGAACCGAACTGCAGACTCTGCGAAACACGACTCTGGCTGAAGTCATCGAACGAAACACCGACGTCCAGTTCGCCCAGAGTAACGTGTTCTTCACTCCAAACTCAGAGATCATTGAATTTGAATTTGCACCCACCGGTATTCGACGGGCGACCGTCAAAGCTGTCAACGAATACATTCAAATTGTGGATGATGTTTCGGGCAACATCGTCTTCATGCATGACACGAATGATCTCAGCGGTCTGATTATCGTCGGCAACGAGAAGCTGGCCGACCGACTGGTCGTCGACGGCTCAATCACCGCCGAGATGCTTCCCAACGGTATCGATTTTCGCGCAGGAAATGTGGGACGAGACCGACTGGTGGTTCATGGCACTTCGGGGGACGATACGATCACAGTCAATGGCAACTCTGTCAACCTGAACGACCTTGATGTTTTCTTTGAATACATCGACGAACTCATGGTCGAAGGCGCCGCAGGTGACGACAGCCTGACGATCGTTCATCCGTGCGTTAACAAGACCATCCTGGATGGCGGCGATGGCAACGACCTTCTGGTGGGCGGAGATTCAAACGACGAACTCTACGGTGGATATGGGAACGATATTCTTCGAGGCGGCAACGGAGACGACAAGCTCTACGGCGGACCGGGAGCGGATCAACTCTACGGTGAGGGGGGCGTTGATCAATTGATCGGCGGTGGCGGATTCGATTTGATCGTCGAAGATGGCAATGAACAATCACCAGACGTCGCTCCTCGATACGCGGCATTCCTCGACCAGTTCTACAATCTGCGTTTCCTCGGAAATGACTACTACAACTGGAGTGGACGTCAGGAACGATGGTTCTATTCGAACAAAGGATGGATGTTCATTTTACCGGATGGTTCGATTCATCTGTGGGATCGACTCCCTGGCGCCAATGGCCCCTTCATCGGCAGGGTCGAAGTTTCGTGTTACCAGAATCTGAATGAACTCTGTGACCACAGCACACCGTTCAATGATGAAGATACGCTGGATGGCGTCGCAAATCTGGCCAGGCAACTCGACGAACAGCTTCAGCTTCGGTTCTGGGGAAGTTACATCTACAACTGGGGTGGACGTCAGGAGAAATGGATCCCTGGAAAGAACGGCTGGTATTGCATCACCCGGGACGGGCGGCTTTGGTTCTGGGATGGATCTCGAAACTCCGAAGGAACACTGATCGCAGAACTGAACATCATGTATTTCAGTACTCCATCACTCCTGCATGACGCATGGAATGGTTAGTAGCCTGTTGAACAACGGAACTGGCTCGAGCAGTAGACAGTAAAACACGATGGTTTCCAGGCGTCCTGCGTGCTTGTCCCGTTTTTTGAACGGAGAGCCAGCCCAGCAGCCCGTTGAAAAATCCAGCAACTGGTCAGATGCAGGGTGCACGTAAAACTTCTTCACCGGTTCCCTTTGGCCAGTGATGCCCGATGTCACGTCGGTCTCCGTTCACCTGCAGGCCATCACCGATACTCCGTCGTCGCCAGCCGTGAATTTGTCACACAATCCGGCTACACTGGGTCCATCGAGACCGAACGGCGTCTTTTCTCCACGAAGACGCCGTTCTTATTTCCTGACATTCCAGTGGCGGATCTGCTGGCGGCATAACGCCATGCAATTACGCGGGATCACCTGCATCAGTGCGAAACAATTTTCCGGAATCGCCCATGCATGAACAGCAACGTCTTGTTTGCAGGAGATACGCGACATGACGTTTCTGAATACATCGTTGCTGGCTGGCGCCGCCGCATTCGCAATTCCGCTCGTCATCCACATCCTGAACCGCAGCCGTTATCGAACCGTCGAATGGGGTGCGATGCACCTGCTGGAATCTGTGATCCGGGTGAACCACCGGCGGTTCCGAATGGATCAACTGATCCTGCTGCTGATTCGTTGTGCGATTCCGGCGCTGCTGGCGTTCTGCCTGGCCCGCCCCGTCCTTACCGGAAATCGCGTTCTGGAGGGCAACCAGCCCGCTGGCATTGTCATTCTGCTTGACAACAGTTACTCGATGGATCGAAGTCGAGGGGTACAGACTCATTTCCAAATGGCAATCGATTCGGCCACGCAAATCATTTCGAATGCACCTCGAGGTTCCCAGTTCAGCGTAATCGCAATGGGTGGACGCCCAACTCCCTTATTCGACCAGCCGATCTTTGATCAGCAGGCAGCCATCAGTCGCCTGAAGCAGATGGACAGTGGATTTGGTGCGGCTGACGTCGCATCCTCCTTTGAAGTCGCATCGCAGGTCATCAGCAAAATGACCACAGCCCGGCGCGAACTGATTGTAATCAGTGACTTCCAGCAGAGTGACTGGAATGCCTACGCAACCGCTGGAAACCGGGGACTCCGGCAGTCTCTGGACAATGCTCCCATTCAGGCCGATCTTCACCTGATGCCGATTGGATTCGCGACCACGTTCAAGAAACGAGATCAGCCATCTTCGGAACTTTCGTCTGAAAAAGCCCCGGCAAACATCTCCGTCGATGGAATTCAGATTGCCAGCCAGGCAATTGCCGTCGGACAAACAGTTCCCGTTCGAACAGCCATCCACAACCATGGCGATGAAACACAATCTGCAAGAATTATCCTTCGAATCGACGGAAAGCAGACATCCGTCACACAGACTTTTCTGGCCGCCGACAGCACATCACAAACACTGCTCACCTGTGAATTTGACACACCCGGTTCGCACGTTGTTGAAGTCGAAGCCATCTCAGACGACGACGTCTCCACAGATAACAAGCTGGCAGCCGCGATCACGGTCTGGGAAGATCTCAAAATTGTAATCGTTGATGGTGCGGTGAGCCGTGAACCGCTGAAGTCCGAATCAGACTATCTTTCCATTGCACTCACTCCTTTCACATTCGGGCGAGTGCAGTTGGCGGACCTCATTTCAACCCGAACCGTCACGCTTGAAAATCTGAACAAAGATGCGATCTCTGACGCTCGAGTCGTCATCCTCGCGAATGTATCTCGCCTTAATGATCAGCAACTGGAATTCATCACACAATTTGTCCGCCTCGGAGGCTCATTGCTGGTCACGGCAGGAAATCAGGTGGACTTGAATTGGTATCGGCAGAAATTCTATTCGTCAGGGCAGGGCCCACTTCCTTTGCCTTTTGGTGAACGACAGGGAACCGCAGACTCGTCCGAGTCATCGCCGTCCTCCATTCGAAGGATTGCCCGCCAGCATTTCGATCATCCCGCCCTGGATTTCTTCAATGAACCGTCAAATGGAGATCTTTCGGACGCAATCATTGAGCAATGGTACTCAATGGATACCACTTCTCCGGAAGACATCACTGTCGTGGCACGTCTGAACAATGGCGACCCGTTGCTTGTCGAAAAACCCTTCGGGCAGGGAACCGTTTTTCAATTCGCGACGACATGTGATACCGACTGGACAGACCTGCCGACAAGTTCCGTCTGGGTCCCGTTCGTCCAGCAGATTGCGGTGACGCTTGCCTCTCGCATATCGCCTCCCCGCAACATTGAAACAGGTCAGTCGGCCATCCTGATTCTCGATGAGGCTTCTGCTGATACGGCTCCGACGGCCACCGAAACAGATTCTTCGAGCGCCACGATGGTCAGTGTGAGTACTCCCAGCGGCTTGGCAGAATCTTTGTCGATTCAGACGAATCAAAATCATCGCGCAGTGGAGTTTAACGGAACCCGAAAGCCCGGCATCTACACAATGACCCTGCCATCCGGTGCCCCGGTGCATTTTGTCGCAACAACGTCACCCGTCGAATCCAGGCTGCAGACAATCTCGGCAGCTCAGCTTAATGATGTCGCCGAAGCACTGGATGCCAGACTTCCGGGGTCGGCAGCAGAATATCTGAAGCAGGACCAACTGCGTCGTAATGGTCAGGAGATCTGGAAATATGCCCTCGCCCTTCTGCTGGCATTCATGGCGTCAGAAACAATCCTTCAGCAGCGGTTTGCGAGGGCCATTCAATGACAACGCTCCGGTTCATCGGGGAACTGCCATTATGGTTTGGACTGCTGCTGGCCATGTGCATCAGCACGGTTTCCTGGCTTTATTATCAGCGTGACTGCAAAGAACTTTCCCGCCGACTTCGATGGATACTTCCATCTCTTCGGTCGATGGCGTTCTTTCTGGGAGTGATCGTACTGACGGGGCCGGTCCTGCATCACAAACAGATCACAGGAGAACCAGGCAAAGTCACCATTCTGATCGATCAGTCAGAGAGCATGTCGCTGCGGGACCGTCACATGTCGCTCAGCCGAAAGTTTCTGATAGCGGAACAACAGGGCTGGCTCAGCAGCGGAGTGGTTGATCACACCGTCCCGAAAATCATTCAGGGTCTCAACGATGCCGTTCAACAGGCAGGTAACCAGGTTCATTCGCTGCCGCCGGAAGCATCCGTGCTGCCGGAGAGCCTGCAGGACCAGAAATCCTCCCGGGAAAGGACGACAGCGATGGACCAGATTCGCCGGAACGCTGCGACCGCCCTGAACGAATTGCCAGCCGAACTGCGCGCATCGTTGCCCGCTGACGTGCTTGCCCGCGCGGAACGCCTTGTGAATTCGAATCCGGCACCCATCGCCGCAGACTCGCTCGACGGCCATCAGAAAGCGCTCGAAGATGCCATCGAAACAGCCTATCAGCTTCAGACTGAGATCACTCGGCTGTTTGAAAACCAATTGACAACCCGGATCCAGTCCAGTGACCCTGCGTTAAAATCCGCGATCGCAATGTTTGATGAATCGTCGCGGTGGGACCGTCTTATTCAACTCATCAACCGTGACAACGCGGATCTGCTGAAACAATTGAGTGCCGAGCATGAAGTACAGATCTTTGCAGTAACAAACTCAGAGGCCACCGATGGCCGAAAAGGGAAAAGGCTTCTGCCGTGGAATGCAGTCGATGGCATCCAGCCTGGGCCGACGTCTGACGAGCCCGGCGACTTTTCGCCCGTCACAGATCTCGCTACACCACTCAGCCTGAAAGATACGTCCGCCACGGCGACTGATCCGGATGCACAGGCACCAGCCCGGGACAACACTCCGAAGTCGACCGTCATTCTGATGACGGATGGTCAGCACAATGCCGGACCGTCGGCAATCCGCGCGGCACAAATTCTGAAAACGGAAGGAAGCCATCTGTTCACTGTGGCAGTCGGCGCTGACCAGCCTGCAACCGATCTTGCTGTCACATCAGTGGAACATCCGGATTCCGTTTTCAGAACAGATGATGTTCATGGCACTCTCGTCTTAAAAGATCGCATGCCCGCAGGCCAGCCGATGGTCATTGAACTCACCCACGGCAACACAGTCGTCTGGCGTGAGGAATTGTTGTCGCAAAATCTATCGCAGCGACGCGTCGATTTTCAGTTCAATGCGAAACAGATTGCGGAGTCAGTCCAACAACAATCGGCATCAGATATCAATCAGCATGTCGTCCCGGTTGAACTGACCGCGAGAATTATTCCACAACGCGACGAAGCAGAAATTCGAAACAATGCCATCACCATGCGATTAGCGCTTGTGATGCAGAGCCAGCGAATCCTGATTCTGGATGGTCGTTCCCGGTGGGAAACACGCTACCTGCGAAACGTATTCGATCGCGATGAACAATGGTTTGTGAACACCGTCATTCCAGGAAATCCCGCGGAGGCGTCGACATTGCCCCGAGGGAAACAGCCCGGCCAGTTCCCTTTATCACGCGACGAACTGTTTGGATATGATGTCGTCGTCTTTGGCGATATCTCACCCGAGTTGTTTGAACCGGCGGAATTGAAATGGATTCGTGAATTCGTCGAATTGCGTGGAGGCGGAATTATCTTTATCGATGGGCAGCGCCAGTCACTTCGAAGACTCAGTGAAGCTGACCTCCAAAGCCTGCTGCCCATTGAGTGGACCGGGCTGGCAGATGTGACATCGATTCCCTCTGATTCAAAATGGCAGCTGAATCTCACCGAAGCCGGCTCAGAAGAATCCGCGTTCAGCCTTCAAACCGACGCACAGAAAAACAGACAATTCTGGAGCGAATTGCCCGGACCTCACGTGATCAATCAGGTACTGGCACTACCGGGCAGCACGACGCTCGTTTCTGCCGTGACCGTCGGCAATTCAAATCCGGTTCCGGCGATCGTCACACGGCAGTTCGGAGCGGGTCGCGTCCTGTATCTGGCCTTCGATGAAACATGGCGGTGGCGTTACAAAGCCGCGGACACCTGGCACCAGAAAATATGGAACCAGCTTGCACGTATGGTGATGCCGCCCGTCTTTGCATCCAGTGATGAATACCTGTCGATCGATACAGGTGCCGTGAGCTATCAATCCGGTGCGCCGGTCGATATTCGGATTCGACTGAAAAATCCCGATGGTTCCCCCGCTACAGCGCTCGCCCCCGATGCGTTGCTATCCATCGGGAATCGGATCGTGTCAGAAGTCTCGCTCACAGAAGATACCCGTGTACCGGGTGTTTATCGCGGCCGGGCAACGGGACTGGCGGATGGCGATTATGAAGTGTCAGTCGGAGCATCCGGGTTCACACAAGCCGCCCTGAAAGCGCGAGGACGATTTACGGTACTGCCAGTTGTCTCGGGCGAACTGACCGAAACCTCCGCAAACGAATCTCTGCTGCACCAAATGGCATTCGTTTCAGGTGGTACGTTTTTTCGAGAAGAAAAGCTCTCAGAACTTCCAGACCGGTTGAGACCATTCAGCCATGGGAAGATCATCGAATCGGAAACCGAAATCTGGCAAACCTATTGGTGGTTTTCAGCCATCATCGCACTACTGACTGCAGAATGGGCGTTACGCAAACGTGCGGGCCTTCTTTGACGTGACCCAGCCGAGCGAATCGCCGAATGGCTTGCGGAAGAACGCGACAGGATTTCCTGATCGTGGCCGCATTCTGACGATTCCAGCGACGGGACAGCGAGAATCCGTTAAGCGAATGCAGAGTTGCGAATACAGGGTTGCCAACGCCAGGGGTGAGCAGGGGAATTTATGTTCCCGTCTCCGGCTGATGTTGGCCGTTACTTTCGAGGTATCCTCAACGACTTGCCAACCTGCAGCTTATCCGGCGCGGAAATACGATCGCGGTTCGCTTCGAAGATCTCCTGAAACCGCGACTGCGAACCAAGAAACCGTTCAGCAATGTGAGACAATGTGTCGCCGTATCGGACCGTGTACTCCTCGAAATCCCCTGCAGGCACTATTCCGCCGTCTGCTGCTTTCGTCTGCTCGAGACCCGGAAACAGTTCCCCATCCGTCTCTTCAGTATCTGGGTTCTTGCTCGGAACGGTGTTTGAGTTCTTCAGCTGAGGCATGAGTGGCGGGAGCGGGCGATCTTTCAGGCCTTCCCCCATGGCGATGCGGACAGGCTCGCGAGCCGCTGGATCGGTATCAGCACTCTCGGAAGCTTCAACCGACAGCGGCTCTTCCAACCTGGCCGGCGCCGCAGAATCTGACTTCGCGATTTTCTCCGATATTCCCACGGGGAGCGGCACACCATCATTTCGTGAACTCAAATCTTCTACCAGATTCTGAAGAGTCCAGCGTGGAGAATCACCGGAAGAAATTGGAATGTCTTCGGCGGATTCATCGTTCAGGTACACGGAGACATCGCGGGCACGCAACTGTTCATTCAGCTGCTTTTCTCGGCGCACGGTGGGCACCTCGTCCATCACAAGCGGCTCGTTCCGAAAGAACAAAGCTCCCACGATGCCGATCAGGAGTATCCCCATCGCAAACCCAATTTTTCGATCAGGATGCATGTCGACGCTTCTGGCGGATTGACTTCAAAAAGTACAGACCGGCGATAACCGCCGATCTGTTGACACAACGTCGGTTTCGTCTCAACCCTGTGACCGCTTGAGGAAACTCACGATGGATTCGCCTCCTCCCCAAAGATACGGTCCGGTTGTAGCGATCAGGAAACACCACGACCCGCCATTGATGCCGATCTGCCGAGTCCAATCGTTTTCCCGCGAGAATTCGTCACCATTTTCATTCAGGAA
>JAGQQE010000277.1 GCA_020426345.1 Planctomycetaceae bacterium
CTGATGAGGACACCTCCGGTTTCGTCTGCGGGATCGAACCAATGAATAGAACCGGGGTTGGTCGAATACGAGCTCCAGTACAACAGCTGATGAACCGGATCGAACGCTAATCCATACGGGCTGTCCGGGTCTTCCAGAATCGTTATCGGAGGATCCGATCCCAACAGGTCTCCTCGTTGGATCGCACCGCTGGCAGTCCAGTAGACATATCCACCCTCCACATCAAGCGTGAGCTCCAGAGGGTTGATGAACGTCTGAAAGGTGTTCCGTATCACGTCCGTTCCGTCCAGGTTAGCACTCCCGATGAGTCCGCCGCCGTTTTCTGTCCAGTACATGCGTCCGTTCTGCAGATCCAGTTCAACATCCAACGGTCGCCCCAACCCAGCCACCAAAGGAATAATCTCCGATCCACCCACCAGCGTCGTAAAGATCGTCCCCGCACCCGAATCTGCCCAGTAGAGTTGCTGGTTCAAAGGATCCATGGCGATGCCGCGGGGGGCCGGGTTCGTAATTTGCTGATCCGCCAGCGCTGCTCTCAGATCAATCAGAACTCGGGCTTCCGAACCGTCCGGATTGGACACTCCGACAATGTCGATGCCCCAATCGGTCCAGTAAATCTTGTCCTGGACGGAGTCGACGACAATTCCGCCACACGTCGGCGCCAAACCGGGGTCTGTGTTCGACACAGGCCCAATAACAATTTGGCGGCCGCTTCCGCTGAGTTCCGCGCGTTCAATTGTGTCGTTGGCTGTGCAGCCCCAGTAAATCATTTGAGCCGAAAGTCGGCTGGCTGCATTCGATACTGTCAGAATCACAAAACACAACTGAAGTGCCTTTGATAAGCAACGCCCCATTTCCTCGCCCCCGAATCCCGTCTGCCTGGTAGAAACAACAACCGCTTCACTTGACCGTACTACT
This sequence comes from Planctomycetaceae bacterium, assembly GCA_020426345.1. Classification (GTDB taxonomy): domain Bacteria; phylum Planctomycetota; class Planctomycetia; order Planctomycetales; family Planctomycetaceae; genus F1-80-MAGs062. The sequence continues at coordinate 919 of JAGQQE010000277.1, forward strand.
GATGAAACGCCGGGATCTGTCTCGGTAACGCAGAAGTCTGTCATCTATTTTCCTGGCGGATTCGTCAATTTTCTGAAGATGACCGAGTGACGAAGGCAGTAGTGGGTGCTACCTTCGATGGGGTTCCCGCGATTGCCGCCGGTGTCTGCCGGGCGGCGTACACCGACGTTTTCATACGTCGAACGAAATCGGAATTCACGTCACATGACGAGCGAATCCCCAGATGATTCAACAGCCATTAGCCTCCTGGATGCCGTCTGGGCAGATTCACCTGCAGGCTGGCGCAGGTTGATTCGCGTTTACACTCCGTTTGTCTATCGGTATTGCCGGGCATCCGGACTGTCAGCGGACGATTCCGCCGACGTTGGTCAGGAAGTGTTTTCAACGGTTGCTCGAAAGATCTCCTCCTTCCATCGGGACGACGATCACGATTCGTTTCGCGCGTGGCTATTCACGGTGACACGGAACAAAATCATCGATCACTTCCGCAGGTGCCGGCGGAATGATTTCGTGTCGATGGAACAGGTTCAGCATCGACTAACGGTGGTCGACACCGCACAAAGCCAGGGGTCCTGTGGCAAAGCAGAGCCTCCTTTTTCACCAGCTGTCAGCGCGGCCATTCGCGACGTGCGGAGTGAGTTTGAAGACAAGACCTGGCGGGCGTTCTGGCAGACAGCGGTCGACGGACAGAAGGCCGCAGATGTCGCCGAATCACTGGGAATGTCCGTGAACGCCGTCTATCTGGCGCGATCACGGATTCTTCGATGTCTTCGCGAGCGAATTGAACGTGTGCTCAACTCCTGCGGAAGGTGAACGGCTGTTGGGATTGAGGCACTATTGGCACTCAACTCTGGTTGACACTGAATTCCCGCAGCAGAAATTAATGTTGCGTCTCCAATGAACGGAGCGAACGTGAGCAAAGAGGACATCCACCCGGATATTGATTCATCAAACCGATGCCCTGAGTTCGACGCCTGGATCGATTTTCTTTCCGGAGCGACGGGCCTCGCCCGAATCGAGAAGTACCATGCGCATCTGGAAACCTGTCCGGCCTGCTGTGAGGTCGTAACCGGGCTGGCAGACAGTGAATTTTTCAGGTACTCCGAAACTCTGAATTCGGCTGGACATGAACTGCTCGACGAATCCGCCATCCGTCGTCTTCAGCAACAGATACCGTCGCCGGGATCTCTACCCGTGTCGTTTCTGCACTTGATCCCACCGCGGGACTCGGCTGAGTCCCGTGATCCACTCGAGGACATGGGGGAAACGTTTGGTCGGTTTCGTCTGATTCGCCGGATTGGTGTCGGTGGCTTCGGGACTGTCTATCTTGCCGAGGACGATGCGCTTGAACGTTGCGTGGCCCTCAAGATTCCTCAATGCGGCAGAGACATGTCCCTCAGCGAAAGGTTTCGCTTTGTGTGGGAGGGTCGGGCCACTGCATCACTGGTCCATCCCAACGTGGTTTCGATTCTCGAAGCCGGAGAGATTGACGGAATTCCGTACATGACCAGTGAATACTGCTCCGGGCCCCGGTTCACCGACCTGATCGCCAGCGATTCCTTTGGATTCGACTCTGCCGCATATATCCTTCGCTGTCTTGCGTCAGCCGTTCAGCATGCTCATTCACGCGGAATTCTGCACCGCGACATCAAGCCCGGCAATATTCTTCTTTCTGTCGATGACGAAAACGCCGTGCGTGTCGCTGGCACCGCGTGCACTCCCCGGCTGGCAGATTTTGGCATCGCCAAAGCAATTCAGAGGCCGAACGATGGATGGTCGACAGACTCCACAAAGACAGGACTGTTTCGTGGCACACCCGGTTATATGGCGCCGGAACAGTTCAATGGCGACGCGGATACTCGTTCGGATATTTTCTCACTGGGTGTTGTGTTTTATGAAATGATCTTCGGATGCCGCCTTTTTGCCGGAGTATCTCCGGGGGAGCGATTGAAACAGGCGACCTCCGGTGAAGAAGTCCGCGTTCCCCGGCACACCGAAAGGTCGGTCCCGCCGGATCTGGTCACAATATGCCTGAAGTGCCTGTGCTTAAACCCGGAATCGCGGTATCAAAGCGCCGCGGAACTTGCCGACGATCTCGAACGTTACCAATGCGGCCAGCCGATTCTTGCACGGCCTGCCGGTCCGATGGAACGATTCTTTCTCTGGGCAAAACGCAATCCCTACCCGTTGTCACTTGCTGCAGTCCTGGTCCTGTTGCCCATTGCGATCGTTGTTGGACTGCTCGTCCATAACGCTCGCTTGAAGGTCGCCATCGAACGAGCCGAAGACAGCGAAAGGCAGGCTCGGGAGATGTTGTATGCGGCCGATATCCGCCAGATGTTTCTGGCATGGGAAGCCGCTGATCTCCAGACGTTCTCGCAATATCACGCAAAACACGACAATTCCGGCATCGATTTGCGAGGAATCGAATGGACGTTTCTGGATCGACTCACGAGTTTCAAAGCCGGCGAAAAGGAATGGCAAGCGCACAACGAATCCATTTGCTGCGTCAGATTTTCACCGGACGGCCAATTCCTGGCAACCTCTTCGACAGATGCCACCATCAAAATCTGGGATGTCCAGGCATCGCAGCTGGTGCAGGAATTGACCGGCCATAACGGCGACGTCAATAAACTCCATTTCATCCAGGACGGTAGAACGCTGGCTTCGGCCGGCGACGACGGAACCGTGCGTTTTTGGGATACCAGAACCGGCACTCTGCAGAGAACGATCCAAACAAACAACGGTCGAACCTTTGAATTGTGCGTCGACGCGTTGACGGGAAATATTCTGTCAGCAGGAGATGGCCCGCATATCTGTTTCTGGGATGTCTCCCATGGAACGCTGCAGAGAACTCTGGACGGAAAAATCGTGCGTGCTCTGGCTGCTCATCCGGCCGCTCCACTCGTTGCCGTGGCCACAAGTGTCAATGAAATTCCCGAGCTTCGTATCTGGAACAGTCAGACGCTTTTAACGACCAGTCGGCTGGACGCTGAAGGCGTCGGCGCGATTGGCGATGTGTGTTTCTCAAATGATGGAGGTCGGCTTGCGGCCGGCACTCGAGTGGGCATCGCAAGAATCTACAACGTCGTGAACGGAGAGTTGCTCTTCCAGGTACACGACTCACCTGATGCCCTGCGCGTCGTTCGATTTTCGCCGGACGACACAAGCCTGGCCGCCGGAAGTGATGACGGAACGATTCGCGTCTGGGACATGACCGGAAAACTTCTCCGAGTCCTTCGTGGGCATAATCGGGAGATCTGTTCTTTGCATTTTTCGCCCGACGGCCAGTCCCTTGTTTCGGGAGACAGCACCGGAACTGTTCGCTTCTGGAATTGGGATCAAAGATCACGAGTTGCCTGTGACGTCACGGTGGATTCACTTGGAAATACCACTTCGACGATCGCCTGCTGTTGCCGTGACAATCGGTTGCTTACAAGTAGCCGTGATGGTGCATTTCAGATTCTCAATCCGGACGGTAGCCGGCAACGTCTGACCGGTCCGACGCAGGACCCTGAGCAGGTTTGCAGCCTGAGCGTCAGCAAAAACGAGCATCGCGTTGCCATGGGGATGCACAGCGGAGAGGTCGTGGTTTGGAACGTCGCGGCCGGGCTTCCGGAAACAACGCTGAATGCCCATCAGGGACCTGTCTGGTGTTCTGAATTCCTTGATAACGGTCGTCTACTAACGGCTGGAGAAGACGGCCATGGTCAGCTATGGGATCTCTCCAGCCAAAGTGTTCCGCCACCACAACATCTTCATGAGAAGCCAATTCTCGCTCTGGATATCGCACCTGACCGCCGCCATGTGGTTACCGCCAGCGTGGACGGCACAGCTCGACTTTGGACGCTGCCTGATCTCAAATTTGTGCGTGAATTCAACGCTCATTACGATGTCGTATGCGACGTGGAGTTTTCACCCGACGGTCACTCCATCGCCACGTGCAGTCATGATCGCTCGGTCATTCTCTTCGACGTCGCTTCCGGAGCAGTTCTCTCAAAGTTCCAGGGACACACTTCGCGCGTCATGTGCCTGACATTTTCCTCCAGCGGGGCCACCATTCTAAGTGGTGATCTGAGAGGCGTTCTGCGATTCTGGAACGTCGGCACCGGTGAACCCCTGGGGGGCATCAACACCGGTTTCGACAGCATTCGCCAGATACTTGTCAGCGACCGAGCCGAATCGCTCTCCATTGTTCAGGGGAAGTCAGCAGAGCATTCCGGAACTCTGATCCGCTGGGATCTTGTCAATGCCATCGCGGGATCAAAGGACCAAACACAGCACCATGCCCCCGACTAACCAGTCCGGCTAGGTTCCTTAGCTCACAGAAGCCGGGGACCTTATCTCAATTCCTGTCGACATGTTTCTTCTGAAGTGCGATCGCCACCTGCCTCCGCTCTCAACCGCCAGTTTTCCTCCGCCATGATGAAAAACTCTCAAACGTACGCAGAAAGGTGATCGACCGGCGTAGCGTAGTTGTTCGTTGAAAAACCGGGGCAGGCAGGACGACTGGAAACCGTCGCGTTTAAAGGTCTCCTGCTCGAGCCAGTCCCGTTCTTCGACAGGCTGCTGTTTAGCACCTGCGTGGGTAAGTTCACAGGATGGTGCCTGACTAGCTGCAAAATGGCATCGACCGTCTGAATTCATCCAGGTGGCTGGGGATCTATCGTGCCAAATTGTGTTTGTCGAGCCAATCAATAAGTTCCCGATAGGTGAGTGCAGTCACCTCTGCCGCCTTTCTGGCGAAGGTCCTGGAAGAAGCCTGCACCGCCGGGGTTGAATCGACGGGTTCCTCTCCCATCAATGCCAGGCAGCCCCGGCGAAGCATGACCCAGGATCGATTTCCCTCGCGTTTAATCTTTGTCAGCATTACCCAAATGGGGTCATCGTGAATCTGACTCACAGACTCGATTCGGTCGTGACCAGCCTTCGACAACGGAATCGGAGGTCGGCCGTCGCGCGCCGGGTGGTGCAATTCCAGAGTCGCCGGATCCAGCGGCTCGCCAGTAATCAGGCAATGATCCGCCATTTGGCGGCATTGTTTTCGAACCGTGCCACCGAGAATGTAACGGTCAGTCGCTGCCGATTCGGCGGAAACCCACTGCTTCAAAGCGTTCAGAATCAGACAAAACGCTCTGAACTCATCAGGAAGACGATGTCGAATGCATTCTGGAAGTTCTGTCGCGTCAAGGAAGTCACGCACCATTCCCTGACTGCCGGCCAATGCCCCGGCACGCTCCAGCAACAATCCGCCGATTTCGTCCAACAGGTCTGCGAAAGTCGCTCGCTCAAGTTTCACGTTCAGTAAATCAGGGGTTTCCCGGGCCACTTGTTCGTAGTAGGCAAAGTATTCAGAAAGAATTTCGGCCTTCTCGCCCGGGGCGACAGGACTGGAGTTTGTTGGACGCTCATATCGTTTTGCAGCCATCGTGATCTATGTCGATAGTCGTTTGAAAGCGGCGCCCTGCCGCGATGCATTGATTCGAACTCGCAAGTCGTGTCAGTGTAGCGAATCGCAGTCGACAATCGACGCAGTTCTGACCACGCTCACCGTCGACTGCGGCAGTACGGGCTGCATTTCGCGAAGAGTTTCACGAATCCTCAGTATTCCATTTGAAGCAGCTGCTGGGAAAAACCCATCGAAAATATGACAATCACTCGAACGCCTGTACGCCTGAGGCCTTGTTCCAGAACACTCATTCAAAGCATTCCAATGATCTTCAATCAGACACTTCTGCGATCGATTGTGGTCTTTTCCTGCATGCCAATACTGACCTTTTCCATCAGCGCAGCCGATACGGTCAAGCCGCTGAAGGTTTTTATTCTGGCCGGGCAGTCCAACATGGAGGGACATGCCCGAATCGAGACGTTCGATTACATCGGGGATGATCCAACAACGGCATCGCTTTTGATGCAGATGCGTGAAGCAGATGGCAAACCAAAGATTTGCAGTCATGTGTGGATTTCTTATGTCACCGGCAACGGTGATTTGAACGGTGAAGCACATGGCAGGCTGACAGCAGGTTATGGCGCGCGGCAGCAACCCCACATGGATGGTGGTAAGATTGGTCCGGAGTTCACATTCGGACTCACCATGGACTCGACACTCAATGAACCAGTTTTGATCATCAAAACGGCATGGGGCGGAAAGAGCCTGCATACCGACTTCCGCCCACCCAGCGCTGGCCCATATCAACTGAGCGACTGGCAGAAAGAGAACTATCCCAAACAGGATGGCCACGGCATTCCCAGGGATTTCGAGAAATGGAAGGCCGATAAGGTCAAAGAAACGGGCGTGTATTACCGGCTCATGATCGAACACGTGAAACATGTACTGGCAGACCCAGGACGTGTTTGCCCCGTGTACGACGAGGCAGCCGGATATGAGATTGCCGGCTTCGTCTGGTTTCAGGGCTGGAATGATATGGTCGACGGGCACACCTATCCCCACCGGGGCAAGCCAGGTCGCTTCAACGTCTACAGCGATTTGCTTTCGCATCTCATACGCGATGTGCGCAACGATCTTTCAGCCCCCGAGATGCCGGTTGTGATTGGCGTGATGGGTGTAGATGGCAAGAACGCCGATCAGGATATGGTCGAATTTCGCAGGGCAATGTCTCTGCCAGAGTCGCTACCCGAGTTTCAGGGGAACGTCATCGCCGTGCAAACCGCTCCGTTCTGGTCCGAAGAACTGGGCGCTGTCGACAACAAGCGAGGACAGATACGTCAGATGGCGTACTTCCTCGATTCCGGACACAAAGATCATGCTAACGCCGACGGTTCGATGACGGTTGAGAAAAAGCGAGAATACCTCCAGACCTATGAGTCACAATTGATCTCCCCTGAGGAAGAAGCTCTGTGGAAACGCGGTGCATCGAATGCCGGGTATCACTATCTCGGCTGCGCAAAGACTTTCGCCCTGATGGGGCGCGCGTTTGCTGAAGCCAACCTCGCGTTGCTGAACTCGCCGAAAGATCCAGCGGCGGCCACTCCAGACGTTGAACAGCAGCGAGGTGAAATGGCCGGTTACCTGCTGGTCCCGAATGAGAAGGTCCCGGAAACATTCAACGCAGGCTTCTCGATGTATATTTCCGCCTGGCCGCTGCTGCAGCAATATCCAGGGCAACGATTTCAGTCCGGACTGCCGGGAACCTGGATGTTTGCCCAGCCGGTCGATAAGCCCCTGGAAAAAGGATACTCCGACATCGAAGGCGGGCTTGGTTGGTGGCGTGATACCGAATACGCAACAGAGACTCCAAAGTTCATCATGGGCGGTGTCGCTCCGAACTTTGTCGAATGGGCCAATGGTCCCGGTGCTGGAAAGGGACGTGACTGGGACAAGCCGAATGGAAAGTATGCAGTGGCTCAGTTGAGCCCCTGGGTGCTGTGGCCGCCGGATGGACTGAACCTCAAACAGGGCACGCGCGGCGAATGGTTTGGCTATGGCTACCTTCCACTGCCACTGACCGAACCGAAGCCGAAAACGGATGAAATGGAGATACCAACCGGAGATCAAA
>JAGQQE010000278.1 GCA_020426345.1 Planctomycetaceae bacterium
AATCTGAAGCAGATCGGGCTGGCCCTGCACAATTACGAAAGCACGTACAATAAGCTTCCTCACGCGTTGTGGGGCGGCGGTCCCGGACAGCCGTTCGCAGACAATGGTTTCGGCTGGATGGTTTCAATCCTTCCTTTCATCGAACAGGCAAATCTCTACCAGCAGATCAATCCACAGGCCCAGCCAGGGATTTTCAGCGCGGCGATGATTAATCAGTTTTATCCGGGAGCTGAGTTAAACAGTCTGGGCGTGCCAATCATTCCAGGCGGCGACACAATTCTCTCCGCGTACCTGTGTCCTTCATCGGCCTTGCCTCAAATTGTGCCAGCATCGTTCAGTATTCCGGGTGCTCCCGGAGGTGCAGTTGGTCCGGACGATGATGAGGCAGTGGGCTATGCCACTTCAAGCTACAAGGCGGCTGGCGGTTCCAACAGCGGAGACTTTGGAATGATGCACAAGAATTCTGAAGGCGGCGGGGTTCGCTTCCGAGATGTAACGGACGGGTTGAGCAATACGATCATGTCCGGTGAGTCTACTTACTGCAGCAGCGATGTTTCGGCATCGAATCGACCACTGGGAGGCGTCCCGACTGAATTTCGGGACTGGCCAATCTGGATTGGATCAGGTGATCAGAGCGATGAGTCGGTTCGCATCAACGGTCGTTTCAACAGCCCCATCAATGCTCGAACGAGTTACAACAAGATGTTTTTTGCTGTTAACGATGACAATGCATTCAGCTACCACGTCGGCGGAGCTCAATTTGTGCTGGGTGACGGATCGGTGCGGTTCATTAGCGAAAACGTAGATACGCAGACCTACGACTGGCTGCACGATAAGCGTGACGGTCAGGTGATTGGCGATTTTTGATTCGGATCCGGAATCAAAATCCAATGTTGTTGAGTATTGGAGACCTCACCGTTCAGCGCGAATGGACGGTGGGTCCCCGTTTCTGATTTGAATGAAGACGTCGTCAAGCCCGCGGCCGCAAAGACATGCTGGCAAAGGTAACTCCTGACCGCGGCTTAGGTGATACCATTTCACAAGCAGTCATTGAACATTGTTCGGAACGATCACATGAAGCCTGTTGTGTTAACATTGTGTCTGGGGATGCTGTTGGGGCTGTCTGGTTGCGGAGATTCCATCAAAGAATTTCCCTGTGCGGAAGCTTCAGGAGTTGTGCTGTGCGAAGGTCAGCCTGTACGCGGAGCACAGGTGTATTTCTCACCTAAGATGACTGGGAAAACAGCTGAGGTCGGCAAGCCTGGCTTTTCCTGGACAGATGAGGCCGGGCGTTTCGTTCTGTCCACATACGGCGACGGTGACGGGGCTGTAGTGGGGCCACATGTTGTTCGCGTGACCACCGGAAATGAATTCCCCTGTAATTGTGTCGGCAGCGAAACAGCGGACCTGATGGAAGTCGAAATCGTCGCTGGCAAAGCCAACGAATTCGAACTCAAACTACCGAAACGCACCACACCGGCTCAAAAGAATCCATTTGACGATACCGAAGAAGACGACGAATAAAGGCGACTACCTCATAGTCTCGACGGAGCGATCCGAATTTCGGCGTCCTCGTCTTGTGTGCTGACAGTGAACAGCAGGCGATAATGCCTATTAATTGATCGGCGAGAGAATGTCTTCGCACGTTCGTTCAACTCCTGCAATGACCACTGGTCCGCGTAGTCGCTTCGAAGAACTTCGGAGCTGGCTGTCCGAGGGTGTTTCAGCTTCCAGTCTGGTGATCTTTCGAATCAGCTTTGGCGTAACGATGGCATTCTGGGTGCTGGACTACCTGCGAACAGATCGAGTTCGCCTGTTGTGCGCCCCGGATATGTTTCATTTTACATATCCGGGGTTCTCCTGGGTTCGACCATGGCCGGGTTATGGAATGACCTCACAATTTGCGCTGATGCTGGCGGCGTCCGTGATGATTGCCACCGGGGCAATGTATCGAGCTGGCTCCCTGATCTTCGCGTTCGGATTTACTCACTTTTTCTTAATTGACCGAACCAACTACCAGAACCACTATTATCTAATCCTCCTGCTAAGCTGGCTGATGACGATCTTGCCGGCGAATCGATTGTTTTCCGTAGATGCACTCAATGGCTCGGTCAGGGCATCAAGACTCATCCCTCGCTGGTGTCTGTTGCTGCTGCAGTTCCATATTGCTTTGCCTTATGTTTTTGGAGGTATTGCCAAGATCGATAGCGACTGGCTGAGTACGGAGCCAATGAAGAACGTTCTCAGAATTCAGGACTGGACCAGCACTGCTCCAAACTGGTTCAGTATGGGGGCCGCAGCAGTTGTCTTCACCTGGGGCGGATTACTGTTTGATCTTCTGATTGTCCCGGCGATTCTGTGGCGAAGGACCCGAGTTGTAGCATTTCCGCTGGCTGTCGCATTTCATCTCTCGAACAGCCTGATGTTCAACATACATGTGTTTCCATGGATGATGATCGCTGCCACGACTGTGTTCTTCTCCTGCGACTGGCCTGATCAGTATCTGTATTGGATATACCCGAATGGACGGAGAATTGATTCTGTCCAGCCGGATCTGGGGTGGAGACATATTCTGTCAAAGCCTGCCATGATTTTGATGCTGGCCTACTGTGGCTTTCATATTTTGCTTCCTCTGCGTCATCTGATGTGCGATGGAAACACTGGCTGGACTGAGCAGGGACATTATTTTTCGTGGCGGATGATGCTTCGCGGCAAGACGGTAGGACTGCGCTACTACCTGACAGACGCAGAGACGGGGGAAACTCAACCGGCCGACATCCGACAGTTCCTGAATCCCGAGCAACAGATCAAGTTTGCCAAAGATCCCGAGATGATCCTCGACCTGGCTCATTGCCTGGCCGTGGAGACGTTGCGGCGGACAGGCAGACAAACAGAAGTGCGGGCCCTGGTGCTGGCTTCTCTGAACGGTCGCAAACCTCAGTTACTGATTGATCCGGCAGTCGATCTGGCTGCTCAACCCGTTTTCGCGTTGCATCGCCCATGGATTGTGCCCCTTCATGAACCTCTGCGAAATGAGCCGTGGATTGTTCCTCTGAACGAATGGGAAAATCATGTTGTTCTGCCTGATCTTCCCTTCCTGAATCCTCGAATGCAGATCTCTGCAAACCATTAATAACAGGATGCTATTATGTTCTTCAGATCCCGACATCATCTCCGATGCTTACTGGCATGTCTTGCAACATCAGTTCCCATGCCGTTGTCTGCCTCCGCGCAGGATACGGCTGCTGATGCAATTAAGCTGGTTTCTAAAGTTGAGCCGGTCGAGTTCGCTCGGCCAGGAGTTCTTCCCGACCGCATCGTTCTGACCTGGGCAGGTGATCCAGCGACGACGCAGGCTGTCACCTGGCGAACATCCACCGATGTGAATCGGGGGCTGGCCGAGATCACCGTTGCCAGTGCTGGACCTGATCTGGAATCAGAAAGTAAACAGTTGATTGCGGTCAGTCAGCCACTGACGACAGATCTGAACACGGCGCACTTCCATACCGTGAAGTTCGAGGGACTCACACCGAAGACCAGATACGCCTATCGAGTGGGCGATGGAGTGAACTGGAGCGAATGGTTTCAATTCACCACCGCCAGCACTGAACCGGAACCGTTTTCGTTTATCTACTTCGGTGATGCCCAAAACGATATTCGATCTCGATGGTCGCGTGTGATACGCGAAGCGTACAGAGACGCGCCAAAGGCCGCATTTCTGCTGCACGCGGGCGATCTGATTAATCGGGCAGAATCTGATGTGGAATGGCAGGAGTGGTTCGAAGCGGGCGAGTGGATGAATGGCATGATGCCCAGCGTGGCTGTTCCGGGTAACCACGAGATGGCAAAGAACGAAGATGGTTCACGACGAGTCTCTCATCACTGGCGGCCGCAGTTTGCCTTCCCTGAGAATGGCCCGGAAGGACTGGAGGAAGCCTGCTACACGCTTGTCTATCAGGGTGTCCGAATCATCGGCATGAACAGCAATGAAAAGCCAACGGAGCAGGCCGAATGGCTGGATCAGGTATTGACGGAGAACAAAGAGAAATGGGTCGTCTGCACCTTTCATCATCCCATGTTCTCTACGGGTAAAGACCGTGATAATGCGGAACTGCGAGCCATCTGGAAACCGGTATTGGACAAGCATCGAGTCGACCTGGTTCTGCAGGGCCACGATCACACTTATGGACGAACCGGACTTGATACTCCGATGGGCCACGTCAATCTCTCGACCGGTTTGAATGCCGCAGACGTGTTTTCCGGAACGGTCTATGTGGTGTCCGTCAGCGGTCCGAAAATGTACGGCCTGCAGCAGCATCCCTTCATGCCGCGTCGCGCTGAAAACACTCAGCTCTATCAGATTATCCATATCAGCGGCGACAAGCTGCATTTCGAAGCCTTCATGGCCAACGGAGAACTCTACGACGCCTTTACTCTGGAAAAACAAACCGGACAGCCCAATAAGTTGACCGAACAGATTCCGGATATTCCCGAGCGTGTCAAACCGCCGGTTGCGGCGGTCCCGGATCGCGCGTCAGCCGTTTTTGCTCGATGATCCACAGGCATCAACAGATGAGGCATCGATCCTGCTGCATGATTTTCAATAGGGAGTTCAGAATGTCGCGTATCAATCCGATTCGTTCGATTCTTGTCTGCTCGATGCTGTTGACGCTGCATTCGAGTGGAGCAGGGCAGGAAATCAGCACGGCTCGTTTTCGAAATGGTGTCGATGGATATCTGGGCACTGTCGATTCGGAAATCTGGGCTTTAGCCCCAACGACGATTCTGGAGAGTAATCCGAACTCATCAACGGATGCCAACAATGACGGCGGCGAAAGTCAATGTCTGATGCGGTTCGATGGCCTTGTTGGCAAAGCCTCTCATCAGGTACCACAGTTCGCGACTGTACACCGGGCTCGTTTGTATGTGAGTGCGTTTGATCAGGGAAGCACGGTGAATTTGCATCGGATGCTGGTGCCGTTCGATCAGTCAGTCACATGGAACAGCATGATCTCCGGTGTTTCCGCCGACGGGCTGGAAGCAGCTCGACGCAAGGACAGCTTTACGTTTGGCAAGATTGCTGCCGATTCGTCGGAAATCGTATTTGATGTGACGGACACGGTTCAGGACTGGGTGAATGGTGAACCTGCTTACGGCTGGGTCTTCCTGAACACTGGCGGCAACGGCTGGGACTTTTACTCGTCAGAGTTCGAAAACGTCAGGCAGCGGCCGATGCTGGAAATTGAGTTTTCCGTTCCTGCGGTGCAGGTGGTAACGCAGAAATAGGCCCGCGCTGCGGATATCCACAGCGGGCAGTTGATCCCTCAATCCATTCAAAGGATGCGTAAGATGGCAAAGAACGAAGCAGGAACATGGTTCGCCGATCCCTCTCACTTTTGTCGCCCGCGACGTCGCGAGTTGCTCTATGCCGGTTGGCTGGGAGGTCTGGGCCTGTCACTCGGTCAGCTCCTGAAAATGCAGGCCCACGGGAGTGAATCACCAGACTCCGGGATCACGGTCAGGAAGCTGCCAGCGAAAGCCAGGTCCGTCATCCACATTTACCTGCAGGGCGGATTCGCTCATATGGACAGCTTTGATCCGAAGCCGGATGCTCCCGTTGAGTACCGTGGCATACTCGACCAGATCTCGACATCGTTACCCGGCGTCCTGTTTAGTTCACACATGCAGGAAACAGCAAAGGTCGCTGATCGGCTGACTATTGTTCGAAGCATGACGCACACAGAAGTCGACCATGCTCGTGGCGAACACAGCATGTTTACCGGGTATCGTCCAAGTCCCGCGCTGACCTACCCGAGCATGGGCAGTGTAGTGGCTCATGAGCTTGGCCCGCGCGGTGCGATGCCTCCGTATGTTTGCGTGCCAACAGCGGGCAGCCAGTTCCTGAACAGTGGATATTTGAGCCAGGCGTTTGGTCCATTTTCACTGGGTGCCGATCCCTCACGAAGTGGTTTCTCCGTACGTGACCTGAATCATCCCGATGGTGTCGACAATTCCCGCTTCGAAAGCCGCAAGTCCTGGAAGGATCTCGTGGACAATCACTTTAGAAAGCAGCAGGCTGATGACGCGATTGCGACGATGGATTCGTTCTATCAGCGAGCGTATGCATTGCTGGATTCAGCGGAAGCCAAGGCGGCGTTTAGCCTGAAAGGTGAAACCGATGCAACAAAAGAACTTTACGGCATGAAGCCCTGGGGACCGGTGATTCGGCCTTCAGCGGGAGCTCGATTCCTGATCGCACGTCGTCTGGTGGAGGCCGGCGTACGATTTGTCACCGCCACCTATGGATCCTGGGACACGCATTCGTATCACTACCGTGGTATCCAGACACAATTGCCTGACCTGGACAGGGCCTTCGCCGGGCTGATTCAGGACCTTGAGCAGCGTGGATTACTTGATTCAACATTGGTTCTGGTGACCAGCGAATTTGGTCGAACTCCCCGAGTAAATGCAGGAGGTGGTCGTGATCACTGGCCTCGTGTCTTCAGTGTTGTCATGGCGGGGGGCGGAATCAAACGGGGGCAGGTCTACGGTGCGTCGGACGGGCTGGCAGGTGAAGTTGCTGACAATGCGTTAACTGTTGAGGACTATGCGACAACTCTTTACCACCTGCTTGGAATTGACGCGCATAAAGACCTGATGTCGCCTGGCGATCGTCCGCAGCAGATTGTGTTGGGTGGCAAGGTTGTCGATGGGTTGCTCGCCTAGCAGCCCGAAATCATGAAGCCCCGGCCCGGGATGTTCGCGCGGAGTTTCAGGATCTATCGATCCCTCGCTGGCGTATTGGGTTACCGTTCTGCCGGAGCTGGCGCAGTCCAGCCAGACCGATCAAACAGGGAGAGCCGTTGTGCTGCATCAATCGAATCAGGAATTAAACAGACGTTTGCTGACGTCATACAGCCTTCTCATTTGCCGTCTTGTTGTTGTCCTGGCATTGGCCGGCGGCATTCGTACAGGCCGCGTTTATGCACAGCCATCAGTGGAATCCATTTTTCCTGCTGCCGGGCAACGGGGTGACGTATTCACACTCACGGCGGTCGGGGCAGGATTCGACGATTCATCGCAGGTTGTTCTTTATGATTCGCGAATCTGTTGCGAATCGACAGAACTCATTTCGCCCAATGAGCTGAAACTGAGATTGCGGTCAGTCGAGGACTGCACACCGGGCACTTACGCATTTCGTATCAGTACTAAGGCTGGCCTTTCAGAGCTGCATGTCTTCTGTCTGTCGCCATTTTCGATTCTGGAAGAAGTCGACAGCAACGACACACTGAAGACGGCGCAGCGTGTGGTGGGCAATCAGACCATTGTTGGCAGAATCGATGCGGGCGACACGGATTGTTTCTGTGTTGCAATGAAAAGCGGTCAGCGAATATCCGCCGAAGTTCAGGCCATTCGCGCAGGCGGTGAACTGTTCGATGCGGTGCTGAATGTCTATGACCCAAACGGCAAGTGGGTGATGTCAGTCGACGACACGGCCGCAGCTCGGCAGGATCCCATCGTCAGTTTTGAGGCAGACACTGAAGGAGACTACGTTTTTCAACTGCATGAAGTCAGTTTCCAGGGGGGCGAAACTGCGCGATACGCACTACATATCGGTGATTTCGTACGACCTTCATTCGTTTTTCCTGCCGGTGGACAACTCGGCACAACGATGGACCTGACCCTGGGCGGAATTGAGACTTCACCGAATCAACAGACAATCTCTTTGACTGCAGCTGGCCTCGAAGATGGATCGATCGACCGTCTGACGCCGGGCACAGGTGGCATTTTCATTCAGCGCAACGGCGTCATAAATCCAGTCGCCATCCCGTTTCGGTTCAGTCGTTTTCCCAACGTTCTGGAGCCCGCGGCGTCGGGAAAAAATGACGACAGGAAAAAGGAATTTCGTGATGCGACCATCCCTCTTCCTGTCGCATTGAATGGCATACTGAATTCACCAGGTGACCTCGACGAGTTCAGGATCCTTGGCGAATCATCCGGCCTGTACGAAGTTGAAGTCTTTGCAGATCGACTTGGCAGTCCGCTGGATTCGATTCTGACCGTCCTGAATATGAGCGGACGGATCATCGCCCGTTCGGATGACGGTTTGACTCATGACAGTCGCCTGACTATCCGCTTTCCAGAGACCGCAGACTACATCATTCGGGTCGAAGACAAACGAGGCAATGGCTCGCCAGGGCATTTCTACCGGATCGAGATTACGGAAAAACGACCTGAGCTGACAGCTTTTCTGTCTCGGCCTGATCGACTGTCACAGGCACGCCAGACCGTTGCCGTTCCGCAGGGTAATCGGGTGCTGACATTCCTCGGCTGTCAACGCCGGGGATTTGAAGGCGTTGTTCAGTTGTCGGCCAGTGGATTGCCACCTGGAATGCGAATGCCAATGACCACTATAGA
>JAGQQE010000027.1 GCA_020426345.1 Planctomycetaceae bacterium
GGGCTGGACGGCTGTAAACCGTCATGTTTTCAGGTCTCCAGCTCGAGCCAGTCCCGTTTTTCAATGGGCCGCTAACAAGATTGAAGCCTGGTTCGCGAGAACCAGGCTTCGTTTTTTCGAGCCTTGTCAGTGCCCCGAATGTGACCATGTTATTCAGGATGTGGTGCTGGAGCCCTGACTTAGTTGCAGGAAGGCCCGATCCTGTATCATTCAGATTCTTTGCGGTATTGCATGTCAGTGAGCCCCACTGCCAGACCATAGATACCACAAACGCTTTCCGTGGGAGGCATTCGGCTTTCTGCCTGCAGCCAGGCAATAGCAGCCTTGTCCAGACCGCGACGAGCAAAGATTCTTCCGATCGTCTGAAGAACTTCTTCACGCCAGACAGCGTTATTGATCGCTCCCACGGCCTTGTAAACGGCCTCGGGAGATTCTGCGTTGGTCGCGGCGAAGAAAAAGATTTCGTTGAGCACAGCCTCGCGAAGACCAGGAAGCTCGACAACGTCTCTCTGCAGAGCATTTACAGCTTCGGGCAGACGGTTGCTTCGGGCCATTTGCCACGCTGTTACCAGCCTGGGCCCAACGATAATCTCATGAAGCGCATCAGTCCGCTGGGGAAGTGGTACGGCAAGTGACCCATTGGATTCTTCGCTGGCAGCAAACGAGGTGCCCGTTCGGGTTGCCGCGGCTCCAAGCATACCGGCCAGATGGTCAACCATGACTTCCTGTTTTAATCCGGAAGAAGCGTCGTCAAACACTGCCTGGATGACAGGAACGCCTCCGCCTCTGACAATGCGTGCGAGGCTGACCATTAAATCGAGTCGACGTTCTTCTGCCAGGACGGCCAGTTGATCGATCTTGCGACGATAATTTCTGAACGTCGTATTGACCTGTGTGTCTGAGGCAATTCGCATTTCGCTGCGAATGCGTCGCTTGACCTCCGAATCGCGTTTTTCGACTTCCTGAACTGCCCGACGCGTTTCCGCCGTCGGAGGAGCGATCCGAAATGCGGTTTCCACAAGCCGCCGCAATCCCTTTTCGGCCAGTTCATTATTTTCGCAGGCGATGGCTGCTTGAACGAATTCTGTCAGGGCAGCAACTGCTAAGTCACCTTCCAGTGAGCCCCTGACGGTTAACTGCAACGTTTCAGCGATTGACGGTACCGTTTGTCGCTCACCGGTCAATGGCGTTTGGATCAGAATCGCGTCACATTCTGTTAGTGATTCCTGTGACTTTCGATGACTTGCGATAATCGCCTTAACTCGCGCGCCCACCAGCGGGTGCACTTCTGCCGCGGCAGCAGAAAGGACTTGTTCCTGCTCCGGCGTCAATTCGGAAAGCTCTGCGACAATCGCGAATGCGTCTGCTTTTTCCTGAATGTCACCTCCCTGTTTGGACCAGGTCATTGCTGCATTGAACTGCGCGTGGTTCGCCAGATCGGCGGTGATCGCAGTTCGCAGGGGGCTTTTCCAGGCGAAGACATCGCTTGCCGCAAGTGACGGTCTGTCAACAGATCGCAATGAAGCCGAAGTGAAGAACCACGCAGCACCGGCCATTGCATCACGATTGATGATGATGGAATCATCCCGGCGAACTTTCTCGATGATCGCGTTGACTTCATCGGCGCGACCTTCTGCAAGCAACACCGAGGCAATTGACATGGATGACTCAAGTGCCATTCGACCGTTTCGCGGAATGTCCCCGATGAGTGCGGTGGCTTTGGTCAGACTTGCTTTCGCTGCGTCCGCATTTCCTTCTCGCTTGCGGCGCCAGTAATCCAGGACACGTGGTTCAATCTGATAGTAGCCTGCCTGTCGATCGACAGTCAGCATTTGGGAGAATTCCTTCTCCGCTGCTTTTTCGTTCCCTGTCCGCAGGAAAACATCCGCCGTCAGCCGCCGGGCGTAGGCTTTGTCTCGATTGGCAGCATGTCGGGCTGATTGAATCATTTGCATCGCATAGGATTCAGCTTTCGCGCGAGGGTCGTTGGCAGCAGCTTCCGCCGCGGCCTTTTCCCGAGCCTTCTTTTCCTTTGCTTCGATGTCAGCAGGATCTGGTCCAAAACTTCCGGGTACGTATTCGATCCCCTTCGTGAGGTCTTCCGGGATTGCGGGCGGTTGATTCAGATAGGCCGCCACACCAATTCCCAGGCCAATCGTCACCGCACCAGCGATTCCGTACATCACCATGGAATTGGAGCCGGACTTACTGGTTCCTCCTGCTGCAGCGACGGGTTCCACCGGAGTTCGACGAGCCGGGGCTTTAGGGGCGGGCTTGGCATTTGGATCCGGAGCAGTGAAGACAGGCACCATGCATTTTTCGTTTGCGCAGCGAACCTGTTTTCCAATGGCCGACTTTGGCACAAACCCAGGTTTTTCGCACATCGGGCAAATGACTCGATGCAGGCAGCCCTTGGCTGGTTTTGGCAATGCCTGAATGGCGTTCGAAGCCGGGCCTCCGCCCCCCAGGCCAAACGGGTCTTCCTCGTCGGTGGTCGCTTTGATGGGCTTGATGCCAACGGGAGCAGGTTTCGCTCCCTTTGCGGGATCCGCCACCCGTTTTTCGGACGAAGGTTTCGCTGGTGGCTTTTGTGGTTTGCCCTGCGGCGCCTTGCGTTTTCCCTTGTCGGAACCGTCCATGGCCGCGCCGCAAAACGGACACGCCACGGCCTCGTCATCCAGTACCGACTGGCCACAGGAAGGACAAAACTTCAGATCCATTGTCTTACTCAGTTGTCAGAAGTGTAGAAGCACGCAGATCTGCAGATGTGGGATGGCCTCACCAGCAAGAGTACGTCGAAAGCGGCATCCACACAGGAGCAGGTCAGTCATCTTCTGAAATTCGATTTCACCCGATGATGTGTCGGGAGGAGAAGTCTAGTTCAGGCGATGAGTATGTGCGAACAGAAGAAAGGCATCAAACCCATGACCCATTCACATTTCGGGCTGCAATTCTGCAGTTGGATCAGGACCTGAGACAGGAACGGCTGTGGAAAGGACGAGGACAGGACCATTTTGAGACGAGAAGCATGGCGGGAAGGTTCCGGAATCACGCAAACTTCCCTGTTTGAAAACGAAAAAGGACGATGGGGTTCAACCATCGTCCTCTTTTTTTGTGTTCGTCGAGCGGCTCAGCTCGGAAAAGCTGGTTCCGGAGTCTGTTTAGTCCTGATAATCGACTTCGATGTAGTCCTTCTTGATCCGCACGTCTACGGCGTATTTACCGTAGTCATACCGAACGCGATCACCGTTTCGCTTGCAGCTCACCAATTCGCAGCCACATGTTGGAACGCAGATCTGAATCGCAACGCAGGCAGGCTGCGTGTTGCATGGATCACAGGGATCGGCACATGGATTCTTGACGATGATCAACTTCGGCTGCGCACAAGGCGCCATTTCGTCGCGATCTTTGTACTTGACGTGGTGGAACATGGGAACCGCAGGAGCAGCGTCCATTGCGTAAACGCCGTTGTAGTCGGGCACCGGTGGTGGAACCTGTCCTGCGACAGCATACCCCGACAAAGCCATACAAAGAGCCATCAATTTCGCTACAGATTTCATACTTCGACCTTTCCTTCCGTGCACAAATGCAGATTCGACCTCAATCGACTCGCCAGAATTCGATCACGGGCAACGGTCGCCCGAACTGTTTCCTGAAGGATTCCCTTAAAAGAGCCCCACGTCAATTTCTTTCACGGAGCTGTTTTCAGATTGCCCCTCATGAAGGACAGATACACCGAGAAGCGAGCTCGGGAATTATAGGAGGCTGGGGTGAATTGGCGAGCCCAAGGCGAATAGTCGCATAATTCGGGAAAGATCGTCCACGGGGAATGAGCGAAGTAGACATTTAGGTTGACAGCTCTGTGCCCGATTTCAGGCACTTCTGAATGCTGCCTGCAGTCAACAAATCGATCAGGAAAACAACGTCCTGCTACCATCAGAACTCGTTTCGAGGGCCAGCCTTCACGGTCGGCCGCTCGCGCATGAAAAAAGCCCATCCTGAAGGGGATGGGCTTTGAAGTTTGCTTTGATCTGTTTTCTTCGTTTAGTTGCTGGAAGGTCCGGCACAGCGAATCAGATGATCCTTGTCAATGTAGACAACTTCCACAGACTGATCGGTGTGTGTGAACGGGATCGGCCAGTAACTTCGGATGGTCTTGTCGTAGTATACTGTACACTTGTAGTGGCAGTGGTGCAGGCGACAGGGACCAACCAGCGGGTAGACTTTACATTCATCGAGTCGATCGACGATCGGTTCTACCACGATTCGAACGTTGTTCATCGCAGTTTCCTGGAAGAACGCCATTCCGCCGGAGCCGTCATTTGGCAGTGCCCGCATGACCTGATCTTCGCTCGGCGGGTCAACGCAGAAAATGGGAGCATTTTCGCCATTCACCGGGTCCAGAACCGGAACGCGGTTGTAGCGTTCGTCTTCCCAGAGTTTATCTTCCATGCGCTGGCTGAGGACTGCCGGGACGGGAACAGGAGGCAATGTTTTCCAGAAGGTCATATATCGCCACGTCACACCCACGAATCCGCTGGTCAGCGTACAACCGCTGTTCGCGAACGTCATCAGGCAGATCGCCGTCAGCACGACCCCTCGTCGTAGTTGCCTGCCAAACGTCTGCATCGCGTTCATCCCTGATAGAGTCTTGGGGCACAGCCCAGTCGAATTACGAAGCTTTCAATCACCGTTTCGGGTTTGCTGGTCGAGACCTCGTCCTTCTCAGCAAGCACCATACACCGAACGTCCTAGTTGGTATCGATCCGACATCCCTCGCAACTTGTGAAAATATTTCGATTTTGAGGATCAAGCTGCCGGAATCGATCAATTCGGTTGTTTTGATCATTCCTCGTGGATCGGTTGAGGGTGGCCGACGTCTGGGCTAAAACCGCCCGAGTTGGGCACAATGTTGCGAAAACAACGAATCGACCGCGATTTGAAAGTCTGGCGGCAAAATCTGCCGGAATTCAGGACCCGGTGGCAACGGTGCCGCACGAGGATCGAAGTCGCTATTTTCCGCGACATTCGACCCGGACATCATCGCCCCTCGCAATCTTGAAAGCTGTCCGATGCGTTCTTGTTTCTTCTGTAATTTTGTTCAGGCTGTTGCGCTGACGTCGCTTTTGATCAATTTGTCTCCACCGTTGTCAGCGCAGGATGATGATGACTCGGGACCGCTTGCTGGACATATCGTTGGAAAAGTCTGGCACACTGGAGTGCCGTTTGAATCGAGTTTCTCCTACCTGCAGGACCTTCGAAAAGAGTTGGGGATGCCCGATTCGCCCATGGTCTTCATGGCACCGCGTGTTTCGCTGGGGCCCGGGACTTTTGCGAAATCGGCCCCGGGGAAGAAAGAGACGCCTACCGCTGTGAAGGGTACGTTGTTCGTTTTGCAGACACTGCCCCAGCTAAGCCTGAACAATCCAGTGTCGTTTTCTTTTGTTGGGGACGAGCAGGAGTTCAAACGTCGCCTGGACGCAGATGTCGCTGCCCGGGGTCCGGCGACCGAGCTCATTGGAGAAGGTGATCGATATGAGGTTCGAATCAACCTGGACAGGTTGATGGCAGCCGACAAACAGGCATCGAATGCCGAGGACAGCGACGGAGAGACGCCGAAAGTCCGAAGTTTTTCCATCATGATTCAGGCGGACACTTCAGTCGGAGGAAATGGCAAGCCGCCGAAGTTGGCGAAACCTTTGAAGGCCATCTCAACCTTTTATCGCTACTTCGAAGGCGTGATGTATGCAAGTTCGTCGCGGCTACTCTATTCGCTCGATTTGCCAAATCAGGATGAGTTAAAACTGGCGGAAGAACCGAGCCGGCATGACCTCTACGCGGACTTCGACTTGAGAGAAGTTCCGCTTGAGTTGAAGCGAGGGTTCTGGGCCACACTGGAATCCTCGGCATCAACGCTCCTTCAGCGGTATGACAATGAACAGCAGAGCGACTATGCACTGCGACGGGTGCTCGGCGAAGGTAAGTTAGAGCTGTTGCGGGCAGCAATGTTTGATGTCGACAGGGCGTTGTTTTCGCTGTCTTTGTCCCCGGACGGCGTCGAACCCGTGGTCAGTCAGTTAAAGATTTTTGCTCGCGAGAACAGCCTCCTGGCTCAATCCTTCGCTGCAATGAGTCGCGGAAACAGCCAATTGAGTGTCCTGAAAAGCGACGACGCTCCGTTCGTGCTGGCGACGACCGTGCAACTACCGGACTGGATCCGACCGTTTGCCGGCACCTTTGCAGATTCCGTACGCATGAAGCTGCGGGTCGCAGCCGGCGGCGATGACGGTGCCGGAATTCTTGTCGATAATCTGATGCAGCCGATCACGGATTCTGTTCAATCCGGAATCCTCGATGCCGCGTGCAGTCTTCAGGGGTCGATGGAAGAGGGGATTGTTATCGCCGGCGGCGTCCGTTTGCTGGATGCCGAACATTTTCTGACCAGTCTTGAATCACTGTTGCTGGTGCATTCGGATCCATCACAGATTTCTGTAAGCCGTTCACTGCTGGGAGATTATCAGGTCGTTTCCATTCGAAGCCCGATGACAAAAATTCCGGGCCTCAAATCGTCTCCAACGGTCAATCTGCATCTGGTTGCAACCGGGTCCTGGCTTTGGATAGCTTCTGGTGGCGATGCATTACCCACCAGTCTTCTGGACGATCCAGCTTTGCAGTTTCTTGGATCTCTCGTGAACTCAGACGTTGAGACTCGAGAGCGGGCGGGCGAGGCTATTCCACTGTTGGTTCGTTTCCGTCTCGACAAATGGCTTGGAGAATCGGATCAACAGTTCAATCAGATTCCGCAGGAATTGCTGACACAACTGGAAAGATGGATTTCAAGAGTGACCAGCCCGAAGGTAATTGCCATCACCATGAACGGCAAGGCGATGAACCAGCCGGATCCGCAGAAAACAGAATTCAAAAGCTACGCGAAGAAAGTCTTCAGCTCACAGAATTCTCAACTGGAAATTGTCGCTCGCGCGGCGGGACAGGAACTGATGATCGACGCAACGGTTGGGACCGGGGTCGCTAAATTCTTCGCAGCGCAGTACATTGAATCGCAGAATCGGATGTTTAGTGGTATGTCGTTCGATTTCCAAATGCCGCAGGGCGGAAAGAAGAGTCAGAGAGTGCGCATCTCTCCGTAGGTGCCCGACACCACAACTGTGCGAAACGCTGGCGGTCCGATTCAACCCTGTTCCGATTCAGAGACTTCACGAACTTCACTGAGCTGGCTTTTTGGATGACTATTGACGGACCATCCCAACCGAAACCGAAATCCACGAGTCGGAAGCTTCGCGACTACCGAAATGATCATTACCACCCCGGTCGCGGTTTCTTCACCTGCATGGCTTGGTACTTCGTGAGCGTATTGTTCGTGGAATGTGCATGGAATCCACTGTCGAGCGTACGGGTCTGGTTGTTGCGTCTGTTTGGTGCAAGCATCGGAGATGGCGTAGTGATTCGGCCGAATGTTCGCGTCAAATATCCCTGGCGTCTGACCATTGGAAACGATTGCTGGATCGGGAGAGATGTCTGGATTGACAATCTGGATGATGTTGTGCTGGCGAGTGATGTTTGTATTTCTCAGGCAGCCTATCTTTGCACAGGAAGCCACGACCACCGATCGGCGACGTTTGAATTGCAGACTGGGCCCATCAAAGTGGGACATGGGGCGTGGATCTGTTGCCGAGCCGTTCTGCTGAAGGATGTCGTCGTCATGCCGATGGAAATTGTTTCAGCCAATGCTGTGCGAACTTCCATGGGAAACATGGAAGGTCAGGCCCCGGATTCATCGAAAGTCCCGGGCAATTAGATGGCTTTGTTGCGATGTTCGCCCACCCGCTTGTCGCGCTGCTCAGAAGTGCTTACTCTGACGCGTCCGACAAACCAGCCGTCTGCCCTTCGCGCGGATGAACGTTTCCATGCTGGATTGGCTCTCATCTAAACGTTTACGAAGTTGTGTCTTTTCAATGACAGAGTCGCATACAACGGATGGCGTAACGGGAACCGGTGAACGGCCGCTGCGCTGGTTCGAGGGCATCACAGGTTATCAGTGGCTTGTGCTCTTGATCGCCTCACTGGGATGGGTTTTCGATGTCTTCGAGGGCCAGGTGTTCGTCGCCAGTATGAACGACGCAATGCCCCAGTTGCTTGGGGCAAGCTCAACAGCGGTCGACGAAGTGACCCGCAAGGTCATCGCCTCGTGGAATAACTACGCTCTTGCTTCGTTTCTGCTGGGCGGAGCTTTCGGTGGAATTCTCTTTGGAATGCTCAGCGACAGAATCGGGCGTTCCAGGACGATGATCATCACGATCCTGTTCTATTCCATCTTCACCTGCGTCACGGCACTTGCAAATGCTCCCTGGCAGATGGTGGCTCTGCGATTCCTGGTTGCGATGGGTGTCGGCGGGGAGTGGGCGGTAGCCAGTGCCATGGTGGCCGAGGTGATGCCCCGCCGTTCGCGGGCAGTGATGGGCTCAATCTTTCATGCGTCCAGTGTCTTCGGAACGCTGATGGCGGTCGCCGTGGGCTATTTTATCATCAGTGCTCAGATCCTGGGCGAGAATACCTGGCGACTGGGATTTGTTATAGGCGTCGTACCCGCACTGTTGACGGTATTCATTCGCTGGAAAATGCGGGAGCCAGAACAATGGGTCGAAGCCAAGAAGCGGGAATCAGAGGATGCGACCCAGGCAACCGGATCACTGCCCGACCTTTTCCACAGCAAATACATTCGCAACACCATCGTCGGCACAGCCCTGGCAACGATTGGTCTGACGACATTCTGGGGATGCCATATCTACGGCAAAGACACACTGAAGCGTCGCGTCGACAAGGATCAGGAAATCGTTCTGACCGAAGCGGGTCTGGGTGAAATCGACTGGGAATCTGCAAATGAAGAGCAAAAGGCTGCTCGAGATACGGCGATGCGAAATCACAAGAGCGTTGTCAAACGCGAAGAGATGACCGGGATGTTTCTTGTGATGGTGCTTGGCGGCGGATTGGGGCTCGTGCTGTTCGGAGCCATCTCGAATGTCCTCGGACGCAAGGGGGCATTCGTGTTTTATCATGTCGGTGCGTTTGCCGCCGCAATGATCTTGTTCTTTGTGCTGGCTCCAGGTGACTATTCCAGGACCGTGCTTCTGTTGTTTCTTCCGGTGTTTGGATTTCTGACGCTGGGAATGCATGCGGGGTATGCCGTTTACTTTCCGGAATTGTTTCCGACTCGCCTTCGCGGTACCGGAACCGGATTCTGTTTCAACGCAGGCCGGATTGGTTCGGCTATGGTGATCGCAATTTCCGCTATACAGAAATGGACACCGTCCCAGTCGTCGCAATATATGATTCCATTGTTCGCCGTCGGCGTCGTTGTCACTCTTCTAGCGCGAGAAACCCGGGGCGAAGAGTTGCCCGATTGATCAACCGCTCAGAAGAATCTGAGCGTGTTAAACGTGTGAAATGCGAGGCTGGGGTTTTTGCCTCACCCGTCGCCTCAGCATTGAGCGGGTACTGATGTGCGAACGGCGGTTTCCTGAACTGACCGTTCCAGATTTGCGACGGCAAATTCCCGAACGCGGAGTTACTCCGGAAGTCGTTCGAACAGAGTCTGGATGCGCAGCACGGCGGCGTTGCCCGGAAAAGTATGAAAGGTGTGCACGACAAACCCCTCGCTCAGCAGATCACATTTCATCAGGCTGATGCATTCCGGGCTTGCTGGACTACTACCGGGAGTTACTGTGGCGAGTGTGGCAGTCCTGGCGTCGAATTCCAACTCCTGATGCAGCTGCAGGTAGATGTCCAGCGGAACGGATTCCAGCTGATAGCTGCAATGGTAACGCATTCTCAACCCGTCGATCATGTGCGTCCGGTAGCCGATCAGCCTGCGATCAATAATCCGCATTTGCACCGGCAATGGTGCTTGCTTACACGTGGCTACTTCCGTGAGTGTCCCTTCCGGGGACCGATACTCGATGACATGGCCGTGGTTTGTGAGTCGCATGACGGCTGTATCGTTGCCGACCCCAATGCGAGTCTCCCGCAGTGTGTCAAACAATTCAGGGTGTATAGGTCGCTCGAAAACGCGCAAAACCATATCTGCGACATCGGGTCGAGCAAAACTGACACTCATGACGTTCACCGTTTTCAAAAATGCCGACGCAAACTAACACTTGATCACACAAGTATAGGAGGTTCCTGCAGGCGAAGAAAACTGCGGATCTGCCGGAAACTTCGACGCCGGAATTAGGACAAATTCTGACGGGAATTCCCTCGCATTCGGGCGGGCCCTGTTCCTGCCCGGCAACCAGCATTGGCACGTTGGCTTGATTGACGAACGGAAACTGACGAATCAAATGTGCTGTCGTTTCGCGTTTCTGCCTGTTACCATCCGAGCACATCGTGTTCTGATTTTTCAACAACCACACTGCTCGCCTCACACATGTCAGAAGTATCCCCCAACAACACAGAGAATTCGTTACCAGAAAAGGGCGTGGTATCTCAGGAGAAGATTGAACAGCTCAAGCCGATGGTTGATCGATGTCAGAAGGTAATGTCTGCGGCATGGTTAGTGCGAACCTTCGTCAAGCATTCGGATGAAGTCGATGACTTTCCGGAGCTGAATGAGATGGCCCGGACTATTTTTGATGTCTACCGCGCGCTGGAAACTCAGACAGACGATCCGCAATCATATTTCACCATCGTCCGAAAAAAACTGCCTAAGCTGAAGGCTGCTGCGGTTCAGTTCCAAAAGGACGCGTGGCACGCTTCCACGCACACGAACTTCCAGCAGGCAGCCATCTGTGCCATTTTCGTCGGTGAGCAATTGTCAGAACTTCTGACCGAAGCCGAACGTATTGTCCCCAGACCAGCACCTCCTGCAATTCGCCTGCCGGGCAAGCCAGCCACGGATCAGAAGCTTGAAGAATAACGACGTGTCTCTGTTTCAGAGAGTCAATCGAATCTGGCCGTGGCTTGTCCTGATACCTGTTCTCGCGTGCCCCGGTTATTCCTGGTTAACAGGCGGCATCGTCAGCCAACTCTTTGGCGCCGCCGACTCGGCTGCAGACAAGCTGGAATTGCTAAAACAGTGGATTCAGTCCTATGGTCTCCTGGCCCCGGTCATTTACGTTGTTTTTGTCATTGTGGAAGTCGTGATCGCTCCCATTCCGGGCCTGATGCTTTATGCACCGGGAGGTCTGCTGTTCGGGACATTGTGGGGCGGATTTCTGTCAACGCTGGGCAACGCCGCTGGTGCTGGAATCGCCTGCGCGCTTGCCAGGCGGCTGGCTGCCTGGTTCGAATCGACTCAGCAAGGGAACTTCCTGAGGACGCCGCAAGCTCAAAAGCTGCGCGTCGGCCTGACGGAACAAGGTCCCAAACTGATTTTTGCATTGCGATTGAATCCGCTGACGTCCTCGGATCTTGTTTCGTATGCTGCAGGCCTGGCCGGTGTTCGCACATGGCATGTGGTAGTGGCGACGGGCCTGGGAATGGCTCCCCTCTGCTTCCTGCAATCCTGGCTCTCGGACAGCGTCTTCCACGCCCTGCCACAATTATTCTATCCGTTTTTAATTGCAGCGACTGTTTACATGGTTGTTGTTGTACGAATCCTGAAGCGCCTGCTCGTGCAGCTTAGTCTGCAGGAAGATTATCCGCAGGAATTGTCTTGATCTCGTCAGTTTTTGAACCGGCCAGTGACGACCGCCTGACAGAAAGGCAAAATGTGCAGCCGCGTTCCGCATTGTTCAGTGCTCTCAGCGCCCCATTTTGCGATTCTGCAACGCTTCGACTGATAGCGAGTCCGATGCCCAGACCTTCTTGCTTTGTTGTATGAAAGCGATCAAACACTTTTCCGGGATTCTCTTTGGGTAACCCTGGTCCGTTGTCCTGGATACAAACTTCGATGAATCGCTGATCCTGCGAGCATGCCGCGGAAACCAGAATTTCAGGTGCCGGCGAGGTCTGTTCTTCACAGGCTTCGATCGCGTTGACGAGCAGATTGATGAGAATCTGCGTTGTCTGAATTTCATCCACTCTTGCAATCCATAGTTGTTGGTCGTGGCTTTGGCCCCATCGTCCGGTATCCAAACGCCACGAGCATCGCAGGTGGACATTGCGATTCATGGCCTTACTTTCAACCATTTGAACAGCACGTTCGCAGATTTCGATCATGTCGTGATCTTCAATCCTGAGAGAACGAAACTGAACAAACTCACGAATGCGGACGAGGATACCAGACGCATGCTCCACTGCATCCAGAATCTTCTGCATCGTTCCAGATACACTTCTACGAGAGAGTTTCGATCCTTTCAGCCGCATTTGCACAATGCCGCATTGAAACATGATCGACTGGAGTGGCTGATTGATCTGATGGGCAAATTCTGTGTTGATCTGACCAAGCAGAGTCAGCCGAGCCACGCGATTCACATGCGCCTGCAGCTCATTCAGCTTCTCCTGCTGCGTCCTGTCCACGTCGATATCAGTGAAGTAAAACGTAAAGGTCTCTGTCGCTGAATTCGACTGCACCCGCACGCGATACCATGACCTTGCGCCTAATTCCCATCCGATCAGAACGTCACAGGATGCAGGCCTGTCTTCGGTCATTGCGAGCTGAACGGACTGGTTCAGTTTTGCCATTGTTTGTTCAGGGAGAATCGCGGACAGAGATGTTCCGACGATTTCGGGTGCTGTGGCTCCGAATGAGAGGACTTTTCTCACGCGGAAATCATGTCCCGTCACGGCGGCAAAATCACATGACGCGTCGGCAATTCGTCTCCATTCACGATGTTGCCGTTTTTGAATCGCCATCCGTCTGGCAGATCGCATTTTCTCCGCGAGCAGCTGGCCGATGATTCGAATCTGTTGACACCCTCTCGAATCGATATGCTGGCTGCCCTCACTGTGAGCCAGAACAATCAAGCCACGCAGCTTCTTCCCTCGATCAATGGGTATCAGCAGCAGGCCGTTCAACTGGGTCTCAGACAAGAGTGTCAACAGCAGGCGGCTTCCACCGAACTGACCTTTTTCCAGGTGCAGGGGCTGCTGACTGTCCAGGCTTTTGATGACTTGTGATGACAGGATTGTGAGTGGCACATCTGCCATGGACTTTCGCAAATCAAGACGGGTTCTTGCGGACGATGACAACAGGGAGATTCTGCGCGGCTGTGTCTTACCGGTGGATATCCGGAAGTAGAACACTTCCGGAATACCAACACGCCTTGCCAGGCCCAGGAGCACTTCCTGCAGCTGATCTCGCACTTTTCGGGGCGACGATACATTGGCCAAGTAGTCGATGACTCTTGAGGTGTATCGTTGAAGGGCGTCATTATCCCGTTCTTGAAGCGCCATATCTCACCGGGAAAAACTGTACCCGTTTGTCAGCTGTGATCGCACACAGGCCCAGGGGTGAATCGCCCCGGATACGAGACGATACCCGGTTACCATAGGTTTTGCAAAAAGATCCTGAGACTACTTTGCCGTAAAAACGAAGCCGTCAGGCGTGGCATCGATAAATATCGTGTCGCCCGGATTGAACCTCCCCGAAAGAATTTCATTCGCAAGCCCGTTCTGAAGACGCTGCTGAATGACGCGTTTCAGGGGACGAGCGCCATAGGCCGGATCATATCCTTCGTTCGCCAGAAGTAGTTTTGCATTGTCGCTCACTTCCAGCTTATATCCATTGCGTTCCAGTTGTGAATTCAGTCGCCCAAGCTGAAGATCGACAATTTCGCGAATCTCCTCCCGCCCCAGTGGATGGAAGACAATGACTTCGTCCACTCGGTTTAGGAATTCCGGCAGGAACTCTTTCTGCAGAATTCCCATCACAGCCT
The DNA here is from genome assembly GCA_020426345.1 of Planctomycetaceae bacterium. Classification (GTDB taxonomy): domain Bacteria; phylum Planctomycetota; class Planctomycetia; order Planctomycetales; family Planctomycetaceae; genus F1-80-MAGs062. The sequence goes on from JAGQQE010000027.1 coordinate 13,833, forward strand.
TGTGAATCGCAGCTTCGTCAGATGTACCGGACATCTCCTGAATCATGTGACTGCCGATGTTGGAAGTCATCACCACAATGGTGTTCGTGAAGTCGACGGTTCTTCCCTGACTGTCTGTCAGTCGGCCATCATCCAGCAGCTGGAGCAGCACATTGAAGACATCGCGGTGGGCCTTTTCGATTTCATCCAGCAGAAGAACACAATAAGGATTACGCCGAACAGCTTCGGTGAGTCGACCGCCTTCTTCATACCCCACGTATCCCGGTGGCGCACCAATTAACCGAGCAACGCTGTGTCGCTCCATGAACTCGCTCATGTCAATTCGCACCATGTTTCGTTCATCGTCAAACAGAAAGCCGGCAAGTGCCTTGCACAATTCCGTCTTACCGACACCGGTAGGGCCCAGAAACATGAAAGAGCCGATGGGGCGATTGGGGTCCTGCATGCCAGAGCGAGCGCGTCGAACAGCATTGCTGACGGCTTCAACAGCTTCATGCTGATTGATCATGCGTTTATGAATTTCATCTTCCATGCGGATCAGCTTCTCTCGTTCGCCCTGCATCATGCGAGCGACCGGAATTCCTGTCCACAAGCTGACAACCTTCGCGATGTCTTCGTCGGTCACTTCTTCGCGAAGAAGTCGATCGTCAGGGTTGTCATTCAATTCTGCACTCTTTGCTTCCAGCTGCGCTAACTGGGCTTCGGCCTGTTTGAGTTGTTGTTCAGCATTTTGCGCTTCGACGAAGTCCTCGTTCCTCAGTGTCTGCTGTGCTCGGGAAAAGGCCTGCTGAAACGTGGTTCTCAGCCGTTCAATGTCTTCTTTCAGGGGCTTGAGGCCTGACAGAGCTCCCTTTTCTGCTTCCCATTTCGCTTTCAGCTGATTTGTCGATTCTTCACGTTCCGCAATCTGACGCTTGAGTTCCAGCAATCGCTCTCTGCTTTCGTCACTGGTTTCCTTCTCCAGCGCGGCTGCTTCAATCTGCATGCGAGTGAGCTGTCGTGTCGCTTCGTCGATTTCCGCCGGCATCGAATCGATTTCCATGCGCAGACGACTCGCAGCTTCGTCGACGAGATCAATTGCCTTGTCCGGAAGAAAACGATCTGAGATGTATCGGTCGGACAAAGTAGCGGCTGAAATGATGGCATCATCCGTAATGCGGACGCCATGGTGGGTTTCGTAACGCTCCTTCAGACCTCGCAGAATAGAGATTGTGTCTTCTACATTGGGCTCCTGCACCATCACCGGCTGGAATCGCCGTTCGAGAGCCGGATCTTTTTCAATATGCTTACGGTATTCGTCGAGCGTTGTTGCACCGACGCAATGCAATTCACCTCGAGCCAGCGCTGGTTTCAGAAGGTTGGACGCATCCATCGCTCCCTCTGCACCTCCAGCGCCAACGACGGTGTGAAGTTCGTCGATGAACATGATGATCTGGCCGTTGGAATCGCCGACTTCTTTGAGCACCGCTTTCAGGCGGTCTTCGAACTCTCCGCGATACTTTGCACCAGCAACCAGCGCACCCATATCCAGGGCGAATACTTTCTTATTCTTCAGGTTCTGGGGAACATCGCCCAGAACGATTCGGTGTGCCAGACCTTCAACGATGGCTGTCTTTCCAACTCCCGGTTCACCAATCAGCACCGGGTTGTTCTTGCGTCGGCGCGACAGAACCTGAATGACGCGACGGATCTCTGTGTCTCGACCAATCACGGGATCAATTTTGCCTTCGCGGGCGAGGGCAACAAGTTCGCGCCCATATTTTTCAAGAGCCTGATATTTGTCTTCGGGATTCTGGTCCTGCACGGTCTGGCCTCCTCGTATTTCCTTCACTGCTTCAAGAATATCATTCTGATCGACGCCATTCAGTTCGAGCAGGCGTTTGGCCTGATCCTCCACCTGAGTCAAACCGATCAGGAGATGTTCGGTTGATGTAAACTGATCTCCCATCGAATCGGCCTGAGTTTGCGCGGCCGTCAGCACCCTGATGGCTTCGCTTCCTGCACTGACCGGCTCATTGCCGCTGCTGGTTGATTGAGGCAGGCGATTCAACTCGCCTTCAATCATGGTGGTCAGCTGGCCGAGATTGACATTCATCTTCTGCAACAGCGGTTTTACGATCCCCTGTTGTTCATCAAGAAGTGCCTTCAGGATGTGAATCGGGCGAAGGATGCGATGCTGACGACTTTCTGCGAGTTGCTGCGATCGCTGCACAGCTTCGCTCGCTTTGACGGTGAGTTTTCCGGGATCAAAAGCCATGGCGGAATTCCTTCAGGCACAAGCTCCGCGCGCAACGGGAGCCCGCGCGGAGATTCGGAAAGACAAACAGGTCCAGACAGGGAGATTCAGGGATGGGAGCTCGATGTCATACATCGAACCGGTGGGGCGGGGTGACAGCTGTTCCTCAATTTTCTGAAAGAAGCCCGGCATCATTCGGATACCGGGCTTCTGAATCATTCGAACTCTAGCTTTTCTTTTCAAATTCGGCGTCGATCACGTCGTCGCCATCTGAGCTGGAGGCAGACGATTCCGGAGGAGCTTCGCCTCCGGCTGCCCCCTTGTCGGCGTACATGTGTTCTGCCAGGGCGTGCGATGCTTTTGCCAGATCCTCACAAGCACTGTTGATTGCCGCAGCGTCATCGCCTTCCGATGCCTTTTTCACGCGTTCAACAGACGCTTCGATAGCCGATTTGGATGCGGCGTCCAGCTTGTCAGCATGTTCCTTCAAAGTCTTTTCCGTTTGATGGACCAGTGCCGACGCCTGATTCTTTGCAGAAGCAAGCTCCTGTTTCTTCTTATCTTCGTCTGCATGGGCTTCGGCATCCTTTCGCATACGTTCGATCTCATCATCAGACAATCCGCTGGACTGTTTGATTTGAACCGAATGTTCTTTGCCGGTGGCTTTGTCCTTTGCCGACACACTGAGAATTCCGTTCACGTCGATATCGAATTTTACTTCGATCTGAGGCGTTCCACGAGGTGCCGGCGGAATTCCGTCCAGGTTGAACTCATCCAGCAGTCGGTTGTCGCCTGCCATTTTTCGTTCCCCCTGGAAGACTCGAACCGTCACCGCAGGCTGATTATCAGATGCGGTCGAAAAGGTTTCCGTCTTGGTGGTCGGGATCGTGGTGTTTCGCTCGACAAGCACCGTCATGATCCCACCCTCAGTTTCGATACCGAGTGAGAGCGGGGTTACATCGAGCAGAACCACGTCTTTGACGTCCCCGGCGATGATCCCGCCCTGAATGGCAGCTCCGAGCGACACAACTTCGTCCGGGTTTACACCCTGATGCGGGTCCTTGCCAAACATTTCCCGGACAAGTCGCTGCACCTGAGGAACCCGTGTCGATCCCCCGACGAGCACAACTTCGTGAATGTCGCCCGGTTTCAGTTTGGCATCTTTCAGTGCATTCAGCACCGGCTGACGGCATCGCTCCACGAGTGGGTCGATGAGCTTTTCAAATTCCGCACGGCTAATGCTCAATTGAAGGTGTTTAGCGCCGCTTGCATCGGCTGTGATGAACGGAAGGTTGATGTCCGTCGTTTGCTGAGTCGACAGTTCCTTCTTGGCTTTTTCAGCTGCTTCGCGGAGCCGCTGCAGGGCCATTGGATCCTTGCGGAGATCGATTCCCTGCTCGTTCTGGAATGTCTTTGCCAGATGATCGATCAACGCTTCGTCAAAGTCATCTCCTCCCAGGTGTGTGTCACCGTTTGTGCTGAGCACCTCGATGAGCTCATCGCCAACTTCCAGGATGGAGACGTCGAATGTGCCGCCGCCAAGGTCGAAAACGACGATCTTCTCTTCACGCTTCTTGTCCAGTCCGTAGGCGAGAGCAGCGGCGGTCGGCTCATTGATGATTCGGGAAACCTCCAGACCTGCGATCTGTCCGGCGTCCTTGGTGGCCTGTCGTTGAGCATCGTTGAAGTAGGCTGGTACGGTAATGACCGCCTTGTTCACCTTGTGGCCAAGATAGTTTTCCGCCGCCTCTTTCAGCTTGCGGAGAACCAGGGCTGAGATTTCAGGTGGCGTGTGCTCCTTGCCATTCACGTTCACCTTGACATAGTCGTTCTCGGATCCAACGATCCCGTACGGGACAAGTTTCTCTTCCGAATGGACCTCTTTGTGTCGTCGTCCCATGAAACGCTTGATCGAATACAGCGTGTTACTCGGGTTTGTGACCGCCTGACGTTTCGCCGGCTCTCCAACCAGAGTCTCGCCTTTCTGTGTGAACGCGATCACGCTGGGAGTCGTACGGCTGCCCTCCTGATTGGCGATGACACGAGGCTCGCCGCCTTCCATGACAGACACCACCGAGTTGGTTGTGCCAAGGTCGATGCCAATAATCTTTTCACCAGAAACAGCCATGATAAGTTTCCTTTCCTCGCAGTGGATCAATCACTGCATCCCGTCACTTCAAATTGTCGACCACTCTCGCGACTAAATTCGGGGGTCAACATGCGAACGGCCACGGGATTAGCAGCTTCTGTGCCACAATGTGTGAATGTGCTGTAAGTGGTTGCAAGTTATGTGCTTATGAAAGGAAAGTTCGATCGTGCTCACATTGTTTAGGTCAATATGGCAGATTCCGGTTCAGGAAGTCTCGCGTTTGTGGGTGCCGTTTTGGCAATTCCGCTTCCTGTGTAATGTCTGTCTCTTTGGCAGGTTGCGTCTCTGGCAGCGCCAAATGCTCGGGCTGTCAAAGGTCTAAAACTATTAGAATTCCGGGGGCGGCATCGCGCAGCTTGACAGTGATTTTTGCCATCTGTACAAGGGCAGCACAAATTTCCGGCAATCAAGTGACCGCCGGACAACAATGCGGAAAGCGGGGGGGCCCGAACTCGCTTGGCGACGCCCGAGCGATTCAGTCACGAATTCTGACACTGTCAGAGACCTCTTTCCAGGACTTCAGTATCCCTGATTGAGGTTTGAAATGGCAAAGAAGAAGGTTGCTCGGAAGCCTGAAAAGAAAGTGGCGAAGAAGGCCCCGGCTCCTCGGAATGCTCGTCCAGCTGGCAAGAATACAGGGTCCGTCAAGGCTGTAAAGAAGTCCGCAAAACCCAGTTCATCTGCGAAACGCCCTCCTCGAACTCCCGCCGCGGCTGCTGAGCCTGAGCTCTCACCCGAACTGCAACTGGAACGGCTCGATGAGCAGTTAATTACCCTGCTGAATCAACGGGCTTCGCTGTACCTGCAGAAAATGAAGGGTGTGACTTCGCCTTCGAAAATTGTGTTCAGCGACCAGGATCAGCATCAGGTGTTCGGAATGATCGACCGCCTGAATCAGGGCCCGCTGACCAGCAATGAGCTGCGGGCGGTCTTCCGTCCGTTACTAAGCGCTGGACGACAGCGGATCAGGAACATTCGGGTTGCCTATCTGGGGCCAGCCTACAGTTTCACCCATCAGGCGGCAATCACGCGATTTGGCGAAATGGCCGATCTGGTTCCGGTCAGTACGATTGCTGCCGTCTTTGAAGAGGTGAATCGTGGACACGTGGACTTTGGTCTGGTGCCCATTGAAAACAGCACTGACGGCCGTATCGTTGATACTCTGGATATGTTCACTCGCTTGCCGATCCGGATCTGCGGTGAAGTTCAGCTGCACGTTCACCACAACCTCCTGGCCCGATGTGACCGGAGCGAAATCACGGAGATCTATAGTAAGCCGCAAGCACTGTCTCAGTGCCGTGAGTGGTTGTCACGGAATATGCCGCAGGCCAGACTCATCGAGGTGACGAGCACTTCGACCGCCGCCCAGCTCGCTCGGGATAAGCCAAGGGCCGCTGCAGTGGCCAGCAAGCAGGCGGCGATTCAGTACGATGTTCAGATTGTCGCCGAGTGTATCGAGGACAACCGAGATAATGTGACGCGATTCGCTGTGATTGGCGATTCGGTTGCAGAACCGACAGGAAGCGACCGGACCGCGATTCTGCTTCAGATTCCCCACAAACCAGGCTCACTGTCTGACGCACTGGAAGCGTTTCGAAGGAACAAAATCAATCTGACGTGGATTGAATCGTTTCCTCTCCGGCAGCCTGAAGTTGGATACTTGTTCTTCCTGGACTTTGAGGGGCATGTTTCCGATGCAAAAATTAAGCGGACATTGAAGGATCTGCACGATTTGCCCCCGGATCGGCTGGAAGTGCTTGGCTCCTATCCACGCAGCGAACCTGTGAAGTAGCGGCCAGTCGCCAATCTGCCGGGTGGATGAGAGCCCCTTCGGCTTAGCCTGTTGAAAAACAGGACTGGCTCAGGCAGGAGATCTGAAAGCACGATGCTTTCCAGTCATCCTGCGTGCCGGTCCCGGTTTTTCAACGGACGGTTAGAAGTGGCGGCTTACCGGGTTTCGGGTTCAAAGATTGTAAATTCCGCTGGATTTTCGGACGCTTCCGCGTTCTGTGAAATCCGGAGGTTTTCAACTCTTATCCCTCAGGATGATTTACCGTGGGGGAAACATGACCTGAGGCATTCCAGGCAAAGCACAGCTGCAAGTCAGCGGGAAATCGACTGATTGATTGGGAATCCTGGCGAGACCTTGGGAAAACACAGGAGTATTGCGGTGGCTCCGCTTTCGGTATCTGGTGAGCGTGCGTAGAGTTCCCTGAAGTTTGGCCGGGCTGAAGTTCTGATTGTGATTACCCCTGTGGAACAGGGTGGTAGAAGGAATTGTTCGATGCGTGGTTATCTTGTGGCTGGCAATTGGAAGATGAATACAGACCGTGCTTCAGGGACAGCGCTGGCCGCTGACCTGGCCGCAGCGGTCCCGGCTGCAGAAGCTGGTGTCGACGTGCTTGTGTGCCCTCCGTTCCCGTATCTTTCCAGTATTGCGGAAAAGCTGGATGGCAGCGCGGTGAAACTGGGGGCTCAGGATGTGTACTTTGAGGCTCCGGGAGCGTTTACGGGGGAAGTCGCTGTTCCGATGCTGTCCGACTGCGGCTGTTCGCACGTCATTCTGGGCCACAGCGAACGCCGCCATGTACTGGGAGAAACCGACGCCGTTATCAACAAGAAAGTCCATGCCGCATTGAAAGGTGGCCTTGTTGTCGTGCTTTGTGTCGGCGAATTGCTCAGCGAACGGGAGTCTGGCAGCACGGAAAAGGTCCTGGATACGCAGATGGAAGGAGGGCTTTCCGGCGTCACCGAAGCTGACATGGCGAAGGTGGTTATCGCCTACGAGCCCGTCTGGGCAATCGGGACCGGGGTCACGGCTAGTCCCGAACAAGCTGAATCTGCCCATGAACATCTTCGCAAGTGGCTCGCGAATCGCTACAATCCCGGGCTTGCTGATCGAGTGCAGATTCTTTACGGCGGAAGTGTGAAGGCCGACAACGCTGAGCAATTGCTCGGTCAGGCCAATGTCGACGGAGCGCTGGTTGGTGGAGCAAGCCTGAAAGCATCCTCCTTCGTGCCTATCATCGATGCTGCCAGAAAACTGGCTCAGTCGTAGTATTCCGGGGTCGCGACAATCAAAAGCGACCTACCCTCATTTTTCTTATGGATTGGGAGAAGGCAGTTCGATGTCGTTTCTTGTTGGCATCCTGTCAGTGCTGTTGGTCGTCATCAGCCTTTTCATGATTTTGCTGGTCCTGATTCAGCGAGGCCGCGGCGGCGGACTCGCCGGAGCGTTTGGATCCGGCGGTGGACAAAGTGCGTTTGGGACGCGTGCCGGAGATACCTTTACCCAGGTGACGATCGTCGTTGCTGTGGTTTGGGTACTGATTGCAGCTTGTCTGGGCATGTCGATGCGGAGTGTTGCTGCCGCGAAAGACTCAGGAGCTGATAGTCGGTTCACTTCCGGCGCGGCGCCTGAGGACGGCGAAACGCCTGTGCAGCCAGCGGATGACTCGCCTGAGACGCCAGCTGCGGAAACACCGGCTGCGGAAACTCCAGCTGCGGAAACTCCGGCTGCGGAAACTCCGGCTGCCGAAACTCCAGAGAAATCTGATTCCCCGTCTTCTGATGAACCTGCTCAGGCAGATCCGAAATCAGAAGATGCCGCTCCGGCGACTGAATCTGATACAGGTGCTGAGCCCGGCGAAAAGCAGGAATAGCAGCAGCTTCCGTCTCCGATAGACGCAAAAACACGTTCAACAGGCGGCAGTTCCGTTTCGGGGCTGCCGCCTGGGTAATTGAATTGTCTCATTTGAAAGATCTCTCATCGTGCTGCTTAGCATGACTGGCTTCGGTAGCTCTACGGTTGACCGGGATGGCGTTCACCTTTCCGTCGAAATCAAATCGGTCAATAATCGTTACCTCAAACTTTCGGCCCGTTTGCCTGATGCCGTCGCTCGCTTTGAAAGCGAAGTTGAAAAACTCGTTCGCGCGAGAGTGGCCCGTGGAACTGTTCAGATGTCGGTTCGGCTGCGATTTCCCGGCGGCCAGTCAGGCTATCGCATCGACACCGAAGTGCTGAACAGTTACCAGCAACAGTTACTTGCGATGGACGAAGGCCGCTCCGACATTTCGCTTGCCAGCCTGCTGCAGTTACCTGGCGTGGTTGCCGAGGCCGAATTGCCGGAAGAACTTGTCAATTCTGTCTGGCCGATCGCAGAAGAAGCCATCATCAGGGCCCTGGAGCATTTTCACGACTTTCGCGAACGCGAGGGTGAGTCGATGCGAATTGATCTGCAGAAGCAGTGTGATGCCATTGCATCGCACCTGTCGGAAATCATCGCGGTCGCTCCGCAGGTCATCAGTGACTACCGGGATAAATTGCTGGAACGCGTTCGCCGGCTCACAAACGATGCTTCGATCAGCGTCAGCCCGAACGACGTTATCCGTGAAGTGGCGTTGTTTGCGGATCGATGTGACATCAACGAGGAGACAACTCGGCTTTCCAGTCACATGGATCAGTTTCGGCGAATGCTGGATGGCGAAACGTCTCAGGGCCGAAAGCTCGAATTCATCGGTCAGGAAATGTTTCGGGAGATCAATACGATTGGTTCCAAGGCAAACAGTGTCGACGTCGCGCACTGCGTCGTTGAAATGAAGGCCTCAATCGAACGAATCCGCGAAGTGCTTCAAAACGTCGAGTAGGAGCAGCGGAATGCACCCAGCCGAGACGAGCCGTATCGTTGTGCTTTCGGGCCCCAGTGGCAGCGGAAAAACAACCCTTGTGAAACGATTGATTGAAGAATCCGATGTCCCCCTGGTCAAATCCGTTTCCGCTACGACCAGGTCGGCCAGGCCGGGTGAAATTGATGGTGAAGACTATCTCTTCCTTTCCGCCGAAGAATTCAGGGAAAAACTGAACCGCGGCGAATTCATTGAGCACGCAGAGGTATTCGCCTCCGGCTATTTCTACGGTACTCTTGGGACCGAGTTGCACCGGGCCTGGGACCAGAATGCATGGGCATTCCTGGAAATTGATGTTGAGGGGGCGATGAGGGTGGTGCAGCGGTACCCGGACGCTGTTACGATCTTCCTTTCGACGCCATCGCCGGAAGAGTTTGAACGCCGATTGCGAAACAGAGGGACTGAATCGGAAGAGATCATTCAAAAGCGACTTGCGACCGCTGCGAAAGAACTTCAGTCAGCCCATCGATACCGATACATCGTGGTAAACGATCAGCTGGATCAGGCCGTAAAAGAGATTTGCGAGATTTTGAAGTCCGAGGAGAATGCCCGAAATGCTGGATGACTTTCGAGAAGATGACATTGTTCGACGAGTTGGCGGGCGATTCAAACTGTCCACACTGGTTCAGAAACGCATGGTCGCGCTGAATCGCGGCGCGCGGCCATTGGTCGACCTGCAGACAAAGGACCTGATGCAGGTTGTTGTCGCAGAGATCATGCAGAACAAGATCTACCTGGATACCTCAGGAAACGTACAGGCAATTGAAGATAATTCTGCAACTATCGACAAACTGGATGCATTGCTGGCCGACGACGGTGGCCCATCGCTGGACGATCTCTAAGCGACAGGCAAGTCTGGTCAGAGACGCATGAACGCGGTCTCTGAGCATCGACCACAGCTCCCTCATTTGCGCATCTTTGCTCTTTTGATGGGAGCTTTTTTCTTGAAGTGCTGCGTCAGTGATTTTGCCATTTGAAGGTTGCCGGAGCATTGCTTCAAACGGTTTCACCGGATTCCCGAGAAGAAAGTCAGGCAATGGCATCTCCACTGGAAGGTCGTGAAGTGCTACTGGGAGTCACTGGCGGGATTGCGGCCTTCAAGGCTGCAGATCTTTGCAGCCAGCTTGTCCAGCAGCGTGCGAACGTCTCCGTCATCATGACCGAATCGGCGAAACAGTTCATTGGTGCCGTGACTTTCGAGGGCTTGACACAGAGACCAGTGCATCATGGCCCTTTCCTTGCAATAGAGCATTTTCAGGGCGAACACATTGGCCTCGCACGTCGTGCGGAACTGTTCATCATTGCTCCTTGTACCGCCCAGACAATTGCACGGCTCGCTCACGGATTTGCCGACGACCTGTTGTCGACGACCGTACTTGCGGCGACATGCCCATTGATCGTTGCTCCGGCAATGAACTGCGACATGTGGGCCAAAGCGTCAGTGCAACGGAATGTGAACCAATTGCGACAGGATGGCACGGTGATTGTCGATCCGGAAGAGGGCTGGTTGAGTTGCGGGGTGATCGGCGCTGGTCGCATGGCATCACCAGCAACCATTCTTAGTCGCGCTGAAGAATGCCTGCATCGGGATTCCTGATCGGTTGCTTTCCTGCTTCCTGCGGCAGACTTGATTTCAGATGGCCGGTCGCTCGTTATCTTACTACTGCGGTAGTTCACCTGGTGCATGTGTTTGACAGGCTGTCGGCCTGCAAAGTCGCTCTGCCCGCTGCACTCGACATTCCACACCTTCGAGCAGAGCCGCTTTTCGGGCGGTTGACCTGTCAGATCGGGACAGCGTCAAAAGCTGTTTGGCAAGCTTTGCTGTTTTGCTGCTTCCGGTCAGTTGAGAAAGAGGCTTTCTGGCAGCATCAGTCAGGCAACCGTTGATTCGCATCAGGGCTTCCAGCTGAACCGACAGGAGATGGTGAGCGTCACCCGGCAGTTCGCTCCAGCTCGCAATCACTGAGTCGATGATCGCCGTAACGACCAGCGCGGTCCAGCTGGAAACTCGAGCGACACCAGCCAGAGCCTCGGCCAGGCGATTGAGTTTCAGCCAGCGATGCTCCAGAAGTTCCGTCAGGGAAGCAGACAATCCTGCCGGATGAGCTCGCCCATCAAGAATTCCTTCGATCAGTGCATCTGCAGCCACGGCTCTTGCGTCCCCGTCCTTACTGAACAATGCCAGCCAAAGTGCCTTAATGGCAGTGGAAGACCATCCACGCTCTGACCAAAGCAGGGAGCTCAGCGTGGGGGCGGTCGGTTCCCAACGGGATGTGTTCGAGTCCATGCGGCAAAGCATGAAGGCCATTGCCAATGCCAACGAGCCGTCCGTGTTTGCGGGCCAGTGGGTCGCCTGCCATTCTTCCGCCCATCCTGGTAAACGACCCTCATAAAGGTGTTTCGCGTAGCCGGGTCGTCCCGCAAAAATTACGGTGGGGAAACGCAAGTCCTGAGCCTCCGCTTCAGGTTCGATGGAAACAATCGCCGCACTGCCTGTGTTGACCTGCATTATGAAAGGCCCGCGGCCTGGTTCAGGATCCATCCTGCGAAGCTCGCGATCCTGTTGCTGGCGGATGGCTTCGATGGCATGCGGTGAATTTCTGAGATGGACATGAATCTCGGCAGCCCGCACTCCCCAGGCCGTGTCAGGAATCGCTAGTCCCGCCAATTCATGCCGCGTTTCGCGAGGACTTCGGGACCGCGCGGCTGCAAGCCACAATCCGGGACAATCAGAGGCTGCGGTTTCGATCGGTTTACCCGAAAGATAACGCAGCAAACGGCGAGTCAATTCCGGAGTGCCTGCAATTTGATCGTCCGAGTAGGACGTTGATGGTGGCAACCGCAAGAGTGCGAAAGTCAGGTCGGCATTGTTCGGATTAACTGAAGCCATGGAATAGCTTTGCAGCCGTCGCACCAGGACATCCGGATCCAGCCACCCGTGTTCGTGAGTTGGCGTGGAAAGTAAGGGAAGACTCGGTTGACGATTGACGAACCGCTCGCGAATTTCCGATGCTCGACGATCCAGAGTCTGAACAATTTCCGGCAGGTTCAGGCGTGACCAGTTCTGCTGCGCGAATTTGCCTGCAAGCGGCACGTGAAGACGACGCTTCAGCCAGTCCATTATCAGTCGAGACGTTGACATGAACATCGATGTCAGAGTCGTCCACTCATTCCAGTCAGAATCTCTTTCTGCTCGCTTGATGACTGGCGCCACACGAGCGTCGAAATCATCAGGATATTCGGCGCCAAGACGGTTGATGCCATCCAGAATTCGTTCGAGTTGCATTGGCGATTCAATGCCTTCGATCAGGCTCGCAACTTCGTCAATCAGCTCGTCAACTTCTTCTATTGCAGCGACAGGCTGCAACAGAGAAAGCTGAAAAGGCATCGCATTGATATCCATCTCAGGCAACATGTGCTCATCAACCGCGGCGCAAAGAGATTCATCGAGCTTCCATGCGGTGCGCACCGCCGGCGTGCAACTTTCGATACGTCGAAACAAATCCTCCGCAGTGTTTCTTGTGTCTGCCAATTCTTCGACAAACGTCGCTGTGGAATCGGTCGCTTCGTGAACAGCCCCCGCCTGGACCAGAAGGTCATGGATGCGTGGATGAAGAGTCGGAAATGCAGAAGTAAGCGCCTGCTGAAGTGCTTCCACGGGGATGGCCACATCTGACCATTGCTCGAGCAGTCGGACTGCAGCTTCCCGGACATCCAATTCGGGGTGCTGCAATGCGGCAGCTGCAGAGTCAACTGCATGGGTGATTCGCGTTTTATCTTTCGCTGCCAGCAACTTCAGCAGGACAAGGGCAGATTTGGGTTGTGCCTTTGTGGACAGAGTAAACACAACCGCGAGTTCTGAAATGACTCTGTCTGTTTCCAGTTGGTCGTTGTCTCTGATGGCCTTGATGCTTTGAATCGCAAAGCCAGCCACGACTGGCGTTTCATGTGTCAGCAGGCGACGCAGTTCTGATTGGCGAGTGACGAACTCATCTGAGGTTGGTTCCAGTGCGTCGATGAGCTTGATCAAAGCCGAACGTTCCTGAACGCTGAAGTCTCGCCAGAGCGCTTCTATCGCTGCATCGATAACCTGAACGCGGTTAACTTGCCCGTGATGAACCTGATTCCATAACCATTCCACTCCCGGAATCCAGACGCCCGGCTTGAGTTCTTCTGTGCGTTTCCTGAGTTTTGCGTTACATGCCAGAAAACCTGTACGGTGACGAAACAGCAACCCGATGTGTTCCACGAGTTCCGGGTGGTCCCGGAGATTCGCCTGCTGAATGACTGATCGAATCAGCACGGCGAATTCAAGCGTATCAGGCGGTGAACAGAGTCCATCTTCGAGCAGTCGTCGGAATGACTGCCATTTCAATGCGAATCCTGTATCCGATGGCTGAAGCTGTCGAAGCATCCATTCCTGTGCCCACTCCGGCCGACGCTGCAGCAGAATGGAAATGGCCGCCTGTTCGTGCACGGTGGGCTCCGTTGTTGTCCAGGTGGATCGAAGGGGACGCGTACCGGGCAGTGGCACCATGTTGGCCGACTTCGGGGCAACAGCAAGCAGACCCAGGTGAGCCATCGCAAGTGGAATGTTGACACGATCGATGCGTTCGCTGGACCGCCGGATCATTTCCTGAATCGAAACGCCCGACATTGTCGTGGCTGACTGCTCTTCTTTTCGAAGTGCCTTTGCGTGGTCCTGCGCCGTTTTCGAAAGTTTACGGCGGTCTGCGTCTGTCAGACCTTTCACGGCATCAACAAAATCTTCCGGTGGCAGGGTTTGCAGGCAATGCAGAAAACCTTCCGGCGTTCGAACGTCGATCGACACTGTCATTGCCAGGTCTCCCGTTCTTCCGCGGCTTTTGTTTGGGAACTTGTTTGGCCGTCGCAGGTGATTCTTGCTGCCAGAATATGTTTGCAGGGCCCTCGCTGTCCCTGATATCTGAGAAACCATTGACAGGTACACCGGTCTCCGGAGTCCCTGAGTCGCACGAAATGCTGTGTGTCCGAACCCGGCACCTGAAAGTTTGGTCCATCAGAGGTTTGTTCGAAGAGGCGAACGCTGTTCGATTCGACAAGATTTCGTGCTGCCATCAGTCGGGGTTGTTGCTTGTCCACTTCTTCGATATCGAACGGCAGAACTCGATGAAAGTACTTTCCACTTGTGACATCGAACCCCACAATTCCACGCGCACCCAGCACAGCCAGCGCAGCTTCAATTTCCGCTTCGCTGCTTTTGTTGAAGCGACAGACACTTGCAACATCGATTTGAGACTGCCAGTTCAGCGAATCTGCAACAGCAGGCATCGCCGTTTCCCACTGGCCTGCAGCCAGTCGGGACAGCATTTGACCTTCACCGCTGAATCCGCGATTCAGTTCCGGGCTGACCAGAATAAACATTCGCCCGCTCTCAAGCTGCAGTTCCCAACCGCTGGTTCCAGCGGCTTCGTCGTACCAGATCTTCAACTGTCTGGTATAAGGCGCTAAAGGTTCCATCGCGCGAACTCGATCTGCCCCTTCCAGTTGCACCGATCCGGGCAACGCACGCGATGCAAGGCGAATCGTCTGACCGGTGCGAGTGATGTGAACAGGCCGTCGACCGTTCGAACCTTTCGGAAGTAATTTGAACAGTGTTCGAATATCGTTTTGATCCAGCTCGAAGTGGGGTGTCATTCGAGCCTGATAGGCCTGTACTTCGCAGAAGCCTCTGATCCAGCGAACCGGCAGCTTAACTTTGCGTTCGACGATGGTGTCATTGTCTGAACGCAGCGTGACGCTGTTGCCTCCCACCTGTAAATGTGCTTGGTCATTTTCTGATAAGCGTCGAAGTGCAGTGCGCATCGTGTCATTAAAATCGACGTTTGTAGTGCCTTTACCCTGAAGTTCACCTTCGAACGCCTCCGGTCCAAGGTCGATTCTTGCATAGACGCCGCAGCAGCTACTGAATCCCTCGAACCTTAACATTCCGCCGCCGCTGGTCACGACGGGATCCAGCAACATGGGCTTCAGCGGTTGATAAAATCGCGTGCGAACGATGGACGACAGAACGGTTAAACATTTACCGATCAACGCAGGCTGTTTCAGCATCCCGTCAAAAAACAGATCGTCGGATGTTCCGTCCAGGCTCGTCGCAAGTCGCATCGCCGGGGAAGAAGCTGTCTCCAGCACTGCGGATGCAAAGGGGTACTGGTAAGAATAGTTGAGCGTCGTCGCTGACATCTCGGCACTCCTTTCTGTCGGGAGCCCGCAATTATGTTTGGATCTGGTTCGCACAACAACCAATCCTGCAATTTGCCCCTTTATTAAGGCACCGGGTTACCTCTCAATTTGCAATAGTCTGCCAGGCTCACACACGTCAAGCCCGGTCAAATGGACATCCGACCGAGTTTGTTTGCGGGCCGATTGGACAATTGCAGGAAGTGTGACGAAGATTGATGAATCAACAGTGCCCCCGACACCGTCGGGACAGGATGATTCGGGAGAAGGCTGATTTTACGGGCTGTAAGATCTCGGGATAACAAATGAAATCGATGCTATTCGTGATGGCGTTTCTGTTCGTTTCACACAGCTCTCTGTTCGGGCAGGCTCCCACGGAGAAAGATGTGCCGTACGACGATGATCATTCTGCACAGTGTCTGGATCTTTATCTGGCAAAGTCGGACAAGCCGGTCCCTGCCATGATTCATATTCATGGAGGTGGGTGGCGAGCGGGCTCAAAGGCTCACGTGCCTGGCTGGCTGCTCGCATTTGTGGCGAAGGGCCAACTGTCTGTTGTCTCGATTGAATATCGTTTTACGGATGTGGCGCCGCATCCGGCTCAGGTCAATGACTGCCTGCGAGCGATTCAGTTTGTGCGAACAAACGCCGCACGCTGGAACATCGACTCTCACAGGATTGGCGTCACCGGAGGTTCGGCGGGAGGGCATCTGACCGCCTATGTGGCATTGCATGACGATGTTGCCAACCCTGATTCCCCGGACCTGGTTGAGCGCGAGTCATCGCGTGTAACGTGCGGCGTCAGTTTTGCCGGACCAACAGACTGGTCGCTTCTAAGCACGATCGCTCACCAGCATCCAGCCTATCGTCAGCTCATCGGCTATGCTCCCGGCACCGCCGCCGAAGACATGTCCGCAGATCGCATGAAAGATGTTTCTCCGATCACGTTCGCAACGCATGACGATCCACCTCTGATGCAGGTGCATGGTGATAAGGATGACATCGTCCCACTGGCTCACGCCGAACGTCTGCACAAGGCGTTGCAGGCAGTCGGTGCTCCGACAGAAATGGTCATCATCCCGGGAGGAAATCACGGTGTTGCCGGTGCCGGCCCCACGGTGGCCGCTCAGGCAACAGAGTTCGTGAAGAAACACCTGTTGGCCCCGCGCTGAACTTACCGTCGAGAAGCCGCCCGAAGCCGACGACGCCCCAATGCGGATTCTGAGAGGGATCGGTCTGGTTGTGGGTATTACGCACTGGCAGTAGATTTCACCCGCGTTTTTCTGTCAGTTTCAGTGGGCTGGCCCGCGACGCTTAAGACTGCCTGAAAAGCAGCGGTCGCAGACGAAAAAAGCAGGCAGGATCATGGCCGGCAGTCCTTCCTGCACACCTAACCTGACGCTAACTGGCGTGATGATTCGGAGTGAACACGAATGAAGATTCTGATTACGGCTGGTCCCACTCGCGAATACATCGACGATGTTCGCTTTCTTTCGAATGCGAGCAGTGGTCGAATGGGATACGCACTGGCCCAGGCCGCAATCGATTCTGGTCATCAG